>CAITPF010000194.1 GCA_903894155.1 uncultured beta proteobacterium | reverse complement strand
TTCGATTTTGTCGGGGGGAACGTCTCGCTCTTTGCGGGCCGGGTGCGGCGTGCCCCCGCCGGGCTCAGGCTGCGCCGGTCCGCTTCGCGGACTGCCCTGCGTTTGCTGGTCCCGGCGGGCGGCGACCTGTTCGGTCGCCTTGTTTCCCGCCGGTCCTGGCGCAAGCCTCGGCGGCGCAATTCGCCCGGCGGGGGCATGCGCCACCAAGTCCGCAAAGCGAACCGCGGCAATCTGGGGCATGTTTCCTTCTGGTATGGCTTGACACAATGGGCCACCGACTGCCCCCTGTTTATGATTTAGGCGTTTCAATCGTGCGCTGAGTCTCGCTTTTTGCGGGCTGCGTGCGGCGTGCCCCCTGCAGGGCGAATTTCGCCGCCGAGGATTGCGCCAGGACCGCCGGGAAACAAGGCAACCGAACAGGTTGCCGCCCGGCGGGACCAGCAACCGCAGGGCAGTCCGCGAAGCGGACCGGCGAAGCCTGAGCCCGGCGGGGGGCACGCCGCACGCAGCCCGCAAAAAGCGAGACGGTCCCCCCAAAACAACCACAATCAAATCAGCCGCAACTCATCCATAGAAACCACCCGGTTCGCAGCGACCACCAGGTGATCCAACAGATGAACATCAACCACCCGAAGTGCCTCCCGGGCCAGTCGCGTCAGATCAACATCCGCCTGACTCGGGCGCGCCAGCCCTGAAGGATGGTTGTGCACGAGGATCACCGCCGCCGCATGGTGCCGCAACCCCGCCTTAACCAGCTCGCGCGGGTAGATCAGCGTGTGGGTCAGCGTCCCGCGTGAAATTTCCTCGGCCACGATTAGCCGGTACTGGTTATCAAGAAACAGGGCCATGCACCGCTCGATCTGCTCATGACCAAGCAGCGCCGTGCAATAGGCTTTGACCCGTGCAGGGTGATCCAGCAGACAATCGCGCGCCAACTCCTCTTCGAGCGCGCGGCGCGCCAGCGCCAGTATTGCGGCCAGGCTGCAGACCCGCGCCGTGCCCATCCCCGCCACGCAGCGCAACTCGTCCGTGCTGGCGGCCAGGAGCCCGCGCACGCCGCCAAAGCGCTTGAGCAACCCGTGCGCGAAGTCCAGTACCGGTGTCCCGGGCAGCCCCGTGCCCAGGATGACGGACAGCAGTTCGGCGCTGGTGAGCGCGTCGGTGCCGTGGCGAATCAGACGCTCGCGCGGGCGCTCGGAAATATTGGGTGGGGTGGATAGGGGTTCTGTCATCGAGTTGGCTCTAAAATGTTCGCTTCGTAACGCCGCTCAAGGTGACAGATTTTGACTGACCAGGCCTCCAGCGCTCCGCCCGTTGTCCGTGCGGATTCCTACCTGACGCTGCATTACCGGATTGTGATCGAGAGCGGCCCCGGTGCGGGATCGACCTTTATCGACACGTTCGACGCCCGTCCGGCGACCCTTCAACTCGGCAGCGGGCAGTGGTCCCCCGGCATGGAACAGCCGCTGCTGGGCCATCCCGAAGGCGACTGCTTCAGTTACGCGCTGGCCGCGGCCGACGCCTTTGGTGAGCGCAACCCCGATCTCCTGCAGCGGCTTACCCGCGCGGCGCTTTCCGAACATGCGGGCGAAAAGGCCGAGTTCGCGCCAGGCGACCTGGTCGAGTTCAGCGCCCCCAACGGCGGACGTTATTCCGGTGTACTCAAGGAAATCAACGCCGACTGGGCGCTGTTTGACTTCAATCACCCGCTCGCCGGGCGCACGTTGCGGGTCGACGTCGACCTCATGGGGGTGCTGTGATGCAGGAGCCCGCGTCACAAGCCAACTCCCCCGGCGGCTCCGAACTCGTGCTGGCCCAGCCCCGCGGATTCTGTGCCGGCGTGGACCGCGCCATCGACATCGTCGAGCGCGCGCTCGAATTGCATGGCGCGCCGATCTACGTGAGGCACGAGATCGTCCATAACCGCTTTGTCGTTGAGGACCTCCGGTCAAAGGGCGCGGTATTCATCGACGAGCTCGACGAGGTCCCCCCGGACGGGATCGTCGTTTTTTCGGCGCACGGCGTATCAAAGGCCGTCCAGCAGGATGCCGCCGCACGCGGCCTGCAGGTGTTCGATGCCACCTGCCCACTGGTGACCAAAGTGCACATTGAGGTCTCGCGCATGCGCGCGGCCGGTCGAGAGATCATCATGATCGGGCACAAGGGGCACCCGGAAGTCGAGGGGACACTGGGCCAGGAAACCGGCGGCATGTATCTCGTGGAAACGGTTGCCGATGTCCAGGCGCTGGAGGTCAGTACGCCTGATAGCCTGGCCTTCGTGACGCAGACCACCCTCTCGGTCGACGATGCCGCCGCAGTTGCCTTCGCGCTTCGCACGCGGTTCCCGAACATCGTCGAGCCCAAGAAGACCGATATCTGCTACGCGACGCAGAACCGTCAGGATGCGGTCAAAGTGCTGGCGCCCCAATGTGATCTGGTGCTGGTGGTCGGCAGCGCCAACAGCTCCAACTCCAATCGCCTGCGCGAGGTGGCCGAGCGCAAGGGCGTACCCTCCCACCTGATCGACGGACCGGACTCGATCGACCCCCGCTGGCTCGTCGACGCGAAGCGGGTTGGCATCACCGCAGGCGCTTCCGCCCCCGAGGTGCTGGTTCAACAGGTGATCGATCGCCTCAAGGAACTCGGTGCCGTCTCGGTTCGAACCATGTCCGGCCTGACCGAGAACGTATCCTTTCCCCTGCCCAAGGGGCTATCCCGCAAGCACTCCCACCCGATCGACCAGGAGTCGCCATGAAGCTTTACACCTTCTTTCGCAGTTCAGCCGCCTACCGGGTACGCATCGCGCTCAACCTCAAGGGGCTGACCTATGAACAGGTTCCCGTTCACCTGACGCGCAACGGAGGAGAGCAGCGCACCGACGCCTACCGCCAGATCAATCCGAACGCACTCGTGCCGTCACTGGAAGACGGCGGCGCGGTCATCAACCAGTCATTGGCCATCGTGGAGTACCTGGACGAGGCTTACCCCCAGGTGCCGTTGCTTCCGGGTTCCGCTGCGGATCGGGCGCACTTGCGCGCGATTGCGTTGACGATTGCCTGTGACATCCACCCACTGCAGAACCTTCGCGTGCTCACCTACCTGTCGCGCGAATTTCAGGTCGACGAGGAAAGGCGCAACGTCTGGTTCAGGCACTGGGTCAAGAACGGACTGGAGGCGGTGGAGCGCATGGTGGCCCGTGGCAAGCCCGGGAAGTTCGCCGTCGGAGACACGCCGACCCTGGCGGATATCTTCATCGTGCCGCAACTCGCGAATGCGCGCAGGGTGAATACAGACCTGTCCGGCATCCCGACGCTGCTGCGCATCGACGAGAACTGCCAGGCGCTGCCCGCTTTTCAGCAGGCAGCCCCGAAGGCACAACCCGACGCCGAGTGATTCCACCGACATGTCTGCTTCATCCGGAATGCCTGCGAAATTCGTCACATCCAATGCACCGTTGACGGCGCTGGATGTCATGCAGGATGCGCCCGTCATCCCGGTGATCACGCTTGACGATCCGGGCATTGCGGTCGACCTGGCGCACGCGTTGGTCGCGGGTGGCATCCGCATGCTGGAAGTCACCCTGCGCACCGCCGCGGCGCTTGCGTGCGTGCGGCGCATCGCGCAAGGATGCCCGGACGCGGTGGTGGGCGTAGGGACAGTGTGCAGCGCACGAGACGTTGCGGCGGCAGTCGACGCGGGTGCCCGCTTCGCGGTGAGCCCCGGTTACACGCCGGCGCTTGGGGTCGCCTGCCGCGCCCATGCACTGCCACTGCTTCCCGGAGCCGTCACGCCCTCCGAGATCATGGCTGCCCTGGAGGACGGCTTCGGCGAGCTCAAGTTTTTTCCCGCATTCCAATCGGGCGCTGCGGCCATGCTCAAGGCACTCGCCGGGCCTTTCCCGCACGTGCGGTTTTGTCCGACGGGCGGCATCACGGCCGCGAATGCAACGGAATTCCTGTTGCTGCCGAACGTGGCTTGTGTCGGTGGCTCGTGGCTGGTGCCCGCGGATGCTGTTGGCTCGCGTGATTTCGATCGCATTGAGTCGCTGGCACGGGCCGCAGCCGCGCTGCCGCGCAATTAAGCGACGCGTAGCGCACGGCGCACGCGCACGGCCGTGGGCAGGCTTTCGACCGCGCCCCAGCGCTGCACCGCCAGCGCTGCCGCCACGTTGGCCCAGCGCGTAGCCGCCACCAGGTCGTCGCCCGCCGACAGCCGCGCAAGCAAGTTGCCACAGAAGCAATCCCCCGCGCCGGTTGCGTCGACCGCAGTCACGCGGCAGCCGGGAATCAGGCGTCGGCTCGATCCATCGTCCATGAGCGCGCCGTCAGCCCCCATTTTCAGGACAATCCGAGCGCGGCATCGTGCGCGACACCAGTCGAGAACTTCCTCAGCGCGCGTCAGGCCAGTCAACGCGCCGATATCCTCCATCCCCGGCAGGAACAAATCGCAAAGGCCCATGGCCTGCGCCAGCCCTTCGCGCGCCTGCTCGATCGTCCAGAGCTTGAGCCGAACGTTGCTATCGAACGAAACGTGCGTTCCGGCTTCACGCGCGATTCGCATCGCCTCAAGTGTCGTATCGCGCGCCTCGCGCGAGATTGCAAGCGAGATACCCGATACGTGGAGCCACTTCGCGTCGCGCACGATCGGTGCGGCGTGCCGGTGCAGCCACTCGGGAGTCATGCGCGAGGCAGCGGACCCTGTCCGACGGTAGGTGAACGCATGGCCGTAAAGGTCGTGTGTCACAAAATAGATGCCGGTCGGCGCGAGTGGGTCGGATTCGACCCCGGTCGCATCCACGCGCTCGCGTGCCCAGAGCGCACGCAGCGACGCGCCGAAGGTGTCGTCTCCGACGCGTGTCAAATAGGCCGCGCGTGCACCGGCGCGTGCTGAGGCAATGGCGCAATTGCTCGTGTCTCCGCCGAAACCCTGCCGGTAGACGGCGCGACCTGGCCGAGTCTGGTTGAACTCGACCATCGCCTCGCCCAGGGCGACAACGTCAAGACGTTTGACCGGCATTGGGCGTCTGCGCAGACGTGGGGCCGGGCGAGGCATCCTTACCGACATCGGCACCGGCAATATTCGGATCCGCAGCAGCGACTTCGCCGGCTGTCACCGCGACCGCAGTCTCCGCGGAAACGGCCGCAACGGAGTGCGCGCCAGTGTTTTCGTCAGTGCGCTGCATCCAGCTGCGCATGAAGTCGATGGTCGAGCGCAGGCTGTAGTAGTCACTGATCATGGAGTTCGGAATCTTCAGTGCAAGCGATTTTTGCTCGATCTCATTTAGCCGCTTGACATAGTCCGCTTGCTGTTCTGGTTCGTAATGCGTGATGAGATCCTGCTCGAGGAATTTCAACGCACCGTAGATTTCGTTGATCCGCTTGCGCACGCGCCCGAGACGAAAGGTGGGCATGCTTTTGATGACTGGATAGGCGAAAGCGAACATCGGCACGCACAGCAGGAATACGCGGTCGATGAATTCGGCGAGCCAGAATGGCAGGTAGTCCATCAGGAAGGGGGTACCCCTCGCATAGAAGCGTTTGGCGACAGCGCTTTCTGGCAGAATCGATTCCTTGTAGGCGGGGAATTCGCCGTTGCGCGAAAAAAACGAGCGCTGTCCGTTGATGCTGCGCGCGGCTTCCAGGAAGAGCATCTGGATTGCGGGGTGCATGTTCTTGTCGATCACGAGGCTGGTCGTGGTCGCCACCAGTGTCGTGTTGTGCTCGGGAAAGTTGCGCTGCAGGCTCAAGGCGCCTTCGGGGATGTGGACCTCGTGATAGAACGGCATGAGCTTTGTGTAAGCCGCCGCGCGCCGGAAGTTCCGGATCCGGGTGACGGGGTCTTTCAGAACCGACTGGAGATTTTCGGAATCGATGCCTTCGACCAGCAAGAGGGCGCTCACGTCGCCGCGCCTGAAGGCCTCAGCACCTTCCTTGTTGGACATTTTGCGCAGGTTCGGGCTGTCGGCGATGCCGAGCAGCTTCATGATGTGCATGGCCTGAGCGTACGTGCCGCTACCCGGTTCGCCGATGGCAACCGGTTGCGAAAGGTAGTGCATGTCCTCTGACTCGCCATCCTTGAATCGATCCGCGCGATAGAAGAACCACAGCGGTTCGTAGTCAATGCTGCCGAGCGAGGCAAGTTCCTGTGCATCCGCGTGGCGCATGAGCCCTCCCTGCACGAAAGCTGCCTGCAGCGGATCGTTCTGATCACGCAATCGCGCGATGTTTTCGCCCGCTCCCGCGGTGTGGACCAGTTCGAGCGTGATCCCGTTCTTTGCGAAAAACGCCACGTATTGCTTGCCCATGGTTTCGTAGGCCCCGCCTTGCGAGCCTATTTCCAGCAGCACGTGCCTGGGTGGTGCTGGCCGGATAAACCAGATCCCGACGCTGAGAATCAGGAACAGCGTCAGCAGCATCGGCCACGCATCTCGTACGAAAGACACCAGCGAACGCGCTTCATCAAGCACCGTTTCGTATAGTGCGTGGAGCAATTCCCGCGTGTCTTCTTCAAACTTGGTCATCGTCATCTGCTAGTGCCCTCCGTGCCGTTCGCCTTGTTGAGGTGGCCTTGCCGCAGGCGCAGCGGTTAGCCAGTTGCAGTGCTGCCAGTCACCGGGGATCGGTTCGTTCCTGCGTCACCCAGATCAGCTTGTCGACGTCAAAGCCGAGCGATCGCGCCTGCAAGGTCAGTTGCTCCCGAACGCCGGGCGGCAGCGAGCGGTCTCGCCCCAGAATCCACAGGTAGCCACGGTCTGGACCGGCCACCATGGCCCAGCGGTAGCCCTGCTGGTCGAGCGCCACGATGTGATAGCCCCCATAGAAAGGCCCGAAGAACGACACTTTCAGCGATCCGCGGGTCGGATCCCCGGTGAAAAGCGCCTTGCCCGTCGCGTCGCGCCAGCCGTCCCTGGCCGGATCAAAACCGCGGTTGACGACCTCGATCGCACCGTCGGGAAGCGCCCGGTAGGTGGCGGTGACATCGGTCATTCCGCGCTCGAATGAATGATCGAGTCGTGCGATTTCATACCACTTGCCGACGTAACGGCTGACGTCGAACGGCGTCACCGGGCTAATGCCTTCGGGGGGCGCTGTCGAGCAGGCTGCGAGCGCGGCAAGGCCGGCCAGCAGAGGAATGGTCACGGCGCGCCGCAGAAGTCGGCTGGCCTCGGTCAGGAGTTTCATCGGTCGTTGCCTATTTCGTTGCATAGTGTCGAAAGTCGCTCTTGCAGTTCGATCATGGACGCGGTGTCGTCAAACAGCACGTGGCGCCTGGCTTCGATGTGAGAGCGCAACTCCAGGCGTCGTCCGGGATTGGTGGCCAGATCGACGGCCAGCGCAACGTATTGCGCATCTGAGAAGGCCACCAGCTCATCCAGGCCGATCTTGCGAAGAATGGCGCCAGCAAATCGGCCGCGCATGAAGCGACCTTCCATCGTCACCATGGGCAGGCTGCATTCAATCGCCTGCATTGCGGTATTGAACCCCGAGAAGCCGACCGTGTCGAGAAATACGTCCGATTGGGCCATGAGTGCATAGAAGCCGGATCGCGACTGCCACGGCACGACACGCGCAAAATCGTCGAACTGCAAGCCGGCGCTGGCGAACGCGCGGCGCATGCGCTGGCGGACCGCCTGGCCCACGGCGTGTGAATCCGGCGAATCGAAGAAGACGAATTGACAGGCGCCCAGACGCTGCGCGATGGCCAGGAGCAGCGCGTCAAAGCGCGGCGTGTACTTGAACGGAACGCCGGCGCAGAGCAGCAGTGGTGTTCCCCGTGCCAGGCCAAGCGCGGCCAGGTCGATCTGTGCGGGCGCGGCGTCGAGCCTCTGGTACGAGCAGCCCAGCCCCGGGAGCGCCATGACGCGCTCGCTGTAGTTCGCTTCGCAGCCCGGCGGCTCGAAGTCGGCTGCAGTGACGTAGTGGTCAATGGTTGGCAGGCCGGTGGTCTCTGGGTGGCCCCAGGCGGCCAATTGCACAGGGGCCAGCCGCAGGCTCGCGAGCCGGGTGGTCATCGCGTCCATGCCGATTTCCGGATAGAGCAGTGCGTCCGGCGCCAGCTCGCCGATCGCCTCAACCCACTCGGACAGCGTCCATTTGTCATCGATGAAAGCCCACGCGGTCCGGCGCGCAAGCGCGGTCTGATCATCGCGCAGGGTCCCGAGGCTGAAGATGCACAACTCGAAGCGCGCGGGGTCTATCTGGAGGACGATGCCCTTGAGCAAGGCGTTCCAGACGGAATGCTCGTGGACGTGGTTCGTCACGATGCCGATACGGATGCGGTCCCCGCCTGCGCGCCTGGCCGGCGCTCCGGGGTGCTGCCGCTGCCAGTGCGCCATCACGCGGGCGCACAGCGCCCCATAGCGCGAGAGCGCGGCGCGATTGTTGGTTTCGCGATAGGCGATGTAGAAAGGCTGGTGCGATCCCACATCGTTGGGCGCGGAATCGGCATGATCCGGGAAGATCCACGCCTCGAGTCGCTCGATGGCGCCGGTGAAGCGAACGCCTGCGGCAGAGTCGTCAGGATCCGCTTCAAGGGTCGGGGCGAGCTCGGCCACTGCCATGGCCCAGCGCGGCTCGCCGTTTTTTGGATCGAGCACGCAGGCGCGCTCCAGGCTGCGCATGCCGTCGACTGGCCTGGCAAGGGCAAGTTCGGCCGCGCCCCGGTTCAGGAACGCCCGCGCATAGTCTGGTCGAATCTCGATCGCCCGTTCGAAGCATGCGAGCGCCCGATCGTAATGGTGCAGTTCCTGGAGCACGTTGCCCAGGTTATTGTTGCCCTGGGCCGATTGCGGATCGATCGCCAACGCCTGTTCATAGCTCGCAATGGCGGCGCCAGGCTGGCGCAACTCGCGCAGTGTGTTGCCCCGGTTGATCAGCGCATCGACGTAACGCGGATTAACGGCAATGGCCCGGTCATAGCATTCGAGCGCTTCTTTGCGGCGACCCAGGGCGCGCATGGCGTCGCCAAGGTTCTTATGCGCCTCGGGATATCGCGCATTGATCCGCAGTGCCGCTTCGTAGCACGGGATGGCCTCGTCCAGGCGCCCCAGGTCGCTGAGCGCGTTGCCGCGGTTGTTGAGCGCGTCGGGGTAGGCCGGCACCAGTGCCAGTGCGCGCTCAAAGCATAGGAGTGATTCCAGTGGCTGGCCCATGTCCTGCAGGACAAGGCCGCGGTTGTTATGGGCGGACGCATCGCTCGGGTCGCTCGCAAGCGCCTGGTCCATCAGCGCGAGCGCCTCGGCAAATTTGCTTGTCTGATAGGCAATGATCCCCAGGTGGTGCATCGAGGCGGCGTGACGAGGGTCTGCTTGCAGCGCGCGGCGGTAAAAATCCTGCGCCTGGGCAAGCTGCCCCCGCTGGTGCCAGCCGACGCCTTGTGAAAACGCCGCCTGCGCGGCGGATTGGCCACCGGCCTGGGAGGCGCCGTGCTTGCGGGGATGGCTGGATTTGGACGACATCTTGGCGAACCGCTTCAAAAGGCGACCTGCATTGTTGCAGATCAAATACAGGGTGAATTGTTCCACTTTGGCGAATCAGGTCAATAGTTTTGACTTTTGATGAGCAACAACTTGTGGTGTACTAGGCGGATTGAACGTAAGGATATGGAAGCATGCCCCCGCCAAGGATCAGTCTGACTTCAGTTTCCCCGGACGCCGTCCGTCGGCCCGCAGATTCCCCACCGCTATTTCCCCTGCCAATCCCCAAGTATATGGAGCAGGTGTATTGGTGGGCCTACATCCACCCACGCTCGGTCAGGCTTTTCGAGCACGAATTCCTGATCAATGCCATTTTGTTTGGCAACTATGATCGCCTGTGCGGCGCGATGCTGGACGCGATGGGCGATACGGTGCAGGGGCGCGTGTTGCAAATTGCCTGCGCCTACGGCGACCTGACCCCGCGCCTGCGCGAGCGGCTTACGCCGGATGCGACGCTTGACGTGATCGACATCCTGCCGATCCAGCTCACCAGCCTGGCCGAGAAAATGCCGGCGGATCCCCGCGTGACGCTCTCGCAGGGCGACTCTTCCTCGCTGGCGTTCCCCGACGCGAGCTTTGACACCGCGTGCATGTACTTTCTTCTGCACGAGCAACCCGAGCACGTGCGCCGCGCGACGATCGCCGAGGCGTTCCGGGTCGTCAAGCCTGGCGGCAAGATCGTGCTGATCGACTATCACCGGCCTGCGGCATTGCACCCGATGCGTCCCTTGCTTCGGGGCATTTTTCACTGGCTTGAACCTTTCGCAATCGATCTGTGGACCCACGGAATCGAGGCCTATTTTCCGGCGGATATCGCGCCGGCCAGCGTCGAGAAAACCACCTACTTCGGTGGCGTTTACCAGAGACTGGTCCTGACGCGCTGACCCAGCTTTTTTGCAGGGAGTATTTATGCATTGCATCAAGACAGATGTCGCGATCGTCGGAGGCGGCGGCGCGGGGCTACGTGCGGCCATCGCGGTCGCCGAGGCGGATCCCACGCTGAGCGTGGCGCTGATTTCGAAGGTTTATCCGATGCGCAGCCACACCGTGGCGGCGGAGGGCGGCGCCGCCGCGATCACGCAGGCGCACGACAGCTTCGACGCCCACTTCCACGATACCGTGGCGGGCGGTGACTGGTTGTGCGAGCAGGATGTTGTCGAGTACTTCGTCAACAACGCCCACGATGAACTTGTGCAGATGGAGCACTGGGGATGCCCGTGGAGCCGCAAGCCTGACGGCCATGTCAACGTGCGCGCCTTCGGTGGCATGAAAATCGAGCGGACCTGGTTCGCTGCGGATAAGACCGGTTTTCACATGCTGCACACACTCTTCCAGACTTCGATCAAGTACCAGTCGATCAGACGTCTGGATGAATACTTCTGCGTGGACCTGGTCGTCGATGACGGGCGCGTGCAGGGCGTGGTCGCGATCGACATCGCAAGCGGCGAGTTTGCGCTGATCGAGGCAAAGTCGGTCATCATGGCCACCGGTGGCGCAGGTCGCGTCTTCCGGGAAAACACCAACGGCGGGATCGTCACCGGCGATGGCATGGCAATGGCCTACCGGCATGGCGTTCCGTTGCGCGACATGGAATTCGTGCAGTATCACCCGACCTGCATGCCGGGCACGGGGCTCCTGTTTACCGAGGCCTGCCGCGGCGAGGGCGGTTTTCTCATCAACAAGGATGGCTACCGCTACCTGCAGGACTACGGGCTTGGCCCGGCTGAACCCACTCCCCGTAACAAGGCGATGGAACTCGGCCCGCGCGATCGTCTCAGCCAGGCGTACTGGCATGAAAAAAAGAAGGGGCGCACCATCGATGGCCCGCACGGCGAGGTCGTGTACCTGGATTTGCGCCACCTCGGCGAGCAAAAGCTGCGCGAGCGCTTGCCGCAGATCTATGAGCTGGCAGAGGAGTTCCTCGGTGTTGATCCCGCGCGTGCGCCCATACCGGTGCTGCCCGCGGTGCACTACACCATGGGGGGCATCATTGCCGACGGCCAGACGGCCTCGACGCTGCCCGGGCTCTACTCCGCCGGGGAGTGCTCCAGTGTTGGCATCCATGGCGCAAACCGGCTAGGGTCGAATTCCCTGACCGAGTTGCTTGTGTTCGGCAAGATGGCCGGGGTTCAGGCCGCTGCGTTTGCCAGGCAAGCCCCGGAGGGCAATGCCGCCACGTTGAACCACCTGGCAGAACAGGCGCGGGATCGCGCGATGGCTTTCGTCGAGCGGCGCTCGGGAACAGAAAGGCTCGCGACGCTGCGGCGCGAGATGGCGCAGACCATGGAAGAGGGTTGCGGGATCTATCGCGAGGCTTCAACGATGCAGGCGACGTGCGACAAACTGGCGCAACTCAAGGAGCGCCTGCTCCACGTCAAGCTTGACGACCAGTCGCGCGGATGGAACACCGAGTGGCTCATGGCGATCGAACTCGGCTATCAGCTGGACGTTGCGCAAGCGATCGCGCATTCGGCGCTGCAACGGCGTGAGTCGCGCGGATCCCACCAGCGGCTTGACGGGTTTGAGGAGCGCGACGATGTCAACTTCCTGCGCCATAGCCTGGCGTACTACGTTGCCGATGGCCCGCCACGCATTGAATACCAGCCGGTCAAGATCACAAGATCGCAACCGGGGACTCGCGCCTACGGAGCTGCCGGCGAAAAGGCCGACGCCGAGGAACAAAAGAACGCAAGCGAGGGGGGCCATCATGCCTGACAACGCCAAAACGATCCAGATCGAGGTGATGCGCTTTAGGCCCGAGCAGGAAAGCGAGCCGGTTTGGGAATCCTTCACGATCCCTTACACCGACGATATGTCCGTGCTGCAGGGGCTGCAGCAAATCAAGGATGACGTCGACGGCAGCCTGAGTTTTCGCTGGTCGTGCCGCATGGCGATTTGCGGAAGCTGCGGAATGATGGTCAACGGGATCCCTTCGCTGTCGTGCAAGACATTCCTGAGGGATCTGGCACCCGGACCCGTGCGCGTCGAAGCGCTGGCGCACTTCCCCATCGAACGCGATCTTGTGGTCAGCGTGGATGGATTCGTCAAGAAGCTCGAGGGCATACACCCCTACCTGATTCCGAAAGAACCGCGGGCGTTGTCGGAGGGCGAATATCTTCAGACGCCCGAAGAACTCGAAAAAATCGAGCAATACACATCGTGCATCAACTGCATGCTGTGCTACGCCGCATGCCCGCAGTTCGGCCTGAACCCGGATTTCACCGGTCCGGGCGTGCTCGCGCTGCTGCATCGCTACAACGCCGATTCGCGCGATGGCGGACGCGGGTTGCGGATGGAGGTGCTCAACGCCGAGGACGGCGTCTGGAGCTGCACGGCGGTGGGCTACTGCTCTGAGGTTTGCCCCAAGCATGTCGATCCTGCCAACGCGGTAAACCAGAACAAGGTCAACAGCGCGATGGACTATCTGCTCAACCTTGTGTCGCCCCGGGGAGAAAAATCATGAAGCACGCCACAGGGGCGGGCCGGCCCCATGTCCGGCCATACATCCGGCCGATGACGGGCTGGTGGAAGCGTAATCCGTTTTTCGTGAGCTATATGATTCGCGAGGCCACGGCGTTCGCGGTCTGGCTGTATTCAGTTGAGTTACTGGTTGGCGCGGTTTGCCTCGCGATGGGCGAAGGCGCCTGGAACTCCTGGGTCGCAAGTATGCGCCACCCGGTCATGATCCTCATCAACCTGGTCGTGCTCTGGTCAATGGCCGTGCATGCCAAGAGCTGGTTCGACATCATGCCCAAGACGATGCCGATGATCTTCGTTTCAGGCAAGCGTCTGCCGGCCGCGACGATCACGCGCACGGGCTACGCCGCAGTCGTGGTCGTGACCGTGGTGATCCTTGGACTCGCAATGTGGGGGCGGCCATGAAAAAGAGATCCAACGCACCGATCTTCTGGTTGTTGTTCGGCGGGGGCGGGGTGCTTTCCGCCCTGACGGGTGTTGCCCTGGTGTTGATGACCGGCGTGCTCGTGCCACTTGGCTGGGCGTTGCCGCAGGATTATCTCGCCTACCCGCGTGTGCTTGCCTTTGCCCAGAACTGGTTTTTCAAGGCGTTTCTGTTTGCCGTGATCGCGCTTTTCGCATGGCACGCGGTTCATCGCATTTATCACAGCCTGCACGACCTTGGCATCCACAACAACGCTGTCACATGGTTGCTGTGCTACGGCGGCGCGATTCTGATCACGGTGGTCTCGGCGATTTCCCTGTTGAGCATCGGCTTCTAGGCACGGGCGAACGGGCACTCCTGGTCAGTGGGCTCCGCCGAAATAGTTGACCAGGACGCCGTAGGCGTTGTCGGAGATGGTGATCGTGCCCTCGTAGGGGGTGCTGTAGTCGTTTGCGACGGCAATCATCATCGAGAACATGAAGGCCAGCGACAGCGTGAGCACGTAGTACAACGTCTCACGACGGCCGATGTTGACTGTTCCCATGGCAGCCATCACCAGCAGCGATGACGCGATCAGCACGACCCAGAGCAGGTTTGAGTCGGCGGAGTTGATCCCGTTGACCCGATGCTGTCGCAATTTTGCCGCCGCGTTCGCGTCGGTCAGTATGATCTGGAACACCGCCTGCTGACCCGGGCTCTGGATTTCCGTTGCGAGTTTGCGAAGCGATTCCCAGAACTGATCCATTGTGGTCTGGGTTGCCGTATTCGGGCCTTTCCCAAGGCCATGACCGGGCAACTCGTCGGCCATTATCGAGACGACGTACTGCTTGTAGCGGTCGATCACCTCCGCGCGCGCGGCGCTTTCAGGCAGCACGATCAGGTTTCGGTAAGTCACCGTCAGGTTTTCGACTTCCTGGTGCGCTGAGTTGACGGTGTCCTGGTAGCTGTTCCAGAACCCGACCACGACAAATGCCTGCATGATGCCGGCGATCGAACCGAGCACCTGAAACATGACCGCCGACACGCTGTAATGGCGTTCAAGCGCCGACAGACTGATGAACCGGTGCGCGGCAAAGTGCGATAGCCAGCCGACCAGTGTGAGGCCGGCGGTCAGGATAGCGATGTTGAAGAAAAGGGATTGTGTCAGGAACATATCGGGGCGCAGGCAAAGGGGGCATCGTTGCAGTGGCCAGGACGCATGGTTGCGGCGAATGGCATACAGGGTAAATTTGCACGATACGCCTATAATACGATGGCGCTGAAGCGCTCCCTTGCGCTTGCGTAAATTTGCGCGAATCAGGTCGATCGTGCGCGAAAAATATTCATCAGACATGAGGATCGCACATGAAAACTCCCCATCCGATGGTCACCGCCCTGTTGGCGGTTTCTTTTGCATGGGTGGCTCCGGTCTTGGGCCAAACCGGCAATCCCGCGTCACCCGCTGCCGCGCAAAGCGCGCAGGCTCCGGTGTTTTCGAGCCAGCAACTCGATTCCCTGCTCGCGCCGATCGCGTTGTACCCCGATGCGCTCCTGAGTCAGGTTCTCATGGCAGCCACCTACCCGCTCGAAGTTGTGCAGGCCTCGCGCTGGTCCAAGTCGAATGGCGACAAGGGCGGCGAGGCCGCGGTGAACCAGGCGGCAAGCCAGCCCTGGGATCCCAGCGTACAGTCGCTCGTCGGCTTCCCCAATGTGATCCACATGATGAGCGACCAGCTCGACTGGACGCAAAATCTCGGCGATGCATTCCTCGCGCAGGAGCGCGACGTGATGGATTCGATCCAGCGTTTACGTCGTCAGGCGCAGCAAGCGGGCAACCTTAAGTCTTCGCCTCAACAAAACGTGGTGACGCAGGGGCAGACGATCGTCATCGAACCGGCCCAGCCCAGCGTGATTTATGTGCCTGCCTACAACCCTACTGTCGTGTACGGCGCCTGGCCTTACCCTTCGTACCCTCCGGCCTATTATCCTGGCGTGATGTCCTGGTATCCGGGCCAGGCGCTCGTGAGCGGCCTGGTCTGGGGCGCAGGCTTTGCCATGGCGGGTGCGATGTACGGTGGCTTTAACTGGGGTCGAGGCGAAGTCAACGTCAACGTCAACAATTACAACCGGTACACGCGCAACAGCAACAATGTCTATCGCGGCGGCGACAACACCTGGCGCCACGATCCACAGCATCGCGGCGCAGTCGGCTACCGTGACCAGAACTCCCAGCGCCAGTATGCGGGGGCCAACAATCGCGCGGCCGGGGCGGATTCCCGGCGCGAATACCGCGGCTACGATGCCGGGCAGTCTCGCGGCGCAGTTGCGGGTGCAGCTGCCGGTGCGGGTGTAGGTGCGGGTGCGGGTGCAGGTGCAGGTGCAGGTGCGGGTGGCGCAGATCGCTCGGCCCAGCGCCAGGCGGTGTCGGATCGCACAGCGTCTGCGGCGCAGCGGCCTGGTGCCGGGGATGGTGCCCAGCGTCCCGCAGGCGGCCAGGCACAGCAGCCAGCGTCCGGCGGTGCCGACCACTCGCAGCAGCGTCAGGCGGTTGCAGATCGGGCGGGAGCCTCAGCGCAACGCCCTGGCGGCGGCGCACAGCAGCCTGCGGCAGGCGCTCAGCGTCCATCAGGCGGTGGCGGCACCGCTGCCCAACGCCCCGCAGGCGGGGCGCAATACGATGCATTCAAAGGTGTGGATTCCGGCCGGCAGCAGATCGACCGCGGGCGCGCGAGCAGCGCTGCGGCAGCCCGCACTGGCGGGGGCGGGAACCCGGCGGGTGGCGGCGCTGCCCGCGCTGCCGGTGGCGGTGGCGGTGGTGGTGCTCGGGCTGGCGGTGGCGGTGGTGGCGGTGCTCGGGCCGGCGGTGGCGGTGGCGGTGGCGGACGCGGGCGTTAGGCCGTCCGATTCCAACGACCGACGATTAACCACATTTTAGATATCGAGAGACCGACATGCCTTCACGTTTTTTTGCCACCCTGATCGCAACGGTTGCGTTGCTTGCCGGTGCCGGAGAAGTTGCTGCGCAGCGCCTTCAAACCGTTTACGACACCCCCGCGGCTGCAATGCAGGATTTCGGCGATGCGGCCAGAGACAAGAACCTTGACGCGTTTCGCCTGATCCTGGGGGACGATTACACCGATGTGATTCCGCCCGTGTCCAACGAGGATTACGAAAAGTTCATCCAGGCCTGGAACGCCGAGCATGGCATCATCTACGACGATCCCGAGACGGCGCACATTGCGGTTGGAACGAAGGGATGGACTCTGCCGATTCCGCTGTCAAAAATCCGCACGGGCTGGATATTTGACATGGATGACGCGCGCGACGAGATCCGCGTGCGCACGATCGGCGCAAACGAACTGGCGACGATCAAGGTCATGCTGGCGTATAGCGATGCACAGCAGGAATACGCGCAGCAGGATCGAACCGGCGACGGCGTGCCCAAATACGCAATGAAATTCGAAAGTTCGCCCGGAACCAAAGACGGGCTCTACTGGCCGACCGCAGCCGGCGAGCCGGCGAGCCCGATCGGACCTCTTTTCGTGGAGGCTGCTGCCAATAAGGCTCGCGGAAACGAGGGCTTTCACGGTTACCACTTCCGCATTCTGACCTCGCAGGGCAAGGACGCGCCGGGCGGTGCCATGTCGTATGTCGTCAACGGCAAGATGGTGCGAGGCTACGGGCTGCTTGCCTGGCCAGTGAAGTATGACGAGACCGGCGTGATGACGTTCATGGTCAATCAGCTGGGGCAGGTATACGAAAAGAACCTGGGCCCGAACACGGCATCGCTTGTCCCGGGGATCGCAAGCTTCAATCCCGACAGCAGCTGGACCAGAGTCAAGGACGACGAAACCAAATAGCGCCGCCGTCCGCAGAGCGCTCGCGTCAGCGGCGAATCATCAGCAGCGAATCGTCAGCAGCGAATCGTCAGCAGCGAATCGTCAGCAGCGAACCGTCAGCGGCGGATCGTCAGCAGCGACTCGTCAGCGGCGAATCATCAGTGGCGAATCATCAGCGGCGAATCGTCAGCGGCGAATCGTCAGCAGCGAATCATCAGCGGCGACTCGTCAGCGGCGAATCGTCAGCAGGCCAAGGTAGTCCCACCACGTGACGGCAAAGATCATCAGCATGGCAAAGCCGGCTACGGTGATCAACAGGCCAAACTTCGTGAACTGTTTGCTGGTGAAGGTTTCGGTGCCGAAGCACACCATGTTTTGCGGCGCATTCACGGGGAGGATAAAGCCGAAGCTCACCACGAAGGCCAGCAGCATCGTCATCCCACCCACGTTGATGTCGCCGCCCAGGCGCTGCAGCACGGCGATCATGATCGGGATCATGGCCGCGGCAAGGCTGGTCGCGCTTGCAAACCCGAGGTGGATCACCACCAGGAAGGCCGCTAGCGCGGCGAACACGCCAAGCGGCGACATGGATTCCATTTGCAGGCTGCGCACGACCACGTCGGCAAGCCATACGGCGGCCTTGGTCTCGAGCAGCGCCGTTCCCAGGCTGATTCCTACGCCAAATACGACCAGCGTTCCCCATGGCACCTTGGTCTGGACGTCTTTCCAGGTCATGACGCCGATCCCCGGGAGCAGCATGATGGCCACGCCAACGATCGTAACGGAACTGGTGTCGAAGTTGTGGAGCGTCTTTTCGGTCGTCCAGAACCCAAGCAGCATCACCGTGATGAGAAGAACCCGCCATTCGCGGCCTGTCATGACCCCAAGCGAGTCCAGCTCCTTCTTCATCGCCTCGCGGCCGCCCTCGATTTTCTTGACGTCGGGCGGGAACAGCCACAGGCAAAGGAAATAGAGCACCACGGACATCGCGATGCTCCAGGGCATCCCGGCGACCAGCCAGTCCATCCAGGTCGGTGCTGCCTTCAGCGTGCGGTTCATGAAGCCGACCGCCAGCACGTTTTGCGCCGCCGACGTCATGATGCCGACGTTCCAGACGCTCGTCGCCTGGGCAACCATCATCATGATCGAGGATGCGAACACCGATCGGCGATCGACGCCGAACGCCGCGATGATGCCGGCCATGATGGGTACGGCGCACGCCGTGCGCGCAGTCGCCGAGGGCACAAGAAAGGAAAGCAACACGGTGATCGCGATGGCGCTGACCAGGATGCTGCGCGGGCCGGTTCCGATGATCGCGAGGGTGCGCAGCGCGATGCGCCGATCCAGTCCGCTGGCTGTCATTGCCACTGAAATGAACAGCGCGGCACCGACCAGCGCGAGGGCAGAGTTGGCGAACCCTGCCAACCCCATCTGCAGGCCATTGACGGTGCCGAGCCACACCGCCGGGTCTTTCGGGCTTGGGGAGGTCCCAAGCAGGAAGGCCATCATGGCCACGATGACGACCGAAGATACGGCGTAGTCCATCGACGCGGCCATCCAGACCACGACGGCGAAGGCCAGGACGGCGAGCATGCGTTGCCCGGCGACGGATAGCCCCGCCTGTGCCGGCAGCATGAGAATGACGATTGCCGCGACTACGGCGAGAAGGGTGGCCCAGTGCGGTACAGACTTCGCGGCGGGGGCGGTTACGGCGGGTGCTGTTGCTGTGGTTGCGTTTGTCATGATGGGCAGGTCCTGTGGCAATGGCGCGGGCGCTGCCCCTCAGGCCTCAAACGACACGCCCGCGACTAAGCTCAGCCTAGCACCGCAACGTGTCGTCAAAATGCGCACGCGGCCAAACATTTGACATTTCACAACCGTCAGTGACTTTTCAGTCAGTGACTTTTCAAATGGAATGCCACAGTCACTCTGCCGTGACTTCGACGAGCACGTCTCCCGCGCGCGTGCTGTCCCCGACCCGGCAATGAATTGCGCCGACGATGCCGTCGCAACCGGCCAGCACCCGATTTTCGGTCTTCATCGCTTCGACAATGGCAAGGGTGTCGCCCGCTGCGACCCGATCCCCGATGGCCACCGGTATCGCGACGACCACGCCCGGCATGGGTGCCGCCGCAATGCCGGCGCCGGTCGCCATGGAGGGGCTTCGGGCGCCGTAGCGTTGCAGTGCAACGTGACTTCCTTCTATCTGAAGGTCGATGTTGCTTGCGTCCAGCGCACCGATCCAGTGCAAACCATCGACCGTTCCGCGCCACAGCCCGTCGGCGTCTGTCGACGCTTTTACGATGACCTCGCGCTCTTCGCTCCGGATCCTGAAGACCTGGCCAGCGCGAGCGCCGTCGATTTCCCCGGTGCACGCATGTTCGATCACGCTGAGGTGCGTTTGCGAACCGGCCCAGAGGACGACCGAACCCAGGCCTGCACCAGACCCGAGCGCAGCTCGGTCGAGCAAGCCCGCAGGCCCGCGACCAGACCATGGCCATTGCGGCGACGCGCGCAATGCATCATCTGCGCGGTCTGCCGCAAAGCACAGCGCCGTCGCGCAGGCGAGCGCCGGCGCGAGGCTGACGCTGCCGTTGAGTCGCTCGAGATGATCGTCGAGGTAGCGCGTGTGGATCTCGTTGCGGCGAACGGCATCGTCATCCAGTACCTTGATGAGGAATCCGATGTTGGTCGTCAGGCCGAGCACCGCCGTCTGTCGAAGCGCCGCGAGCATCTCGTTGATCGCGGTGGCGCGGTGGGGGGCATGCACGACCAGCTTGGCGATCATGGGGTCATAGAAGGTCGAAATAGCCAATCCGGCACGCACGCCCGTTTCGACGCGTGCGGCGTGGGGCCAGACCAGATGCGTGATGCTGCCGGCGCACGGTGCGAATTCGCGGCCGGGGTCTTCTGCGTAGAGGCGGCATTCAATCGCATGGCCGCTCGCCGTGATGTCCTTCTGCAGCAAGGGCAGCGGTTCGCCCGCTGCGACGCGCAGTTGCCATTCGACCAGGTCGATCCCGGTGATTTCTTCGGTCACCGGGTGTTCAACCTGCAGGCGGGTGTTGACTTCGAGAAAGAAAAAATCACCGGCCGAGTCAACGATGAACTCGAACGTGCCTGCGTTGACATATCCCACTGCGCGGGCACCCCGCACCGCTGCGTCGAGCAGCGCCGCACGAGTGGCCGGCGCAAGGCCGTCGGCGGGCGCCTCCTCGACGACTTTCTGGTGTCGCCGCTGCAAGGAACACTCGCGCTCGAAAAGGTGTACGGCATTGCCGTGCGTGTCGCCAAATACCTGAACCTCGATATGGCGTGGCCGCTCGACATAGCGTTCGACGAGCAGGCGGCCATCCTTGAAGTTGGCGCGCCCCAGGCGTATGGCCTGCGCGGCCGCCTCAGGCAGGTCTGCCGCTGCGCGAACGATCTGCATGCCCTTTCCGCCACCGCCCGCCGTCGGTTTGAGCAAGACGGGGTAACCGGCGGCCTCGGCGAGTTCGCCGATCCGCGCGAGGTCTTCGCTGGCTTCGCTCGTGCCGGGCACGGTGGGAACGCCGGCCGACTGCATCAGCGCCTTGGCGCGCGCTTTGTCGCCGAGGCTTTCGATCGTGTCGGGGTTCGGGCCGATGAAGGTGAGGCCGGCCCGGGCGACGTCTCTTGCGAACCCGGCGTTTTCCGACAGGAACCCGTAGCCTGGATGGATTGCGTCGCAGCCGGTGTCGATCGCCGCTGCGATGATCTTCCCGGCGTTCAGGTAGCTCTCCACCGCGAGCGGGTTGCCAAGCGCAACCGCGGCTGTGGCGTCGCTCAGGTAGGGCGCGTGGGCATCCGCATCAGAATAAACGGCCACGAATTCGATGCCCAGCCGCCGGCAGGTCCTGGCGACCCGCGCGGCGATTTCGCCGCGGTTGGCGATAAGCACGCGCCTGATGCTGATTGTCATCGGTACTCCCATCGTTGCGCACCCTGGTCGGCATCAGGCGCGCCTTGTGATTGTTCGGGTTCGCAGACCACGAAGGCGGTTACATCCTGAAAGTCCCGAAGCGGGTCTCCTCCCGGGGTGACGCCGCCGCCATCGCCAATCCCAGCGTGAGCCAGTCGCGCGTGTCGACCGGATCGACCACCGCATCGACCCAGAGCCTGGAGGCCGCGTAGACGGGCCGGCCGTGAAACTCGTAGTGATCGCGCGTCGGTTGCTTGAAGGCCTCGATCTCCTGTGCGGTCATCGCCTGGCCCTTTTTCGCGAGTTGTTCCTGGCGTACGAGCGACAGCACCGTGGCTGCCTGCTCGCCGCCCATCACGGAGGTACGTGCGTTTGGCCACATCGCCATCAGGCGCGGGCCGAAGGCGCGACCACACATGGCGAAGTTGCCCGCGCCGTAGCTGCCGCCGATGATGACGCTGAACTTGGGGACCCGTGCGCACGACACGGCATTGACCATCTTCGCGCCGTCCTTGGCAATGCCGCCGGCTTCGTATTCCTGCCCGACCATGAAGCCGGATATGTTGTGCAGAAACAGCAACGGCAGCCCCGTCTGGCTGCACAATTCGATGAAATTGGCCGCCTTCTGCGAGGATTCCGAAAACAGAACGCCGTCGTTGATCAGGACCCCCACCGGGTAGCCGCCGATCGCACCGGTGCCGCAAACGATCGTCGGCCCGTACCGCTCACGATACGGCACGAATTCGCTGGCATCGAGCAAGCGCGCGAGGATTTCGTGCGCCCGCACGGGATCCTTGGGGTTTGCGTTGACCACGCCTGGCAGTTCCGTCGGATCGTAAAGCGGCGGGCGCGGCGGGGCAGGCGGGGGCGCGTAGGTGCGCACCCCTGGCCTGGCGATGATGTCGCGCACGATCGAGAGCGCGTGCGTGTCGTCTTCGGCAAAGTGGTCGGCTACGCCCGAAAGCCGGGTGTGGACATCAGCGCCGCCGAGCGTTTGCGCGTCAACGATCTCGCCGGTGGCGGCCTGCACGAGTTGCGGGCCGCCGAGAAAGATCGTGCCAGTTTGTTTCACGATCACGGTTTCGTCACACATGGCCGGAATGTAAGCGCCCCCGGCCGTGCAGGATCCCATCACCGCAGCGATCTGCGGGAGTCCGAGCGCGGACATTTCCGCGATGTTGCGAAAGATGCGGCCGAAGTGCTGTTCATCCGGGAAGAGGTCCTCCTGCATCGGCAGGAAAGCTCCGCCCGAGTCGACCAGATAGACGCAGGGCAGGGCGTTTTCGCGCGCCACTGCCTGTGCCCGCACCTGTTTCTTGACGGTCATGGGATAGTACGTGCCTCCCTTGACCGTGGCATCGTTGGCCATAATCACGCATGCGCGCCCGCGGATGATTCCGATCCCCGTGACAATTGCCGCGCTCGGCACCGGATCGTCGTACAGCTCATGGCCGGCAAGCTGGCCGATTTCGAGGAACGGCGTGGCGGGGTCGATCAGGCGCGCGATGCGCTCGCGCGCCATCAGTTTGCCACGGGAGTGATGCAGGGCGCGTGCCTTTTCCTCGCCGCCCTGCACGGAACGCGCCTGGGCCTCGCGCAAGCCGTCGCGGGTGGCTTGATAAGCCCTGAGATTCTCTTCAAACTGCGCCGACCCGGCGCGCAAGGTCGGGTGAATGACCGGCATGTCAGGCGACGCTCTCGGACACCGGCAGGCGAAGCAGCGCATGCCCCAGTGACTTGCCGGTCTGGTCCAGGCGCAGGGTGTTGGTGGCCCCGCCGCCGAGTGCGCGACGCATGACGACGACGAGCGCCTGGATGTTGTCCATGGGATAGAGTTCGACGTCTCCCTTGATCCACTCGCCGTACAACGCCTTGACCTTCTCGGGCGTGACGCTCTTGAGCAGTGTCGGGTAAGCCTCCGGCGTCATGGCGATGAGGCCGGCGGTGCAGACGTCCCCTTTGTCACCCGAGCGGATGTAGCAGATATCGCGCAGAAGTTTTTTCATGGTCAGGCCTCCAGGATCTCGACGGTTTGGCGCACGAACTCGCGTGGCACCAGGGTCGGCCACAATGAAACCACCGGACGCGGTTTGATGGGGGTGCCGAATGACGTGCCTCCGGGGCCCATGATCCACAAGTGGCTGGCGGCGCGGCGGACTTTGTCGGCCTCCTCGGCCGTGCGCGTCCTGACGGCGCAGCGCAAGCCGACCTCGTTGAGCTCGCGCAGCACGGCCGGATCGGGCATCGGGGCGCCTGGGCCATGAAGCATGTTGAGTCCCACGAAGTCGAACTGGATCTGGTCGGCCGAAAGGCCCATGCGCTCGAAGCGCTCCAGCATGGATTGGCGGGCCTTGACCGCCCGGTTGTAGGCGTTGGGCCACGGGAAGAATGCCATGCTCTCCCCGATCCAGCCGTCGGTGTAGCCGATGACGAGCTTGAGCTGATCGGGCGCCGGCTTGCCCCGGACATCGCTGACCCGCACGCGATCATTGCCAAGATCCTCGAGCTTGAGCGACGTGAAATCGGCGATCCCGTCTGGCATGATGTAGTTGTTGGGGTCGTGGATTTCATAGACGATATGCTCCTTGATCGTGAAGGCATCGACGCGACCGCCGGTGCCCGGGAGCTTGAAGATCTCCGCGCTTCCATCCGCAGAAAAGTCGACCGCAGGGAACCCCGGCTTACCCATGCTGGGCATGTCGGCGAAACGCGAGGACATCCCGCCCGTGCACGCGCAGGCGCATTCGACGATGTGCCCGATCGTGACCGCTGCAGCGATCCGGTCGATGTGCGCGGCATCGTATTTCCAGCCGAACTCATGCATGATCGGCCCGACGTAGACGCCATTGTCCGACACACGACCGGCGATCACGACGTCGGCGCGTGCGTCCAGTGCCTCGGTGATGCCCGAGGCGTCGACGTAGGCGTTGGCGGCCACCACACGACTGCGAATGGCTGCGAAGTTGTCGTCACCGGTATCCATATTGATCATCGGGACTCCAGCCGCGACGATCGCGTCGATCTTGTCCAGCAGGTTGTCTCCCTCGACCAGCGCGACGCGCGTGCCAGCCAACCCGAGCGCGCGGGCGTCATCGGCGATGCGCTGCGCCGCCGCGCGGGAGTTGACCCCGCCGCCATTGGAGACGAGCCGGGTGCCGCGCTGGCGGGCGAGCGGCATCATCTCCTTCATGTATTGCACGGCATCCGGGACATAGCCGAGCTGAGGATTCTTCAGCTTCTGGCGCTGAAGCAGCGCCATGGTCAGCTCGGCCAGAAAGTCGAAGCACAGGTAATCGAGTTCACCGCGGTCGAGCAGTTCGAGCGCAGGATCGATGCCGTCGCCCCAAAAGCCAGAGCCAGCGCCGAGTCGGATCTTCTGCTTCATCTCATGAACTCCTGACTGAATGGAATTGTATTTATCAAAATGAAATATAGTGGCTGTGTCCGTCCCGGTCAAGTTGACAGGATGTTGACATCTTTATACTGTAATTCAGCCTGGATCATCGTGCTGTTCAGTGTTCTCAGTGTAACAAATCAAAACGAAATTAAATCTGTTAATATGAAACCATCGATGGCCGGCATGTATCGGGACGGGCCTTGGGGAAGACCACCGGAGTGACCATGACAACCAGCGAATACACCACGGGCGACGTTCTTTATCGCGTGTCTGACGGCATCGCCACGATCACGCTCAATCGCCCGGCGCAAAGAAACGCGCTGTCAATTGCCGCGGCCAATCGGCTGCACGGCCTGTGGGGCGAGGTCGACTCGAATCCCGCTGTTCGGGTCCTGGTGCTCGACGCTGCCGAATGCGGCACTTTCTGCGCCGGGATGGATCTCAAGGAGGCCGCCGAGATCAAGCGCAGCCGGGGCGTCGATATCCTCGACGTGCTTCCCGATCCCTTCTACGAACGCATGCGCACGGTGCGCAAGCCCATCATCGCCGCCATGACAGGGCATTTCGCCGCCGGCGGGATGGTGCTGGGGCTGAACGCCGATTTGCGCGTCGGTCTCGCGGGTACGCGCGGGGGCATCACCGAGGCCAAGGTCGGGCGCGGCTCCCCCTGGGGCGTGCCGTTGCTGTGGATGCTTCCGCAGCCGATCCTCATGGAACTCACCCTGACTGCCGAGATGATGAGCATCGAGCGGCTGCATCAGCTCGGCTTCGTCAATTACGTCGAACCTACTGTGCAGGCCGTGCGCGACCGTGCCCATGCGCTTGCTGCCAGCATCCGGGATAACGCGCCGCTGTCGGTCATGGCCGGCAAGGAAAGCATCCTGCGCGCGATGACGCTCGGATGCGATGGCGGCCTGGCGTCGGCCAAACAGCTCTACAAGCGTGTCTACGCAAGCGACGATGCGCAGGAAGGCCCGCGCGCGTTCGCCGAAAAGCGCCCGCCGCGCTGGACCGGCAGGTAACCAGGGCCCCGGCGATGCCGATTCAGTCATCTCGCTCACTCCAGGATGACCCTGCCCGCGCGCAGGGAGAACCCGGGCCCGTGCGCGTGCTCTCGCGCGGCCTGGCCATCCTGCGCATCTTTTGCCCTCGCAACGATTGGCTCTCCAATCACCAGATCGCCAGCGCAGCCCGCCTTCCACGTCCAACAGTCTCTCGGCTTGTGGCAAGTCTGGCCCAGGCGGGCTACCTCGAGTATTCCCGCGATCGCGGCCAGTACCGCCTTGGCGCTGCGGTGCTCGCGCTGGGCTACGCCGCGCTCTCAAGCATTGATGTGTTCGAGTTGGCGCGCCCGTTGATGCAGGAGTTCGCCGGTCGCGAGGATCTGCTCGTCGTGCTCTCCACGCGCGATGCGATGTCGATGGTCTGCAATGAAGTGTGTCATGGCGCGAATATGCTGACACTGCGCGTGGGCGTCGGGTCGCGCCTGTCCCTGTGCGAAAGCGCCGTCGGTCGCACGCTGATCGGCGCGCTGCCAGCGCCGCAGCGAGAAGCGCTGCTGTCGGAAATCCGCAGTCACGAGCCGGGTCGCTGGCCGGTGCTTGGGGCCGCGTTCGCCGACGCAGTCGAGCAAATGCAGCGCAACCAGTTCTACACCAGCATCGGCACGCTGGAGCAGGGCGTCAACGGAATGGGGGCGATGATCGATGTGCCCGGCGTTCCGAACACTTACGTGCTGGGGGTCGCGGCGCCCGCGTTCCGGCTCGAGCCTGCGTTCATGCAGACCGAGCTTGGGCCCCGCCTGCACGCGCTCAAGCGCGCGATCGAACTGCGGCTGGCGACATCCCGTACTCCGGAGGCGCGCGATGCGACGACGTGACGCGGCAATCAATCCGGTTGAGCGCTCGCACGATGCGCACGAGGTGGATTCACTCCATCGGGGGCTGGAAATCATGCGCGGCTTCCGGCCGGGCGAAAGCACGCTCAGCTGCAGCGAAATCGCGCTGCGCATGGGCCTGCGGCGCGCGACGACCCAACGCCTGCTGGATACCCTCGTGGCGCATCAGCTGTTGCGCCAGATTCCCGGCACCGAGCGCTACCAGCCGGATCTCGCCTGCCTCGTCCTGGGTCACGCTTATCTCACGAGCGCGATGATCGTTCGCCTTGCCCGGCCGGCGATGCAGAGCCTTTGCGCGCAACTTGGCGCATGCGTTGTCCTGACCATGCGCGAGCGCTTGCATATGCTCTGCCTGGAGCTTTGTGGCCAGCGCAATCCCGCGATTCCGTACCAGATGCTGAGCGTGGGTGCCTCGCTGCCGATGACATCGACCGCCGCCGGTCGCGCCTGGCTCTGGGCCCAGAGCGGCGCTGCGCAGGGCGAGGTCATCCAGCGCGCGAAGGCCGAAGGGGGGGAGGAAGGCGCGCGCTCGATTCCGGGCGTTTATCGCGCGTTCCAGGAAATGGAAGAGCGCGGATACTGCGTTAACGTCGGTGAATGGCTTCGGGATGTCACCAGCGTAGCAACGGCCGTGACGCTGCAACAGGGCGCCACGTATGCGTTGTCGTGCGAAATGGCCGGCGTCGGCTCGCATTCCAGGCCTTCCGTGGAGAAGGCCGGGGAAGCGCTCCTGGCCACGGCGTCGGTGATCCGCGACGCGGCGCGGCGCATTGGACAATGAACGGCGGGGGAACCCTGGGCGCGGGTAGTGCGCCACGCCGGTGAATCGGCGTCGATCACCACAACAACTTCGATGACAAGTGCAGGTTCGGGAACACCACAGGAGGCACGTATGAATTTTCTGACCACAGAGCAACAACTCTGGCTCGACACCGTCAACCGGGTCATGGAATCCGAAGTCACGCGCGAATATGTCCGGCAGTGCGACATCGATCGCGTCTATCCCTACGAGGCCTACGAAAAGGTCGCCCGCATGGGCTGGCTGCGGTTGCTCATTCCGGAAAACCAGGGCGGCGATGGTGGCACCATCTTCGACTACGCACTGATGTGCGAGGGCCTCGCGCGCTACGGGTTCGACTTCGCCACGGCCTTCATGGTCTCGACCTTCACGGCGATGAACATCGTGAAGTTTGGTTCTCCGGCGCAGCGTGAAAAGTACCTCCAGCCGTTCATGGCCGGCGAGATCCGTTTTTCGATCTCGATCTCCGAGCCGTCGGCCGGGTCGGACGCAGCCAATACCCGAACCCGCGCCCAGGAAGATGGCGACGATTGGGTGATCAACGGCCAGAAGCTCTGGTGTTCCGGCGCGGGCGCGGACAACGCCATTCTGGCCATGCTCGTGCGTACCGACAAGGACGCGCGCAAGCACCACGGGCTATCGGTCATCCTGGTGCCGAACACGACGGCCGGCGTGGATATACGACGGCTGCCGACGCTGGCGCGCCGCGCAACGGGCACCAACGAGATCTTCCTCGATGGCGCAAGGCTTGCGCGCGCGAACATGCTGGGGGAGCCTGGCGAGGGCTGGAAGATCATCACGGATCACCTCGAGCTTGAGCGCATCGCGGTTTCAGCGGCCTATGTCGGCAATGCCCAGCAGGCGGTGACCGACGCACTGAAATACGCACATGACCGCATTCAGTTTGAGACGGCAATCTATGAATTTCAGGTGATCAGGCATATGCTGGCCGATATGCAGACCTCGGTGGACGCCGCGCGGCTGCTGGTGTATCGCGCGGCCGAGATGGCAACACTTGGCCTGCCCTGTTCGAAGGAGGTGAGCATGGCGAAGCTCTTCGCTTCCGAGACGCTGCAGACGGTCACGCGCAACGGGATGCAGATCATGGGCGGGCATTCCATGCTGCCCGAGGCCGACATGGAGCGGTATTTCCGTGAGGGAATGCAGTCGACCATCGGGGGCGGCACGTCGCAGATCCAGCGCACGATCATCGCCCGGGCAATGCGCATCTGAATCCAGGCATCAACCGAAAAGAATCCAGGCATCAACCGAAAAGAATCCAGGCATCAACCGAAAATAATGCATTACGCACGGAGACAATCATGAACCAAATGCATGCGGCACAAACCACGATCGACGTGACCGGCGCGCTCGCCGCAGAGATCGTCGCACTGGCGAATCGCGGACTCACCGGGCACGATATCGAGCAAGTCCGTCGCCTTCTGCTGGATCACTTCGGCGTGGCGCAACGCGGCGCCGCGCTGCCCTGGACGCGCGAACTCGCCAGGTGGGCACGCCGTTTTGCCGGCACGGGCGCCGCGCCCGTCCTGGGGACAGACTACAGCGCGACTGCCTGCATGGCGGCACTGGTGCACGGCACGGCTGCGCATGGCTACGAGCTCGACGATACGCATGACGAGACCATGAGCCATCCCGGTTGCTGTGTGATTCCCGCGGTGCTGGCGGTCGGTGCCGAGCTTGGCGCGAGCCAGACGCATGTGTTGCTCGCCATCGCAGCGGGTTACGAGGCGATGGGGCGCGCGGGGATGATGTCGAACGCGCTGCATATGCTGGAAGGGGGCTTCCATCCCACTGCAGTACTTGGCTCGTTCGGCGCGGCCACGGGCGCGGCGGTGCTGTATGGCCTGCATGCAGGCGATCTGCGTCCGGAGGTCATCGTGCGTGCCTGGGGCCATGCGCTCTCCCAGACGGGAGGCACGATGCAGTTTTCCGTGGAACCAGACGGCGGCAATATCAAGCGCATTCATGCGGGATATGCAGCGCGCAATGGCGTGATGGCGGCCGAATTCGCGCAACTTGATATTGCAACGCCGAGTCATGCCATCGAGGGGCGTTATGGCTTGTGCCGGATGTTCTCTTTTGGCGATGCCGATCCGAACGCCCTGACGCGCAAGGGCGACGAGCCGCTGCAAATTCATTGCATCAGTATGAAACCCTACTCGTGCTGCCGAATTTTTCACTCGACCATCGACGCGTTTGGCGAAGTCACGGATAATTTCACGCTACCCGTCGACCAGATCGAGCGCATTGTCGTCAAGGGGCCACAGGTCATCGAGGATCAGCACATGATGCGCAGGCCGCAGTCGGTCATGGCCGCGCAATACAGTTGTCCCTACATGCTCGGCGCAAGCATGGCCTACGGCCCATCCTTTTATACGGCCTATAGTGCGCCCTACTTCAACGACTCCCGCATTCTCGAGATCGTCGATCGCGTCGAGTTCGAATACGACCAGGAGCTTGAAACCTATTACCCGGCGCGGTTCCCGACCGGCGTGACCATGACGCTCAAGGACGGCACGGTGCGGTCTTCGGTGGTCATGGACAGCTTCGGAACGCCGGTCCGGCCGCTGTCGCCCGAGCAGATCGGCGAAAAGGCGAAGGCCCTGCTGTCGGAAATCTCCTCCGGGATTGACTTTGCCCGCGTGAGAAGCATGATCTGGGATGATGCAACGGGCGCACGCGCCCTTGCCGAGGTCGTGGCAGGTCGCTAGGCATTGCGCGTGTCTGTCCGCGCCGCCCTGGCGGTCGGGCCGGCACGCATCACCCGAACACATTCAGCAGGAACGTAGCGACCCATGGCATCAATGCTTTCAGGAATTCGCGTGCTGGACCTGACCCGGATTCTTGCCGGGCCTTGGGCCACCCAGATGCTTGCCGACTTTGGCGCCGAGGTCATCAAGATCGAGAAGCCCGGCGAGGGCGACGATACCCGTCACCTCGGCCCGCCGTTCATCCACGACGCCCGCACGGGCGAGCAAGCCGACGCGGCCTACTTCCTCGTGGCCAACCGGGCCAAGGAATCGGTGGCGATCGACATATCGACGCCGCAAGGGCAGGAGCTCATCCTTGCGCTCGCGGGCAAGTGCGACGTGCTGGTGGAAAACTACAAGGTCGGCGGGCTGAAGAAATACGGGCTCGATTACGACACGCTGCACGCGCACTTTCCCAAACTTATCTATTGTTCGGTCACGGGTTTCGGCCAGACGGGCCCGTATCGTCAGCGCGCCGGGTACGATTTCCTGATTCAGGGCATGGGCGGGCTGATGAGCGTCACCGGCGAAGCCGATGGCAAGCCAGGCGGGGGGCCGCAACGCGCCGGCGTCGCGCTGGCCGACATCATCTCCGGAATGTATGCGGCCACCGGTATCCTTGCGGCGCTGCGGCACCGCGATCAGGGCGGCGGCGGGCAGCACATCGACATCGGCATGCTGGACGTTCAGGTTTCAGTGCTCGCCAACCAGGGCATGAACTATTTGACGAGCGGCGTGGTCCCGCGTCGCATCGGCAACGGCCATCCGAGCGTGGTTCCCTATCAGGCGTTTCCGGCCAGTGACGGTCACGTGATCTTTGCCGTCGGCAATGACGGGCAGTTCGCGCGCATGTCCAGGGCGATGGGCCGCCCTGAACTGGCAACGGACGAGCGCTTCGCGACCAATGCGAGCCGGGTCGAAAACAGGAGCATCCTGATCCCGATGATCGAGGACATCACGCGCACTCGGCCAGTCGAGGATTGGGTCACCGCAATGGAAAGCGCCGATGTTCCCTGCGGGCCCATCAATACGATCGACCGCGTCTTCTCAAATCCCCAGGTGCAGGCGCGGGGGATGCACATGGATTTGCCGCATCCCGTTGCGGGAACAGTCCCGACGGTCGCCAACCCCATCCGTTTTTCGGAAACCCCGATCACCTACGAAAACGCTCCCCCGCTGCTGGGCGAGCATACCGACGAAGCGCTGCAACGAATCCTTGGCCTGGACGACCAGGCAATCGAAGACCTCAGAAAAAACCATATCATCGGAGACTAGTCATGAGCGGTAATTACAACCACGCGACCCCGGAAATGCCCGTCATTGGTGTCGGGCTGTACTGGGACGATGTGAAGGTCGGGCAGCGATTCCAGACGCTTGGCCGCACTGTCACCGAGACGGACATCATCAACTTCGTTTCAGCCACCGGCATGGTCGAAGAAATGTTCACCAACGTCGAATACATCACTTCCGAGTCGCGCATGGGACAGCGCCCGGCACCCGGATCGCTGGTGTTCTGTTTCGCCGAGGGCCTGCTCATGCAGTCCACGATGCAACGCACGGGCATGGCGTTCCTCGAATGCGACTTACGCATCCTCAAACCGACGCTGGCGGGCGATACGCTCCATGTCGAGGCGGAAGTGGTCGAGGCGCGCGGCACCAGCAAGCCGGGCAAGGGGCTGATGCGAACGTTCAACAAGATCGTCAACCAGCGCGGCGAGGTGGTGGCAACCTATAACCCCTTGCGCATGGTCAAGGGTCGGCCGCAAGGCTGATGCGCCGCCACGGTGGCGTCGGGTCTGATACAACTCTGCATCACGAAGCACGAAGCACGAAGCACGAAGCACGAAGCACGAAGCACGAAGCACGAAGCGCGCCTTGCGCGAACTTTGGAGACAACGACAATGAGCAATAGAAGATCATTTCTGCTTGCGGCCAC
>CAITPF010000193.1 GCA_903894155.1 uncultured beta proteobacterium | reverse complement strand
TGAAGCAGGTCTGCACGCACTTGGCGGACCTCGATTTCCGCGAGCTTCGTGTTTACCCAGGCAATTACGACGACTACATGCTGGCGTCTACCCAGGCGCGGGAGCGGGCGCAGAACGCGAATGCCAAGGCCAAGGAGCGTGTGTCGGAGCTGCAGGATTTCGTTCGGCGCTTCTCGGCCAACAAATCCAAGGCACGCCAGGCCACATCACGCCTGAAGCAGATCGACCGTATCAAGGCGGGCCAGATCGAAGTCAAACCGTCTTCGCGTCAGAATCCGTACATCCGGTTCGAACAAAAGAAGGTCATGCACCGCCTGGCGCTCACTCTCGAGCACATCTGCAAATCGTTCGACGCGCCGGTCATCAAGTCCTTCTCGGCGATGGTCGAGGGGGGAGAGAAGATCGCGATCATCGGCGCCAACGGCGTGGGCAAGACGACGCTGTTGCGCATGCTGGCACTTGATCTCGCCCCCGACCGCGGCTCCGTCAAGTGGTCGGAGAACGCGGATTGCGGCTACATGGCGCAGGACGTTTCAGACGATTTCCGCGACGGCGAATCCAACCTGCTTGACTGGATGCAACGTTACCGTCAGCCAGGCGACGATGATCAGTCGATCCGCTCGACGCTCGGGCGGTTGCTGTTTTCGGCCGATGACTTGCCCAAGGCGCCATCGGTGCTCTCGGGCGGCGAGAAAAACCGCATGTCGTTTGGCCGACTGATGCTGGGACGTCACAACGTGATGCTGATGGACGAACCAACGAACCATCTGGACATGGAGTCGATCGAATCGTTGCAGCTTGCCCTGGATAAATACGCCGGTACGCTGTTTTTCGTCTCGCATGACCGCGAGTTTGTCGATACCCTGGCCACGCGTGTCTGGGAAATCGATGCACACGGCGAAGTCACCGACTATCGCGGTGGCTACGAGGATTACCTGGCCTCGCGCGGGATCGCGGACTGATCCTGGCCCAAGCGCACCCTTTGCCTGTATGGCCCTGCCGGACGACCCGGTCGCGCGGGGCCGTAAAATCCAGCCATGATCATTCTCGGATTTGAAAGCTCTTGCGACGAAACGGGCGTGGCGCTCGTTTGCACCGAACGCGGTCTCCTGTCGCACGCGCTGCACACGCAGGTGGCCATGCACGCCTCGTACGGCGGCGTGGTGCCGGAGCTGGCTTCGCGCGATCACGTGCGGCGCGTGGTTCCGCTGACCCGCAAGGCGCTTGGGCAGGCGGGTCTGTCGCTGTCTGACGTGGACGCCGTCGCCTATACGGCGGGCCCTGGCCTTGCGGGCGCACTGCTCGTGGGCGCGAGCGTCGCGCAGTCGGTGGCATGGTCCCTGGGGGTCCCGGCAATCGCGATACACCACCTTGAAGGGCATTTGCTGTCGCCCCGGATGGCTGAACCGCGCCCCGAGTTCCCGTTCGTCGCGCTCCTGGTTTCAGGTGGACATACCCAGTTGATGCGGGTCGATGACGTCGGTCAGTACACCTTGCTGGGCGAGACCCTGGATGACGCGGCCGGGGAGGCGTTCGACAAGACGGCAAAGTTGCTTGGGCTGGGCTACCCGGGAGGGCCGGCGCTTGCGCGCCTCGCGGAGCTCGGTGACAGCCGGGCGTTTGATCTGCCCAGGCCAATGCTGCATAGCCAGACTCTCGATTTCAGCTTCAGCGGACTGAAAACCGCGGTGATCACCCGATTGCGAGACGCGCTTGCCCACGCCCGGCCCAGCGCCACCCTGGTGCAGGATCTGGCCGCCGCGACACAGGCGGCAATCGTCGATGTGCTGATCGCGAAATCCGTCGCGGCACTGAAGCAGACGGGTCTGCGTCGTCTCGTGGTGGCGGGCGGCGTGGGTGCCAACAGTCGACTGCGCGAGCAGCTCGTCACCCGATTGCGCAAGGTGCAGGGCGAAGCGTACTTTCCCCCGCCTGAGCTGTGCACCGACAACGGCGCGATGATCGCCTTCGCGGCGGCGCAGCGGGTTTCCCGGGGGCTCGCGAATCTCGCTCCGGGCACGCACGGCTTCAACGTTTATCCGCGCTGGGATTTAGCGCAGATCTGAGCGGTTTACGGCGATTTGCGGCGATTTGCGGCGACTTGTGGCGATTTGCGGTGGTTTGCGGCGGCTTGTGGCGGTTGGGCCACGGCCGCGCCTTATCAGGTCTTCTTTTTGCCGATACGTGGCTCGGTGCCATTGAGCAGGCGCCCGATGTTGGCGCGATGACGATAGACCAGGGTCAGTGCGATCGCCACGATGGCGACGGCAATCGGGGGCTGCGTTTGCCAGATCAGGGCGCCTCCCAGCAGGTAAAAACAGGGCGCGAAGACTGCGGCAGCGATGGCCGCGAGCGATGAGTAACGCATGAACGCCGCGATGATGAGCCAGGTGAGGGCGGTTGCAACGCCCAGCCACGGCTGGATGGCAAGCAGCACGCCCAACGCGGTGGCAACGCCTTTGCCGCCCTTGAACCCGAGGAACAGCGGATACAGGTGGCCGATAAACACCGCCAGCGCAACCAGTGCAACCACAAGGGGCGAAGCGCCGATGCGGGCGGCGAACCAGACGGCGAGCCAGCCCTTTGCCGCGTCGCCGATCAGGGTCAGCGCGGCGGCGGCCTTGTTGCCACTGCGCAGCACGTTGGTCGCCCCGGGGTTCCCCGAGCCATACGATCGGGGATCGGCAAGCCCGAAAATCTTGCTCACGACGACCGCGAAGGGCACCGAACCGACCAGATAGGCGGCGATGAGCAGGGCGATCAGAATAGTCGGATTGGCGGTGTCGGGCATGGTTGGCTGTCAGGGCGAGCGTTCGTTGCCCGCATTCTATCCCGCCGCCTTGCGAAGCGCAGTTTTTTAAGGGTCACGCGACGTTCAGCGGGTACAATTCCCAGCCAGATTGAGAGGATTTTACGGCCGCTATGCATATTCTGGTTTCAAATGACGACGGATACAACGCCCGCGGTCTTGAGGCGTTGGTCGAGGCGCTGCGCGACCTCGCCGAGATCACGGTCGTCGCACCTGAGGTCAATCACAGCGGCGCCTCCAATTCGCTGACCCTGACCCGGCCGCTGGCGGTTCGCCATGCGCCCAACGGCTTCATTTACGTCAACGGCACCCCATCCGATTGCGTGCATATCGCCATGACAGGATTGCTCGGTGTTCGTCCTGACCTCGTGGTTTCGGGTATCAACAATGGTGCCAACATGGGCGACGATACGCTGTACTCGGGCACGGTCGCGGCCGCGGCCGAAGGATACCTTTTCGGCGTTCCCTCGATCGCGTTTTCGCTGGTCGACAAGGGGTGGGGGCATCTGGAAACTGCCGTCGCCTCGGCCAGGCTTCTCGTCGCGCATCAGCTCGCGAATCCCGCGGGCGGGCCGCTGTTGCTCAACGTCAATGTCCCCAACCTGCCGCCTGACCAGTTGCGCGGCACCCTCGCCACGCGGCTGGGCAAGCGCCATCCGTCCCAGCCTGTCGTCCCCGCGACCACGCCCTACGGCGAGACGGTCTACTGGATTGGCCCGGCGGGCTCTGCCAACGACGCGTCGTCCGGAACCGATTTTGACGCTATCGAGCAAGGCTATGTTTCAGTTACGCCCCTGCGCCTGGATCTGACCGATCAGGCGAGGCTTGGCCAACTCGCCAGCTGGGTAGACGCGCTGTGCGTATGACGCGTCCATTTGCTTTGCACCTGCCGACACGCGATCCGCGTGCCGGGACGGGGCGTGGCCTGCAGGGCATCACTGCGAAAAACAGCAATACGCGCATTTCGGCCTCGCGGCTCGCCCCCGCCGGTCCCGCCGCCGTTGCCACGCGATCACCATCTTCTGACAACCTTGGCCTGAATTCCGAGCGCCTGCGCGCGGCGATGATCGAGCGGCTTCGGTCCCAGGGCATTACCGACGAGCGGGTGCTTGGCGCCATGCAGGCGATCGCCCGCCACGCCTTCGTCGACGAGGCTCTCGCCAGCCGGGCCTACGACGATGCGGCCTTGCCGATCGGCCATGGGCAGACGATCTCGCAGCCGTGGGTCGTGGCGCGCATGATCTCCGCCGTCTGCGAACAATCGCTGCCGACGCGGATTCTTGAGGTCGGCACCGGCTGCGGCTACCAGGCGGCGGTCATGGCGCAGGTTTTTTCTCAGGTCTATTCGATCGAGCGCATTCGCGCGTTGTACGATATGGCCAAGGACCGGCTGCGCGAGCTCCGCCTGACGCGTGTGCGGCTTTCCTTCGGAGACGGCATGCTCGGGCTGCCGACTGCCACGCCGTTTGACGCGATCGTCGTCGCGGCGGCAGGCGTGCAGATCCCGCAGGCATTGCTCAATCAGCTTGCCATCGGCGGCGTGCTGATTGCGCCGGAAGGTCTGGGTGCGCAGCGGCTCATTCGCGTGCAACGCACGGGGCCGGCCAAATGGGTGCGCGAGGAGCTTGAGACGGTGCGGTTTGTGCCGCTGAAGTCGGGGGTACAGTCGTGAGCAGACAGGAGAATGGTATGCTCGGGGAGCAGTTTGGGATGATCCACGCGCACGCGGGTCTTAAAGGTGCAGGGAAGTTGAGGAAACTGGTGCTCAGGAAGTATGTCTTAGCCACGCTGGTCGTGGCACTCGCGGGGTGTGCAAGCGACTCGGGCAATCGCGCTCCGGTCAGTGACCTCAATGCGCAATCGCAGGCCTCGTCGTCGTCGGCGCCAACCTACACGGTCAAGCCCGGCGATACGCTCTCCAAGATCGCGCGCGCGACAGGCGTCGATGAGAACACGATCAAACGCCTGAACAACATTTCGAACCCCAACCTGATTCGGGTTGGGCAAACGCTCAAGCTCTCCGACAAGGCCGATAGCGCTGCCACGCGTGTAGCACCCGTCGCTGCGTCGGGCAAACCGGATGCCCGTGCGCTCGATGGCTCGTCGGGCGCCTCGAGCGCGACGGATGCACCGCCTTCGCGCGCGGCGGATGCCGGAACCATTGATTGGGGCTGGCCCGCCAAGGGTAGCGTCATCCAGGGTTTTTCGGCCACCAGCAAAGGAATCGATATCGGCGGCAGTGTCGGCGACCCTGTCGTGGCGTCCGCTGGCGGCAAGGTCATGTACGCTGGCAATGGCGTTCGCGGCCTGGGGAACCTGGTGATCATCGATCACGGCAACGGTTTCATCACCGCCTACGCGCACAACAAGTCACTGTTGGTGAAATCGGAGCAATCCGTCAAGAAGGGCGCAAAAATCGCCGAGATGGGGCAATCGGATGCCACATCCCCACGGTTGCACTTTGAAGTGCGGCGCCAGGGCACGCCCGTCGATCCGATGCAATACCTGCCGCCGCGTTAGGCGTCACTCGACACGGGGCACCGCAGCACAGGAGTTCACGCAATGACTTTCTCACGCATCCACCAGGCATTGGCCGCGGCGGGATTCATCCTACTGGCTGCGACATCGCAGGCCCAGAGTCTGGGCGGCAATCCCGGCATGATCGGCGCTCCGGGGCCAAATGCAGCGGGTGCTGTTGGCCCGACTCCCCCGGGGTACCCCTCCACCACGACCATGACGCCCGCGGAGGCTGGCGCGCTCGGGAGTTTCTCCGAGGTGCTGATGACTGATTTGGCGCTGACGCCGGCGCAGCGCGCAAGAGTCGATGTGGCACAGGAGGCGCGCAAGAAGATGTGGGCCGATAACCAGGTCACCCGTCTGGCGGAATACGACGAGCTTGCCAAGGAACTCAAACGCGGCGCCGAGTTCGATCCGCATGTGGTCATCGATATGCGCAAGCAGGCACGCGCCGAGATGGCGTCGCGCATGGATGCTGTCCAGGATCTCTGGCTGGAGTTCTGGGATTCCCTGGATACCAAGCAGCGGGAAAAGATGGTCGACTATATGGTGAAACAGCACGAGCGCCACGGCAGAATTCGCCGGCCGGGACCTTGATTCGTGCCGGAAGTTGAATCACTGGAAGTCGAATCGCTGGATCTCGAGGCGCGCGGTGTCGCGCGTCGTGATGGCAAGGTCATCTTCATCGAAGGTGCACTGACAGGCGAGCTTGTCACGACGCACACGTTGCGCCGCAAGCCCTCCTACGAAATCGCCCGCGTGGAGCAGATCCTGCGGGAGTCGAACTTGCGGGTCAAACCTAAGTGCCGGCATT
>CAITPF010000192.1 GCA_903894155.1 uncultured beta proteobacterium | reverse complement strand
GTGGAGTATCCACAGATAAGAAGGAACATCAGCCAAATTCTCTCGAGCCAGTTGAACGAACTTGAGGAGCGATTCCGCGAGATGGCGACCGAAAAAGTTGCACAGCGCCTAGCTCTTGCGCTTCTGCGGCTGGTAAAGAGAATAGGCAAGCCCGCCGATGGCGGGACAGAGGTATCTCTTTCCCGCGAGGAGCTGGCCCAGATGACAGGAACCACGTTGTTCACGATTAGCCGCATACTTACAAAGTGGGCAGAAAAGGGATTTGTGCTGCCACGGCGAGAAGCGGTTGTGGTGCTGGACCCGGCCCGCCTCAAACTGGTAGGCGAAATGGATGACGCCGGGAACTTCTGACCGCGCAGCTTAGATTAGAAGCACAGTGAAATGGATAGTTCCACTACCATTTCCCGCGCCCGATCTTGAGATGTGCTCTAGGAACTTGTTGAAAAACGTCGGACGTCACGCAGATTGAAAAACTGAATCGCCCTACAAAGCCAGCAAAGCGATCGGTAATGCCTCAGTGAGGGTTTTGGTATTCCGATATTTGCCACATTCCGAGACCTCTAGAGCATTTTCATCATAGCTGTACCCAGTTGAGTGTCAGTCTGAACCAGGCTTGTGCATTGTCTGCAGATATTTCCTGAAGGGCTTCCGAGATTGCTTGGTCGAGGGCTAGTTCAGTCCGAGCTTTGGCGGAGCGGAGCAGTTGTTTGAACTTGGACCAGGCCTTTTCGATGGGGTTCAGATCTGGCGAGTAGGGCGGCAGGTAGAGTAACTCCGCGCCTGCTGCCTCGATCCGCTGCCGCACGCCGTCGACCTTGTGGGTACTGAGGTTGTCCATCACCACCACATCTCCTGGAGTGAGGGCCGGGCAAAGGAAATGATCCAGGTAGGCGAGGAAGATGTCTGTATCGGTGGCCGCGGCGACGGTCATCGTAGCGATCATGCCGCCCAGGCTCATCGCACCCAGGATGGTAACGATCTGCCAGTCTCTCTCCGGCGTCCCTTCATGGATGCGCACCCCGCCGAGGCAGCGCGCAAAGCGCCGCGTCATCGTGGTCGAGATGCCGCTTTCGTCAAGGAAGACGAGCCTTTTCGGATCGATCGCGAGGATGCGCTGGTGGAACTCGGCGCGACGAATGCGGTTAGCTTCGGTGTCTCGTTCGACGGCGTGGAGCGACTTTTTTTCAGCCGCAGACCCAGCCGGCGAACCCACAGGTGCACCAGCCCCCAACTCATCGAAACGCCCTTGTCCGAATGGATACGCTCCCGCAACTCGGCCAGAGTCAGGTCGGGCTGCGACTTGACCAAGCCGAGCATGTGCATCTTGACCGGTTCGGTCACCTTGCTCCGGATTCCATACCGCGACTGCACAACACGCGCCTTTTGCCCAGTCGCAGCCTGCTGCCGGCGCAGCTTGCGCACATACTCCCAACTGACGCCAAAGCGCTTGGCGAGCACACGGCAACTGCCCTCGCCGCGCTCATCGGCTTCCAAAATCCTCACCCGCAGATCGTCCGAATAGGCTCGTCCCATCCTCGTCATCGCGGTCACTTCGTCAGAGATATACAGAATTACTCGTAAAATCGCCGCTGGGTATAGCTAACTTGATTCTGCTCTAGCGGTTTGCCGGGGAGGTATTCGAAGTGTGTCGCGCAGGTGGTGAGCCGGTTTGCGGATGACAGTGTGTTTTTCGGTGCGATTTCGGTTAAGACGACTCCCTTTTCCCGCCGTTTTATGCCATTTCCAGAACCCCGCCG
>CAITPF010000191.1 GCA_903894155.1 uncultured beta proteobacterium | reverse complement strand
TCATCGACGAACTCGGCCTATTTCGCCGCAAGGTACTCAGCCTTGACGTCACGAATATTCCACTCTCGACACGCGAACACTCAGATATCGTGGATGCAGTCGCCGCGCGTGACGAGGAGCTCGCCGCGAGGCTTTTGACCGATCATGCCTTGCAGAGCTGCCGCCGCCTTCACCTGGCCTTGTCGCGCTGCGACGCCTCGAGCGGCGCAGATCATCCGGTGCCGCGCGAAGCGGCGACGATCCACCAACGGGGGCTTCACTCTTGAACCGACAGGAATACACACAGCTCACCGCTGCGGGCATCGCCGATCTGGTGCGCAGGCTCGAAATTTCGCCGGTTGAAATCACGCGCGCCGCACTTGATGCGGTCACTGCGACCGAGCCGGCCATCAATGCATGGGCAGAGCTGCTCGCAGATCAGGCGCTCAGTCATGCGCGTGTCCTGGAATCGGAGGCCATCGCCGGCAACTTTCGCGGGCCGCTGCACGGCGTACCGGTCGGGGTCAAGGATCTATTCCTGACCGCTGGGGTGCCCACGCGCCGCGGTTGTCGCCTCTATGCCGATTCGGTTCCCAACGAGACTTCTCCGGCGGTGGAGCGCATCGTGCAGGCGGGTGCCGTCATGCTCGGAAAGACCACGACCGCCGACAGCGGGTGGAAGGCATCGTCAAATTCGCCTCAAAGTGGCGTGACGCGCAATCCCTGGGATCCCACACGAACCGCGGGAGGCTCAAGCTGTGGATCGGCGGCTGCCGTCGCTGCAGGCAATGTGCCGATTACGCTCGGCTCGGACGGTGGAGGCTCGTTGCGCATCCCAGCCTCGTTTTGCGGGATATTTTCGATGAAGCCTACGCTCGGACTGGTGCCGACCTACCCGCTGAGCACCTCGGAGCATCTTTCGCACGCCGGTCCGATGACATCGAGTGTGCTGGACTACGCGCTTGCGCTGGATGCGCTGAAAGGGCCTCACCTGCTGGATCCATACGCTTTACCCGATGACGGACGCAGTTATGTCGATATCGTCTGCACGTCGGCCCGCAGTCTGAGATGCGTGCTGGCCCCATCGCTCTTCGGTCGGGAAGTCGATGCCGATGTGGCGCACGTCATCACGACGGCCTTCGCTCACGTAAAAGGTATGGCGGGGATCACGATCGAAGAGCGCGAGATTGCCTGGCCTGATCCGATCTCGATTTTCGAGCGACTATGGACTGCTCGCGGTGCCCCGAAAATCGGCAGCAGCCCAGCGGAGCTTGCTCTGCTTGATCCTGGCCTGGCGCGCCTGATTCGCAGATCAGCATCGATATCACTTGCGGATCACCTGCAGGCGTTGCAGGATAGGGCTGCCTTTTGCCGCGAGGCCAATACAACGCTAGGTGAATTCGACATCCTGCTCACGCCCATGGTCCCGATCAAGCCTTTCCTGGCCGAGGATGACGGGCCCAAAGAAATGGATCTGGAACGTGCAGTCCCCTGGGCGCATTGGACTCCCTTTTCGTATCCTTTCAACATTACCGGACAACCCGCTGCATCGGTGCCCTGTGGCTGGACTCCTGACGGGCTACCCGTCGGGCTGCAAGTCATCGGGGCGCGCTTTGCGGATGACGTCGTCATCCAGTTTTGCGCGCAGTGGGAGAAGCACTTTAACTGGAATGCACGACGGCCCGCCGTGCACTCAGGAAAGTAAGCTCTTTCTTCAACACAGCAGAATTCAACGAGGGACGCGTCATGAAACGGATTTGCCTGGGATTGAGCATGTCAGCGCTGGCGCTATGCCTCGCGCTGCCGCATACGGCGACGGCAGCCGACCCCAAGAAGGGTGGAGTGCTCACGTATACCTATCACCCTGAGCCAACGGCGCTATCCACCGTTGCGACGACCGCGGTCCCGGTATCGATCATCGGCACCAAGATCCAGGAGAGCCTGCTGCAGTACGAGGGTGCCGATCTGACGCCCAAGCCTGGCATCGCGGATTCCTGGACAGTTTCCCCGGACGCCCTGACCTATACATTCAAACTGCGTCCGGACGTGAAATGGCATGACGGTGCGCCCTTCACCAGTGAGGACGTCAAGTTCACCATCGAGAAGGTCGTGCGCCCCTATCATTCGCGGGGCAAGGTCTACTTCGGGAAGGTCACCGCAATCGAAACGCCCGATCCTCTGACGGTGGTTTTCAAACTGTCGGAACCGGTGCCGTTCTTCCTGAAGGGATTTCAGCCCGGCGAGTCGCCGATGTTTCCCAAGCACCTTGCCGAGAAAATGAATGTGGACGACGCAAAGACGGTGCGCACGTCGGAATTCATGCAGCACCCGGTGGGCACCGGACCCTTCCGGCTCAAGGAGTGGAAGAAGGGCTCCTACATTGTGCTCGAGCGGTTTCCCGACTATTGGAAAAAAGACCGACCCTATCTGGACCAGATCGTCCTGAAGGTGATCCCGGATGGCGCGGGGCGTGCAATCGCTCTCGAAAACGGCGAGGTCGACCTCGCCCCGATGAATGGCGTACCGCAGGCCGACATCCAGCGTCTCGCGGGGCTCAAGCAACTGGAATTGTCGAACCAGGGGAACGAGGGGCTTGGCCCGCTGCTGTGGCTGGAGGTCAACCTGCGCGAGAAATACCTCGACGACAAGCGCGTGCGGGAGGCGATCAGCCTGGCGCTGGATCGCAAGAAGATCGTGGACATCATCTGGTTCGGCCAGGGCAAGCCAGCGGCGGGCCCGATCGTTTCGGGCAACCCGTTCTACAACAAGGAACTCAAGGCCTATCCCTACGACCCCAAGCAGGCCAGCAAGATTCTGGACGATGCGGGCTATAAGCGCGGTGCCAACAACATGCGCTTCAAGTTGAGCCAGAACTTCCTGCCCTACGGCGAAAGCTGGGTAAGGCTTTCCGAATACATCCGCCAGGAGCTTGGGAAGATCGGAATCGAAGTCGAGACGCAGAGCCTGGATCTCGGCGGATGGCTCAAGAAGATCTACACCGACTGGGACTATGGGTTCACCAGCAACTTCGTGCACAACTATTCGGACCCCTCCATTGGCGTACAGCGCTCGTTCATCTCCTCGTCGATCGAGAAGGGCGCGACGTTCACGAATTCGATGAACTACCGCAACAAGCGCGTGGATGAGCTGTTTGCCGCAGCGCTCGTCGAAACCGATCCGGCCAGGCGTCAGAAAATGTTCGACGAG
>CAITPF010000190.1 GCA_903894155.1 uncultured beta proteobacterium | reverse complement strand
TGCAGCCTGGAATGATCGTTACTACAACCCCAACGCCGGGCACATGATTGATGGCGGATGGTGTACTGATACGCCAGATCCGGATATTCAGCTGTGGCTGATGTACTACTCAAAGATTGGCCTGGTCACTGGCGCGAACGATCCCGAACTGGATGCCGTCCTCCTCAAAGAGAGGAATGCGCCCACGATCGAAATCCGTCGAAAGGTGCTGCAAACGGAAGCACTGCCGCTGATTGCGCAGAAGATGCCCAATCTCGTTCTTTTCAACTCCAGAATGCTGCACGCGATGACAGGAAAACTAAAGGGCGTTTCGATCACGGCTGCATCGCAAGTTGACTTCACCAAAGCGAGCATTGGCTAAATGACGCGACGCCAGACAGGATCAATTCAGCCATGACTTACATCTTGTCATTTCTGGTGCGGCGTTGCGGGCAGGGCTTACTAATCGTTCTGCTCGCCTCGCTGATCGTATTCTGTCTGTTGCGCATCGGGCCTGGCAATCCTGCACGCATGATTGCCGGCGGGCTCGCAGACGAGGCTTCGGTGCAAGCCGTTGTCAAAGAAATGGGGCTGGCAGACTCGATTCCAACGCAGTTTGTACGTTACGTGAAAGGTGTTTTCTTGCATGGGGACTTTGGTACCTCGTTTGTACGCCCAAAATCAGGCGCCAGCGCAGTTGCCGGCGGGCGCGGAGATGATCCGACACGATCAGACCGCGCCCGAGTTCTGGATCTGATCTTGGATCGACTGCCATTGACTTTGCAACTGGCTGGCATCGCAATGGCGCTCGCGTTGCTCGTGTCCATTCCGATTGGTGTTTTCGCCGGCTTGAATGCGGGACGCTGGCCGGACTCGGTTGCGCTGGTTATTTCATCGCTTCTTGTGTCGATGCCAAATTTTTGGCTTGCCGGGCTGCTCGTGTTGGGCGTATCCATCCAACTGGGCTGGTTGCCCGCAGTGGGATACCACGGGTTTTCCTACGTGGTGCTCCCAAGCATCGTGCTTGCGATTGAAATGATCCCGGTGTTTGTGCGTTCACTAACTTTGTCACTGGGTGCGATGATGACCCAGAACTTCGTTCGCATCGGCCCGATTCGTGGGCTGCGACGCTTCCAAGTCGTCTACCGCCATGCGATGCGGGGCGCCTCGGTACCCCTGCTCAATATGCTTGGCATCCAGCTTTCAGCTTTATTGGGCGGTGTGCTTCTGGTCGAGTTCATTTTCGATTACCCAGGGCTTGGCGCCATAACGGTTGAGGCAGTTCTTCAGCGAGATTTCCCACTTATCCAAGCAATTGCAGTCCTGACCAGCGCGATTTTCGTCGTGGTGAATATCCTGGTTGATCTGGTTGCCGGGTTGATTGATCCCAGGCTTGACTATTGAAGAAAACGAGTCTACGGATATGACTGCCATCGCCTCAACAACTGTCAATGCCAGTGAACCCCACGTCATCATTGTCGACAAGGAGTTAACCATCGGTCGCCGAGTATGGTTGGCCACGCATCGCTCCCCATGGTTCGTTGGGGGACTCGCGGTGTTCATCATTCTTTTACTGCTTGCCTTTGGCTACGTTTGGCTTTCAGGGGCCGATCCGCGCGCAATGAATTTCAAAGACAAGCTTCTTCCACCCGCCTTCATGGACGGGGGACGAGCCAAGTACCCACTTGGAACCGACCAACTTGGCCGGGACATGTTTTCACGAAGTTTGGTTGGGCTGCAAATTTCTTTCCTGGTTGGACTTGCTGCGACGGTTCTCGCCTTTCTTTTCGGCTCGGCCGTTGGACTTTTTGCCGGCTTTCGTGGCGGGCGGACAGACCAGATATTGATGCGCATTGTTGACGTACAGCTATCCATACCGCCGATCATCCTGGCCATCACAATTCTTGGCTTAATGCGTGCCACACCGGTCTTGGTCGTCATTGTGTTGGCGCTTTCTGGTTGGCCGACCTATGCGCGCGTTACCCGTGCTGGGGCTTTGGCGGAACGGGGGCACGAATACGTTCGCGCTGCGCGCGTGCTGGGGGCATCGGACCTGCGCATTCTCTTGCTGATGGTGGTACCGGTCGCACTACCACCGCTGGCCTTTGCCGCCATCCTGGATTTGGCGCGGATGATGATCTTTGAAGCTACTTTGGGATTCCTGGGCCTTGGACTACAGCCACCGATGCCAACATTAGGCGTCATCATTGCCGATGGCCGCAAGTATTTGATTAACGCTTGGTGGGTGGCCTCACTGCCGGGTGTATTCCTTATGGTGATGTTGCTGTCCGTCAACATGATGGGGGTCGCCCTGGAACGGGCGCGAAACGCCGTCATGGGGGGCTTGTGATGGCGCAAGAAAAATTACTTGACGTCGTTGACCTCAGCATTACGACCAATGTAGCGGGCCAGGTCCGGTCAGTCTTGAGCGGGGTGACTTTCGACATGGGCCCACGGGAAGCGCTGGGGATCATTGGCCGAAGCGGCTCCGGCAAAAGCGTTCTCGCCAAGGCACTCATTGGTTGGATAGACCTGCCGCTGCGAGTGACCAGTGGACGCGTTGGATTCGCTGGAACCGATCTTCTGCGGGCCGATGGAAAGACCTTGCATAGCCTGCGCGGAAAGCGCATCAGCTATGTTGGCTCCGACCCGACCACTATTTTTGATCCGACCGTATCCATAGGGGATCAGATCGCGGAAAAATTGCGCGCTGTTCGCCCTGAAATTGGCAAGCGGGAGGCAATGGATCGCGTGTTGGAGTTGTTTGAATTGGTTCGCATTCCTGAAGCGCGGATGCGCCTGGGAGAACTACCGAGCAAGTTCTCCGGGGGAATGATTCAGCGCGCTGCAATCGTCGATGCCGTCATCAGCGATGCGGAACTCCTGATTGCAGACAATGTTACCCAGTCACTCGACG
>CAITPF010000189.1 GCA_903894155.1 uncultured beta proteobacterium | reverse complement strand
GGTGGCCTGCTGGTGGATGGCGCGAAAGACGATCAGTTCACGCCCATTAATCTGGTCAAGAACGGCGTCATCGTCGTGACCTTCGATTACCGCCTGGGTAAATTTGGATTTTTTGCCCCCCAGGAGTTGATCGATGAGGCTAAAGCGTTGAGTGAGCCGGTCGGAAACTACGGCACGATGGACCAGATCGCCGTGCTCAAGTGGGTGAAGAGCAACATTGCGGCGTTTGGCGGTGATCCAGACAATGTGACTATTTTTGGCGAATCCGCAGGAGGCCGCAGTGTCACCTGGCTCATGGTGTCCGAGGCAGCGAGAGGGCTCTTTCACAAGGCCATCGCCGAGAGTGCACAACAAACGCCACTGCGCGGCATGACGCAAAAAAGAATGGGTTTGATCCCTGAAGTGGAACTGGATGCAAAATACATCGACTCACTCGGGGTCAAATCGCTGAAGGAGTTAAGAAGCCTTCCAGTTGCCAAACTTCAACTGACCCCTGCCGAATTTGAGGCGGGCGAGTTTGGTGGCGCGTTCGTTGAAGGCCAGATCCTTCAGGGCGACCCGATTCCTTTGTTTGCGCAAGGCAAACAGGCCAGGGTTCCTTTCATGATTGGCACGAACTCATGGGATTCCAGCTTTTTTGTCCCCAGCCAGCCGCCACTGGATGAGTACCTGAAAAAGGTAGGTGAAGATCCCAAGGTGATCGAGACGCTTTATTCAAAAGATAAGGACACGTGTATTTTGTCCTCCAACGTCATGGGTGACACCTGGTATCGCGCCACCACGAAAATGCTTGCCGATAGCATGCAAGGGGTGGCGCCTGGCTACGCCTATTATTTCGATTACCTGACCAAAAACATTCGCGCCGCCTATCCCGGCGTGCCGCATTCCTTCGAGATCACGTATGTCTTTGGCAGCCTGAAGCTGATGCCTCAAGCACCCAGGCAGCCGGAGTCCGGGGCTGATCAATGCGCGCTGATCGAACAGGCCACCGCCGATTTAAAGCAAAAGGGGGTTTGGTCCAAATACTGGTACCCGATCGCGGATAAAGACAGCCCGCAAGATATCGCGATGTCAGAGAAGGTGTCGAAGAGTTGGGCCGCTTTTGCCAAATCGGGCGATCCCAATGCTTTAGGACAGGCGAATTGGCCTATCTATAACCTGAAGGCTGATGTGATGAGAACGTTTTCTGATGATCGGGAGATCGTGAAGGATTTGCTTAAAGACAAGGTCGACTACCAAATCGAACATGTGAAAGCCATCTATGGGATTCACAAATAACGTCGACTGGACGGGCGGATAGACTGAGGTGGGAGCCGTCAGCTCCTGAGCCTGTACCCGGTCTTGAAAGCCCACCAGACGAACGTCAGACAGGCAACCAGAAAACACAGGGTCATGCCAACGCTCACGGCGAGATGCACATCGGCAACGCCGTAGAAGCTCCAGCGAAAGCCACTGATCAGGTACACCACCGGGTTGAACAAGGTGACGTTTTGCCAGAAAGGCGGCAGCATGTTGATGGAATAGAAAGCACCGCCCAGGAAAGTGAGCGGGGTGACGATCAACGTTGGAATGATCTGCAGTTTTTGAAAATTGTCGGCCCACAGCCCGATGATGAAACCAAACAGACTGAAGGTCACCGCCGTGAGCACGAGGAAGGCCATCATCCAGAAAGGATGGGCAATTTCGTAGGGCACGAATATGCGGGCGGTCGCCAGAATCAACAGCCCCAGCACGACGGACTTGGTCGCCGCCGCACCCACATAGCCGAGCACCACTTCGCCCCACGAAACGGGCGCCGACAAAAGCTCGTAAATGGTGCCAACCCACTTGGGCATGTAAATACCGAAAGAGGCGTTCGAGATGCTTTCATTGAGCAGGGACAACATGACCAATCCCGGAATGATGAAAGCGCCGTAAGTGACACCATCGATGTCGCCCATGCGTGAGCCGATGGCCTTGCCGAACACGATAAAGTAGAGAGAGGTTGTCAGCACAGGCGCGGCGATGCTTTGCGCCAGGGTACGGAAAGTGCGTGCCATCTCGAAACGGTAGATGGCGCGAATGCCCTGAATATTCATGCGCTCTCAACCTTCGACTGATTGATCAGATTGACAAAGATGTCCTCCAGCGAGCTTTCGCTGGAGCGCAGATCCTTGAAGTCAATGCCATGCTCGCTCAACAGGCGAAGCAGCGCGGCAATGCCTGTCTCCTCTTTTTGCGAGTCAAACGTATAGACGAGTGTCTGCCCGTCTTCCGAGAGCGTCAACGCCTGGTCTTTCAGCTCGGCAGGGATGCTGGTCATGGGGTGCCGCAGTGTCAGGGAAAGCTGCTTCTTGCCGAGCTTGCGCATCAGCACGTCCTTATCTTCCACGACAATGAGTTCGCCCTTGCTGATGACCCCGATGCGATCGGCCATGTCTTCGGCTTCTTCGATGTAGTGCGTGGTCAGGATGATGGTCGTGCCCTTTGCGCGCAGCTCGCGCACCATGCGCCACATGTCATGGCGCAACTCCACATCCACACCCGCACTGGGTTCATCGAGGAACAATATCTTTGGCTCGTGCGCGAGTGCCTTGGCGATGAGCACCCGACGCTTCATGCCGCCAGACAGTGTCATGATTTTCGAGTCGCGCTTATCCCAGAGCGACAGATCGCGCAGCACTTTTTCAAGGTACGCCGCATCAGGCGCCTTGCCGAACAAACCGCGGCTGAATTTAATCGTGGCCCAGACCGATTCAAAAGCGTCGGTGTGCAGCTCCTGCGGAACCAGCCCGATTGACGCCCGCGCCGCACGATAGTCACGCACGGTATCGTGGCCATCGGCGCTCACTGTCCCCGACGTGGCCTTGACGGTGCCGCAGACGATGCCGATTAATGTCGTCTTGCCCGCGCCATTGGGCCCCAGTAACGCGAAGATTTCACCGCGCCTGATGTCGAGGTTGATGTTGTTCAGCGCCCGGAAGCCGCTTGCATATGTCTTGCTAACGCCGCGAAGACAAACGATCGGGTCGGGCGACTCAGGAGTCATGGCTGTGTGGACGGCACTCAAACCCTGACACCGGCCGCGTGCGCCTGCTGATCCGCGTGGTATGAAGATCGCACCATCGCGCCCACTGCGGCATGGCTGAACCCCATCGCGACGGCTTCGCGCTCGAACATCGCGAAGGTGTCGGGATGCACGTAACGCAGCACGGGGAGGTGATGCTCTGACGGTTGCAGGTACTGGCCGATCGTGAGCATCTCGACATCGTGCGCACGCATGTCGCGCATAACCTGAAGGATCTCCTCGTCGGTTTCACCCAGGCCGAGCATGAGCCCCGACTTGGTCGGGACCTCGGGATGGCGGCGCTTGAACTCCTGCAACAGCTTGAGCGAGTGCGCGTAATCGGAGCCGGGGCGCGCCTGCTTGTACAGACGCGGCACGGTCTCGAGGTTGTGGTTCATGACGTCGGGCAGGCCGCCGTCGAGAATTTCAAGTGCGCGATCCAGGCGACCGCGAAAATCGGGTACCAGCACCTCGATGCGCGTGGCCGGGGACAATTCACGGACCTTCTGGATACACTCGACGAAGTGGCCCGCGCCGCCGTCGCGCAGATCGTCGCGATCGACCGACGTGATGACGACGTAGGTCAGTTTGAGCGCCGCGATCGTCTTGGCGAGGTTGACAGGCTCTTGCGTGTCAAGCGGATCAGGTCGGCCATGGCCGACATCGCAAAACGGGCAACGGCGTGTGCACTTGTCGCCCATGATCATGAAGGTGGCCGTGCCCTTGCCGAAGCATTCGCCGATATTCGGGCAGGACGCCTCTTCGCAGACCGTGAACAGATTGTGCTCGCGCAGGATGCGCTTGATGTCGTAGAAGCGCGAGCCGGCGGGCGCGGCCTTGACGCGGATCCATTCAGGCTTTTTCAGGCGCTCGGCAGGCACGATCTTGATCGGAATGCGGGAGGTCTTGGCCTGCGACTTCTGCTTCTGGGTCGCGTCGTAGACAGGTGCGTCGGATGCGGTTGCACCGGATACGGTTGCGGTGGCTACGGGGGCGTTTTGAGCGGGGGTATTGTCAGACATGATCGGGGCATTTTACCTGCAGACCACAGCGCGTCGCGATCTCCCGTGCGAGGGTTGTGGCTACTTCATCCCAGCTTGCCCTGACACCGCAGCTTGCCATGCTCACCGTGCGCAAACCCGCGTATCCGCAAGGGTTAATGCGATCATAGGGGCGCAAATCCATATCGACGTTCAGCGCAGCGCCATGATAAGTGCAACCGTTGCGCACCTTGATCCCGAGCGCAGCGATCTTGGCCGGGCCATCATGCCACGGCACGTAGACGCCAGGCGCGCCTGCCTTTCGGGCGGCATCGGGGATACCGTATTCGCGCAGCGTCGCGATCACGGATTCCTCGATCTGGAAAACCATGTCCTTGATGAACCGGCCTGAGCGGCGCAAATCGGCGAGGATGTAGGCGACCACCTGCCCCGGCCCATGGTATGTCACCTGGCCACCGCGATCGGTCTTGATGACCGGGATATCGCCCGGCGCCAGCAAGTGCTCGGGTTTGCCGGCCTGGCCAAGGGTAAAGACCGGGTTGTGCTCGACAAGCCAGATTTCGTCCGGGGTATCCGCGGTGCGCGCGGCAGTAAACGCCTGCATCGCCTGCCAGACCGGCAGGTAGTCAACCGGCCGGGGCCAGTTGGGGACCACTACAGCACCACCGCAACCATGGGATGGCCGTGCAGCGCCCGGTAGAGCGCATCAAGTTGCTCACGCGAAGTCGCGCGCACGACGAAAGTCAGGCCCTGGTAGTTGCCAGCCTTGCTCGGACGGATCTCGACCGTTGCGGGATCGAATTGCGGATCGTACTCGCGCACCACCTGGACAAGCGAATCGAGGAGATCGGGCGCAGCCCGCCCCATGACCTTGATCGGAAAGTCGCTGGGATACTCGATGAGCGACTCGCGCTCCGGAGGCGTCGCGGGTGTCGTCATTTTGGTGTTGTCATTTCAGTGCGTCGATCTGGGCGTCGTAGGCCAGGCGCAGCCGGCGATAGACCGGCCCTGGCACGCCCGCGCCCACCGGCTTGCCGTCGAGCTCGACCACCGGAAGCACTTCGCGCGTCGCGGAAGAGATCATGAGTTCGTCGGCGTCGGCGACTTCGGCGCGCGAGATCGGCCGCAGCGCGAACGGGATGCCGGCGTCGCGGGCGAGCTCCTCGAGCAACCCGTAGCGGATGCCCTCAAGCACGAGGTTGTCCTTGGGCGGTGCAATCAGGCATCCATCCTTGACGACCCAGATATTGCAGGATGCGCCTTCGGTCAGGCGATCGTCGCGAAACTGGATCACCTCATCGACGCCGGCGTTGACCGCCGCCTGCTTGGCCAGCACGTTGCCCAGGAGGGACACAGACTTGATGTCGCAATGCAGCCATCGATCGTCGTTGATGCTGACTGCACGCAGGCCCTTTTCGCGCGCGGCAACGCCTGGACGCGCCATCGGGGGCACCATGCCGAATACCGTGGGCGCCACCGGCGGCACGGGATAGGCATGGTCGCGCTTGGCCACGCCGCGCGTCACCTGCAGGTACACCATGCAGTCGGTTTCGGGCGAGCGCCTGATCAGCTCGAGCACGAGTGCCTCCCAATCGGCGCGCGTCATGGGCGGCGCGATGCCGATCTTGGCCAGGCTGCTCTCGAGCCGCGCGAGGTGATGCGCCATCCGGAAAGGCTTGCGGTTGTATACGGGGACGACATCGTAGATGCCGTCGCCGAAGATGAAACCCCGGTCGAGTACCGAGATCTTTGCGCCGGAAAGCGGCAGGAACTCGCCATTGAGGTAAACCGTCGGGTCGCCTGTCACACCTTGAATCATCATCGCGTCAACCATGTCTTCCTATCCTGTACACCGGGTCATCATCGAAAAGCCGCAGCAACCGCCGGGCCCTATTTCTTTCCGAACCACATCTTGACCTTATCGGCCATGCGACCGAAAAAGCCTGCGCGTTCCACCGATTCGAGAACCTCGAGCGGCCGCGTCATCAACATGCGGTCGTTGATCGTCAACGTGAGCGTGCCGACCTTCTGGCCTTGCTCGAGCGGTGCGAACAGGGGCTCAGGGCGCTTGGCCACGGGTTTCACGTCGCCTGCCTTGCCGCGCGGCACAGTCAACCAGAGCGGCTCGAGCGTGCCAAGATTGGCGACCTCGGTCTTCCCTTCCCAGACGCGCGCCTCGACGGCGGGGTGGCCCTTGTCGAACAGTTTGATCGTCTCGAAATTCTGGAAGGTCCAGTTCATCAGCTTGAGGCTGTCTTCGGCGCGGGTGGCCGTGCTGCTTGAGCCGACGATCACGGTGATGACACGTCGGTCGCCGCGGTGGGCGGTCGCCACCAGGCAATACCCGGCAGCCTCGGTGTAGCCCGTCTTCATCCCGTCAACCGAAGGATCGGCCCACAGCAACCGGTTGCGGTTGGTCTGTTTGATTTTGTTGTAGGTGAATTCGCGCGTGGAGTAATACGGAAAGTATTCGGCATGATCCAGGACCATGTGGCGCGCGAGCGTGGAGAGGTCACGCACCGTCGTCACATGCTCGGGATCCGGCAAGCCGGTGGAGTTCAGAAAGTTGGTGTTCGTCATTCCCAGCGCCTGGGCCTGCTGGTTCATCAGCGTGGCGAAGGCAGCCTCGTTGCCCGCTACCGCCTCGGCGATCGCCACCGAGGCGTCATTGCCCGACTGGATGATCACCCCCTTGAGGACCTCATCCACTGTGACGGGCTTACGGGGTTCGATGAACATGCGCGAACCGCGCGTCTTCCACGCCGTCTGCGAAACGTTGACATCCTGTTCCAGCGTCAACCGCTTCTGCTTGAGCGCGTTGAAAGCGACGTAGGCGGTCATGATCTTGGTGAGCGAGGCCGGCTCGATCTTCATATCCGGGTTGAACGACGCGACCACCTGGCCTGTCACCGCGTCGATCGAGATCCAGGCCCGGGCGGCGATGGCGGGGATCGGGATGGTGGAGATCTCGGCCACCTGCACGGGCCCTGAGGTCGTCGGCGTAATCGTCCCGGCCGCAGGGGCTGCTGCCGCTTCGCTTGTGGCTTCCTTCGCGGGCGCGGATTTTCCGCGCTGGGCTTTCTGGGCATGGGCGGGCACGACCATCACCGAGAAGATCGTCACCAGGAGGGCGAGCAAGCCGGAGGCAACCATTCTGAGCACGCGGGTGGCCGCAGGACGATTGGTGGAAGTGGCAGGCGCAGCAGTCATATTCAATCCGTTCAAAAGCCGATTATAGGCAAGCCAGCTGAACCCGGCGTTGCGAGGCCACCGATCCGAAACCCGGGCGCGGCCCAGCCTAGAGCGCCTTTAACCGGGTATGGACCAGGTGCCGCAACACCAGGAGCTTGCCGTGGAAGAAATGCCCGGAGTCCGGGATCACGACGACCGGCATCCCGATCGACCGGGCCCAGTCCATGACTTCAGACAGCGCAACGACCTCATCGTTCTCACCGTGGACCACCAGCGCGTCGGCAGGTGCCAGGGCATCGCCATGGCGAAACCGCAGGGCCGCAGACCCGGCGAGCACCACAAGATCCGGCAGACGCTTCTTTGCTGCAGCCCAGAGGGCGTAGAGCTGCACGCCGATGGCCGTGCCGAACGAGAACCCGCCCAGCACCCAGGGGTGGGCCGCCACGTCCGGATAGCGTACTCGGAACTGCTCGACCAGCGCCGCCATGTCCTGCAGCTCCCCTTTGCCATGATCAAAGGAGCCGGCCGATTGCCCGATTCCCCGAAAATTCGGGCGCACCGCGACAAAGCCGTGCTGCACGCAGGCGCGCGCGATCGTGGTGACGACCTTGTTGTCACGCGTTCCGCCCTGCGCGGGATTGGGGTGCAGGATCAGCGCCCAGCCCTTGGGCGAGCCGTCCGGCCAATCCAGCGCGCAGTCGATGATGCCCGCTATGCCGTCGAAGGTGGTGTGTTCAGTGTGTGCAGGCATGTGGACTCAGTGCGCGAACTGCTTGGAAAGCCATTGCGCGATCTGCTCCGCGGCCTGCTCGTTGGCCATGCGCAGCGCCACCGCGCCGCCGGGCGCGTCCTGTGAGGCCGCGGGCACGCTCAGGTCGATCAGGAGCTGATCAGAGACCTTGCTGCCCCGCACGAGCACGACTTGCATGGTCAGCCGCCCCTGGCTTGTCGCACCGTCGGGTGAAAACGTTTGTTCGAAACGCTGCAGGTTGATTCTCACCTGAGGCAACTCGCCGCCCACGTTCTGCGGCAACACGGCGCCCTGGATCGCCAGGCGGTCAATGACCCGCTGCGTGACAAGCTGCGCAGGCGGAGCGACCCACTGATAGGTTGCGTAGGCTTGCGGTTGCCCCTGATCGCCAACGCGCCAGATCACTCTGACCTCGTTGAGCAATGCGGCTGCCGTGGCAGCCGGCACAGCAATCGGCGGGTGGGCCGGCAGTTGCGCCCTGGGCGTGGCCACCCCGGCCCCAAGATCAAGCGGCGTAGGCATTGTGCCCCGACCGGCTGTGCACCCGCCCAGCGCAAGCGCGACGATCAGGGTCACCCCGGACAGCGCCAGAGCACGCCTGAATCCGCGACCCGAATTTTTCAGTATTTGCATGATTTCCGATGCCTCCGTTTAGCGCTTTTGCGCCCCGAATCCGGCAAACCCGGTTTCGCCGGGCCCGGCCACCAGCGGGGGCGGCCCAAAAATGAGCGATTGCGGCGCTTGCCGCAAGTCGCGTGACGTGAAGGTGAACGATCGCGCTGCGTCGGTCAGACTCAACGACAGTATGCTGAAGTCCGGCAGGGTCGAGTTGCGCACCTGCGACGCCGTCGCCTGGATGCTTTCCAGGCTTTGCCCCGCCAGATGCAGCGGTCCGTTGGGCGCATTCAGGAAATTGATGGTTTGCTGCGCGGACTTCGCAAGCGTGGCGATCTCCGCGGCGGCGACGTCCGCCCTCTTTGCCGTATTCGAAATGGACTCGATCATGACCGGGAGCTGTTTGATCGCCGGCTCCACCTGCTTGACCGCGCTGTCCAGGCGAGCGCTCAGGTTGGCCGCATTTTTCAGCGTTTGCTCCAGCGATGCGGCATTATCCGCCGTCGTGAACTTCTCGACCTGATCCAGAACGCGTTCGATCGTGCCCAGCATCCCGCCACCCTGCTGCTGCAGCCGCTCCCAGAAGCCCGGTCGCATCGGAATATCGGCGATGTGGGTCGCGGACGACTCGACGCGCTGGGATGACGTGCCGTTATCGCGCAGCTCGATGTTGGAAATGCCCGTCACGCCTGCGGTCGCGATCTCGGCCCAGGTGCCTTCGGTGATCGGTGTCTTCGGATCGATGGCGATGAGGATGCGCACCACGCCGGGCTTGTCCTGCAGAAAGCGCAGGGATTCAACCCGGCCGACCGGCACGCCCTGGTAACGCACCTGGGATTGCACCGAGAGGCCCGTGACCGGCGAGGTGGCAACGAGTTCGTACGGAACAAGAGGCACGTTCTTCTTGCTGATCCAGATGGCCGCATAGGCTGCGGCGATCAGCAACAGAACGGCGAAAAGACCCGCCATGAGGGCGTGACTACGGTTTTCCATGATTTGCTTCCTTGGCATCCAGATTGCCCAAAGCGCGCTCACCGCGCTCGCCGTGGAAAAAGGCTTCGATGAACGGGTGTTTCGTTTCCATGACCTGCTCGATAGTGCCTTCGACCAGCACGTGCTTGTCCGCGAGCACGGCGACACGCGTCGAAAGATCGCGGATGGTATCCAGATCGTGGGTGACCATCACGACCGTAAATTCGAGTTCGCTGTGCAGCGTCTTGATCAGCGCGACGAACTCGTCAGAGCGCTGCGGATCCAGCCCGGCGGTCGGCTCGTCCAGGAAAAGCAACTCGGGATCAAGCGACAGCGCACGCGCCAGCGCGACCCGCTTGATCATCCCGCCGGAGAGGTCCGAGGGCATCAGCGCCGCATCCCGGGGCCCGAGCCCGACCCAGCTCAACCGCATCAGCACCACGTCGTGGATGAGATCCTCGGGCAGGTTGCGGACTTCCCGCAGCGGCAGCGCGACATTGTCGAAGACCGGCAGCGCCGAAAACAATGCCCCGGCCTGAAAGAGCATGCCCCAGCGATTCGTCAACGCCTTGCGCGCTTGCCCCTGATAATCCTGCACCGGACGGCCGAACACCTCGACCACCCCGGACTTCGGCGTGTCGAGCCCAAGGATCTGCCGCAACAAGGTCGTCTTTCCCGACCCGGATCCGCCAACGAGCGAAAGGATTTCACGGGGATACACGGTGAGATTGAGGTGCTCATGCACCACATGCGCCCCGAAGGCCGTGGTCAGGTCCTTCACGTCGATCACGGGCTTCTCGTCGGGACGAGCCGGCGCCCCCGTCGCTTGCGGGCTCTGCACGGGCGCAGTGACCGGGATATTCATCAGATGCCCATCTCGTTGAACAGGATCGCGAAGATCGCGTCGATCAGGATCACGCCGGTGATCGACGTGACGACGGATGCGGTCGTGCCCTTCCCGAGGCTTTCGGTATTGGGCTCGATGCGCAGCCCGTAATGGCACGCCACCATGGCGACCCAGATGCCGAAGGTGACCCCTTTGACCATGCCGATCCAGTAGTTCTTGATCCCGATGGCGTCGGGGAGCCGATCGAAGAACCAGGTGACCGTCAGACCGAGCTCGAACTTCGCCGCGAGCATGCCGCCCAGCAAGCCGAGCGCACTGGTCCAGAGCACCAGCAGTGGCATGGCGACCGCCAGCGCGATGACGCGGGGCAGAATCAGCCGCTGGCCCTGCGAAATCCCCATGACCTCCATGGCATCGAGCTCCTGCGTCACGCGCATCACCCCGATCTGTGCAGTGATCGCCGAACCTGAGCGGCCGGCGACGACGATCGCGCAGAGCACGGGACCGAGCTCGCGCACGATGGCCACGCCCAGCAGCTTGACGATGAACTGGCCGGCGCCGAAGACGGCCAGTTGCTGCGCCGACAGGTAGGACAGGACGATTCCGATCAGAAATCCGACGAGCGCCAGGATCCCGAGCGCCTGCGTGCCGGTGCGAAAGATCTGGGCGGAAATCTCGCGCCATGGCCCCAGGAGCGGTCGCATGATCACGCGGGCAAAATCGAACAGGATATCGCCCAGCAGGATCAGCAAATCGCGGCCGTGATCCGCGGCCTGGAATATGCCCGAGCCCATCGCCCGAAACCCGCCCAGCCAATCCCGGGGCGGCGCAGGCGGCTCGGGTGCCACAGGATTGGACGCCAGGATCGAAAGCAGATTCTTCTGCCCTTCGGAGAGCGTGGCCTTTTCGGGAAGCTTCTGGCCCCAGCGATGCCAAAGCACCTGGGCACCCACGGCGTCGAGTTGGCCAATCCCAGACAGGTCCCAGGCGGCGGTATCCGCGACTTTGGCAAGCTGCGCGCGCCTGCGGGCGACTTCGCCGCGCACGGCCAGCGCCTGCACATCCCAATCGCCTGCAAGGCGGCATATACCGCCAGCGATCGAGACGACGGCCTTGGGCGACGCGGTCAAGCTAGGCGAGAGAGCGGGCTGCACGAGAATCGGAAACGGCTCGGTGGAAATGAGTAACCAAATGAGTAACTAATTGAACGCCCCATCATAAAGCACCGCTACGTGACATGTACGTATTGCAGCGAAGATTTCAGGGCGGGACGTAAACTCTCCCCCATGTCCCGCACGCCTGAACACGCACCGCCTGCCCCCGCCTTCCCGGAACCGACCGAATTGGCATCGACGCTGCGCGCGCGCCTGCCGGAGTTTGGCCGCATCGGATGGGAACAAACGACTGGATCGACCAATGCCGATCTCATGCGCCAGATGCGCG
>CAITPF010000188.1 GCA_903894155.1 uncultured beta proteobacterium | reverse complement strand
TTTGGGACTTCGGAACTTCGGGACTTCCAAACTTCGGAACTCTGGGATTTTGCAGGACTCCGCAGGAATCCCCGAGTTCATTGAATCGTCCGCCGCGGGATTTGTCCAACGATATCGCTGCATTACGATGACCACAACGTCGTACGAAGTCGGCTCCGGATTGATTTCATGCTACGTTTCGGGCCCCTGCCAATCCCACCTGACACTCTGGCAACGCAAATTTGCCTCCAGCGTTATTAAAAACCCAAGCTGTTTAGGTTTTTTGCTAAAATGCCAACTGTATTAAGGACCGCAGGCTTTCGCGTGGTCATCTACCCCAACGATCATCGACCTGTTCATGTGCACGTGCAGAGGAATGGCTGTGAGGCGGTGTTTAAGCTTCATTGCCCCAACGGACCGCCCGAACTTCGTGAGAACTACGATTTCTCGCGGAAAGAACTTGGTGATATCGCTGGTGCACTTGCCGAGAACCTGACAGCGCTTTGCGCCGCCTGGAGAACGATTCATGGAAATTTCTGATGCTGTCTTTGAAACCGCCACGCGGCGCGGCAAAGCGACCAAGGCAAGTTTTCCTGCCGTCGTATCGGCGCGCTACGACAGGCGCATCTCGCGAGTGGTGATTTCGCTCGCCTCGGGGCTGCAAATTGCCTTTGCGCCTCGCGATGCGCAAGGCTTGGAAAACGCCCACCCCGCCGATTTAAGCGATGCTCAAATCAGCGCTTCCGGTTTAGGCGTGCATTTCCCGAAAATTGACGCCGATATCTATATTCCCGCACTGCTTGAAGGATTCCTTGGATCGAAACGCTGGATGGCAGCGCAAATGGGCAAGGTCGGCGGCAAAGCATCAACAGAGGAAAAAGCGTCGGCTGCGCGTGAGAATGGGAAACGTGGCGGCCGCCCCAGGAAGTCGGAGAAATTGGTGGTTGCGGCCACCTAAGTACGACCGAGGCCGGTACGCATCGGCTTCGACTCCCGGCTCACGATCGGATTGTGTCCAGGTACTAACAATCGGCGAGCTACCGCTGCGCTAACGTGTGCCAGCCGTCTCCTCGTATCCCACCTTGGTAAGCCAGGCATCCGCGCTGGCAACCCGCACGCTTTGCAGGCGCTCGAGCAAGGCGACCGAAAGCGAGCGTATGCCGTAGCGGGCGCGAATGTCGCCGCACATGGTCACGAAAATCCGCGCGGTCAGGTCTGCATCCGCAAGCGCGCGGTGAAAGGTGCCCTGCATCGGGATATCGACATAGTCGGCAAGCGTGGAAAGCTTGTGATTTGGTGCCCGGGGGTAGATTCGCCTCGCTACGCGAAGCGAGCAAAGGAAGGGGTTTTCACGATCGATACCCTGCATCCGCATTTCGTGGCCATAAAACCCCGCGTCAAACGCGGCGTTGTGCGCGACAAGCGGAGCATCCTCAACAAACTGGGCAAGCCCGCGCATGACGGCCATTGAATCGGGCGCCGAGCGCACCATGGCGTTGGTGATGCCCGTCAGCCCGGTAATAAACGACGGCACATGCACCCCGGGGTTCATCAGGCTCGCAAAATGCCGGCCTACCTGGCCGTCAATGATCTCGACGGCCGCGACTTCAATCGCCCGATCACCGGTTCTTGCCGATAAGCCGGTCGTTTCAAAGTCGATCACGACGATACGCTGATCCATGGAGTCCCTCCGGTCAGCATTATGATCCAGTGCGCGGCATCCCTCCCCCTTCGGTGCGGGGAGAAGTCAACAATGATGAACAAGCGTCAACACAATATGAGCAACAAGCTCTTTTCGTTTGAGTACAAGGCCCTGGTGATCGGCTCCGGGGGAGCCATCGGGCAGGCCTTCGTGCAGGCATTTCAAAAAGATCCACAATGTTTGCTGGTCGAGACGGTTTCACGATCCAGTGGCGGGCAGTTTGATCTGGAAGACCCCGGGAGTATTGCGTCGGCGGCCAGGCAACTTGCCACGAGCGGCCCGTTTCACGTCATTGTCGATGCGACCGGCGCGCTGGTCATTGATGGCGTCGGCCCGGAAAAGGCCATGCGCGCCTTGCGCCAGGATAGCCTGATGCGTTCGTTTCAGGTCAATGCCATCGGGCCGGCCCTGGTGTTGCGCGAGTTCTCCCCGCTGCTTGCCGGCGGGCGAACGATCTACGCGAAGCTTTCTGCCAGGGTCGGCAGCATTACCGACAACAAATTGGGCGGGTGGTATGGGTACCGGGCCTCGAAAGCCGCGCTCAACATGCTGTTGCAAACCGCCGCGATTGAACTGCAGCGCAAGAACCCCGACTTGCTGGTCGTCGCGTTGCAACCTGGTACGGTAAGGTCAAACTTGTCAAAGCCTTTCGCCACGGCAATCGAATCGACACTGGCGCCCGAGGAGTCGGCGGCCGGCATGCTCTCTGCCCTTGCAGCGATCGCGCCGCGTCACGGCGCACACTTCATCGATTACCGCGGCAACGAGATCCCCTGGTAGGCGGGGGGAGTCAATCTCAGTTGGTGAAACCGGAGGCCTTGCTTCAACGCGGATCCGCATGCGCCATCAAACAGAAATAATGTCACCGATGCCTTAAAATGGAATCCGTAGCTTCGGTGAATGGGGCCTCAGCAACCTCGGTGGCCTGAATAGCCTCGGCAGGTTTACTGGCTGACTGTAATGGATATCGGGCGATATTCGAAAGGGAGATCAACATGAAGGTATTAGTTGCAACTGACGGTTCAAAAACATCACTTCGCGCGGTAAAGTATGCCGCGAATCTTCTCAAGTCCGTCAATTCAAGATCAAATTCCATCACCCTCATCAGCGTTCATGACGACTTGGGGCTCAATCACGCGAGATCCTTTGTCGGCAACGAGGCAGTCCAGGACTACCTTCGCGAGCTGAGCGCCAAGGAACTCCGGCCCGCGATGAAATTGCTCGATAAGATGGGTGTAAAGCACGACATCGTGATTAAAACCGGTCACGTTTCCCAGGAAATTGTTGCCCTCGCCGACGGTGAGAAGTTTGATCTCGTCGTGCTTGGCTCGAAAGGTCGCGGCGCACTCGCCGACCTGTTGATTGGATCGGTAGCCCAGCGCGTGTTAACCACGGCCAAACTGCCTGTCACGATTATTAAGTAGACCGTTTCATTCGATGGACGGTCATGCCCGTCGCCTTCGTGTCATCGATGATTCATCAAACGACTGGATAATCATTTTCCATGACCGCTGCCGATGAACACGCTGATGGCCTGACCGAGTCTGAAGCGATAGGCAGGCTCGCCAGGGATGGGCCAAATGAACTGCCGCGCTCCAAACCGAAGAATATCCTTCGGTTGTTGCGTGAGATTGTGACAGAGCCCATCTTCCTGCTCCTCGTTGCCTGCGGGGTCATCTACATGCTTCTCGGCGACAAGCACGAAGCCATGATGCTGCTTGGCTTTGTGTTCGTCGTGATGGGTATCTCGTTCTATCAGCAACGAAGAACTGAACGCTCGCTCGAGGCATTGCGCGATATTTCAAGCCCAAGGGCATTGATTTGGCGGGAAGGCGTTGCCAGGCGGATACCCGGCACGGAGGTTGTTTGCGGGGACATCGTCCTGCTCGCCGAGGGTGATCGGGTGCCAGCGGATATCCTCCTGACCGAGTCATCGAATTTAAATGTCGATGAATCGATGCTGACGGGCGAGTCTGTTCCAGTCAGCAAGTATGCACAGTCTCGTTCAGAGCACATGGCGGATGCTCCCAACCCCGTATCGCTCGTATTTTCAGGAACGCTGATCACGCAAGGTACCGCCCGCGGCTACGTCATCGCTACGGGTGAGCGAAGCGCTTTAGGAAAAATCGGCAAGTCGTTGTCCGATATCGATGTCGACGTCACGCCGATTCAAAAGGAAACCGGTCAGGTTGTGAAGCGAGTCGCAGTCGCCGGGCTGCTTTTGGCGGCAGCCCTTGCGATTTCATACGGCGTGCTTCGCGGCGAGTGGCTGTTAGGGCTGCTGGCGGGTCTTACGCTGGCAATGGCGATTTTGCCGGAAGAGCTTCCAGTGGTATTGACACTGTTCCTTGCGTTAGGCGCCTGGAGATTGTCCGGTGAAAAGATCCTCGCGCGCAACATACCCGCGGTAGAACTATTGGGAGCGACGACGCTACTTTGCGTTGACAAGACAGGAACGTTAACCCTGAATCGCATGACGGTGTGTCAGCTATGGTCGCCGGCCGCGACGTACGACAACAAGCAGTCAGCGGCGAAGGAGCCTCTTTCGGAGGCGCTCCATCCATTGCTTGAATATGCAGTTCTGGCAAGTCACCGGCAGGCATTCGACCCGATGGAGACTGCTATTGCATCGGCCGGCCTGGAATTGTTGGCGGGAACCGAACATCTTCACTCTGACTGGACTTTACTGCACGACTATCCTTTGTCGAAGGAACTCCTGGCCATGTCACGCGCATGGCAGTCGCCGGACCTGAGCACAAGGATGATCGCCGCAAAGGGAGCGCCCGAAGCCATTATCGATCTTTGCCATCTCGATTTGCCCGCGACGCAAGACATTCTCAAACAGGTTGCTGTCATGGCAGCGCAGGGGTTGAGGGTCATCGGCGTCGCCCAGGTGAAATTTGGCGCCGGTGAATTGCCGGCAAATCAACATGATTTTGCGTTTGAATTCCTGGGGCTTGTCGCATTGCAGGATCCTTTGCGACCCGATGTGCCGAGGGCTATACACGAGTGTCATGACGCCGGGATCCGGGTTGTCATGATCACAGGCGATCATCCCGAGACGGCGATGTCGATCGCACGCCAGGCCGGGCTACTCAACCCGAATCAAGTCATCACCGGCACCGACCTGCTTGCAATGAATGACGAGGCGCTCAAGGCCCGACTCGGTGAAATCAACGTATTCTGCCGTGTAAGACCCGAGCAAAAACTTCGGCTTGTGCAGGCATTCCGCTCGAACGGCGAAATCGTTGCAATGACTGGCGATGGTGTTAACGACGCGCCTGCCCTTAAAGCTGCAAATATTGGCGTCGCGATGGGAGGGCGTGGAACAGATGTCGCGCGCGAATCCGCGGCATTGGTCTTGCAGAATGACGATTTTTCATCGCTCGTGACTGCAGTGATGTATGGCCGGCGGGTATTTGCGAATCTTCGCAAGGCAATCATATTCATCCTGGCGGTTCATTTGCCGATTGTTGGCCTCTCGGTGCTACCGATTATCCTTGGTTGGCCGGTTTTGCTGATGCCCGTCCATATTCTTTTTCTGCAATTAATCATTGATCCCGCGTGTTCCGTCGTCTTTGAAGCAGAGCCACTTGAGGCCGACGCGATGAAGGCGAAACCGCGAAGTCCGACCGATCGCTTATTTGACCGACGTGTACTGACCACCGGATTGCTTCAAGGCTTTGGGCTCACTGTCGTACTTGCCGCGCTTTACGTCGTCGGCCGAAAGATGTCGTTAAGCGACGATTTAGTGCGAACGGTGATGTTCGCCACGCTCGTGTTGTCCAGCCTCGGCCTTATTTATTCGAACCGCTCGATGGCAAGCCATCTCTTTAGTCGGCGGTCGGTTCGCAATGAATATTTGGGTTGGATGACACTTTTTACAGTGGTTTTGCTCGCAATCGTGATCGAGGTGCCAGCAGTTTCCAGCCTATTCCTCTTTCAGCCGTTAAACGCCATTCAGGCGACGCTTGGCCTGGTCGCGGCCTGTTGCAGCCTCGTTTGGTTCGAGCTCGCCAAATTGATACGCAACGACAGGAAGGTCGACCTCCCGGGCACCCGGTCACCCTGAACTGCCGCTTTGGGCGATCTCCGAGCTTAGAATTTGACGATGGCCGAGAGCCCGCCGAGCGGCGATTCAGATAGCGTGATCTGCCCTTCATACAGGCTGACCAGATCCTTTGCGATTGCCAGCCCCAGGCCGGACCCAGGGACTTGTTCATCGAGTCGAATGCCCCGTTGCATGACAGCCTCTCGCTGGTCGGGATTGAGCCCCGGGCCGTCGTCATCGACCATGATGGTCAGTTTGCGCTCGACCACGCTGACGTGAACGCAGACGAGCAGTTTTGCCCACTTGCAGGCGTTGTCCATCAGATTTCCCAGGATCTCCTGCAAATCTTGTGCTTCGCCCCGAAAACACAGGTCTTCGGGCGTGATCCGGACGTCGAAGCGCAGGCCTCGCTCGACGTGGATCCGCTCCATGACCCGGACCAATTGCGTGACGACAGGCTCGATGGGAGTTGAGATGCTTGGCGCTTCTGTCGTTGCGGCGGCTCGGGCACGCCGTAGTCGCCACTCGACCTGCTTCTGCAGCGTAGACACCTGATCCGCGACGAGCCCCGCGAGCTCGCCCGCCGGGCCGCTGGCATTGCGATCGTGCTCAGCCGCATTTGCCATGACCGCAAGCGGCGTCTTGATGGCGTGTGCGATATCCCCCGCCTCTGTGCGCGCCCGCTTGACGACCCTGACACTGTGGTCGAGCACACTGTTGAAGTCGTTGATCAGCGGCTGCACCTCCTGCGGAAAATCACCCTCAAGTCGACGCAACGGCCCGCCACTCAGGCGCTTGAGCGCAGTCTGCAACGCACGCAGCGGGGCTAGTCCGATCAAGACCTGCGCGACGGCGGCCGAGGCAAGGCTCACGAAGAGCAGCAGCAGGAACAGGATCAGCCGTTTGGTCCAGTCTCCGACCGTGTGGTTCAGCTCGTGGACGTCCGCCGCCACGACTAAGCGCCAGTGTTGCCCCGGACGATCGGCTATGTGCACGGTGCGCTCCACCACCATCAAGTCCTCGCCGCCCGAACCTCGAATGGCGTGAACATGCAACTCACCGTTCGCCAGTTGATCCCCCGGCACGGCGAGCACGTTATCCCACAGCGACCGTGATCTCATCAAATCCGTGCCGCTTGCGTCGTTGACTTGCCAGTAAAGCCCTGACAGTGGCCGAAGAAAGCGCGGGTCGGTCATCGGTGTGCGCAATACAGGCACGCCCTGCGCGTTCAAATCGAAACTGGCCGCAAGCTGATCCAGGTGTATCTGGGCGGCCTTTTCGAATTGGCTCGCCGCATATTCCCGGAAATAGGAGGTCAGGACAAAGCCCGCCGTCACGAGCGCGATCGTAATCCAGAGCAAGGTTCCCAGAAGCAGGCGAACCCGAAGCGAGCGCCGCAGCGAGGAGATCTCAGCCCGCCAGTTGCCGCGAAACACGCCGTGAAGCAGCGCGGTCATGGTGCGCCGCTCATGCGATAGCCCAGGCCTCGCACAGTTTCAATGAGTTCTGAGGGAATCTTTTTGCGCAGGCGCCCCACGAACACTTCGATCGTATTGGAGTCCCGATCGAAATCCTGTGCATAGATATGTTCGGTCAGGGTGGACCGCGAAACGATCTCCCCCTGGTGATGCATCAGGTAGGACAACACCTTGAACTCGTGCGACGTCAGCACGATGGATTCGCCATCAACGCTCACGCGGCCGCTGCGTGTATCGAGACGCACCGTGCCGCAAGCAAGAACGGAGGAGGCATTGCCCGACGCGCGACGAATCAGGGCGCGTACACGGGCGAGCAACTCTTCCATGTGAAATGGCTTGCCCAGGTAATCATCGGCGCCCGCGTCGATGCCCGCGACCTTTTCATGCCATGTGTCACGCGCGGTCAGGATGAGCACTGGAAAGCGGATACCATGCGCGCGCCAGCCCTTAAGAACGGTGATGCCATCGACAAGCGGCAGGCCAAGATCGAGGATGGCGGCGTCGAATGGCTCGGTCTCGCCACGATATTGCGCATCACGCCCGTCCACGGCCAGGTCAACCGCGTAGTCGGCCTCTTCAAGCGCCTGACGCACTTGATTTGAGAGCGTGGGGTCATCCTCGACCAAAAGAATCCGCATTCCTGTTCACCTTATCGTCACGCAGTTCCTGGCTCGACTACCCGATTGCACGATTGCCCGATTACCCAATTACCCAATTACCC
>CAITPF010000187.1 GCA_903894155.1 uncultured beta proteobacterium | reverse complement strand
CTACGAAGAGGATACGACGCTGATCGTGCGCGGACAGAGCGAGCCGTTTCACCATACCGATCGAAACCTGTTGATCCGGGTGGCCGAGCCCACGCCGAATCCCCTGGCTCAAAAGTAGAGCGAGGCGAACCGATATGGTCACCCGCGAGGCGCCTGACGGCAGCCTTTTCAGGAGGGAACGCCGCGGGCCGGGCCTGACCCGGCGTACCGGCATGACGCCCGAGTGAGCGCAGCCATCCGATGACTGCGGTCCGCTCACCTTTGCTTGCGCCGTTCTCGGTTCGCAGCTTTCGCTTCCAGTGGCCTGCCGATCTCGCCACGTCCTGGGCGTTCGAGATGGAAGTGCTCATCCTCGGCTGGTATGTGCTGGTCGAGTCGGGCTCCGTGATGATGCTGGTCATTTACGGTGCGCTCCAGTATTCGGGTTCCGTGCTTTCGCCGTTGCTCGGCGTTGCAAGTGACCGGCTCGGTTGCCGGCGCCTCATGCTGATCACGCGCGGGATCTACGCGGCCCTGGCCCTCGCGATGACAATGCTTGCCGCCACCGGGGTGCTCACGCCTGCGATCGTTCTTGTCCTGGCCTCGATCGGCGGCGTGTTGCGACCCTCCGACCTGATGCTGCGCAATGCACTGATCGCACAAACGCTGCCTTCAGGGATGCTGATCGGCGCGCTCGGGCTTTCCCGAACCACCTACGATTCGGCGCGTATCGCCGGCGCGCTCGCGGGCGTTGGCCTGTTGGGTGCCTTCGGCATGGTTCCCGCTTATGCCGTCATCACGGTCATGTATGTGTTGAGTTTCCTTCTGACGCTTGGCGTGGCGGGCCGGCCGGGCAGTCATGAAGCGCCGCGTCTGTCGCCGCTTCGGGATCTGCACGACGCCGTCCTGCAGGTCTGGCGCACGCCTGAGGTGTTCGGTGCGATGTCGGTGGCGTTCATCGTGAACTTCTTCTCCTATCCGTTCGTGCTGGGCCTCTTGCCTTATATCGCCCGCGAAATCTACGGTGTCGATCAGTTCAGCCTCGGGGTGCTCGGCGCGAGCTTTTCGGCTGGCGCCCTGATTGGCTCCACACTGCTGGGCAGCAATCGGATTTCGCTGGGCGCGGGGCGGTCGATGCTGATATTTGCGTGTGTCTGGTTTGTTCTCACGTTTGCCTTTGGCCGCGTCACCAGCATGGCGGGGGGCGTCGCGATCCTCGCGCTCGTTGGCCTGGCGCAAAGCCTTTGCATTACGCCCCTCGCAGCCGTGATGCTGCGAGGGGCGCATGAGGAGTTCCTGAGCCGGGTCATGGGCATGCGGATCCTGGCCATCATGGGGTTGCCGCTTGGCCTGCTGGTCTCGGGGCCGGTGATCGATGCCATCGGTTTCACCGCGACTTCAACCGTGTATTCGATCGCCGGCCTTTGTATTACGGTGTTCGTGGCGGTTCGCTGGCGCGCCGTTCTCTGGTCGAAGTCGGCGAAGGCGAACCGCTCCTCGTAGGCCCCGTCCGGATGGAAAGGCTCAGCCGCAGCACGGGCAACCCGGCCCTGCCACGGCAGTGCTGCCGAGCTCGGACAGGCGGGTACGCCAGGCGGGGATGTGCAGGGCAAGGTTCGCCATCGCGCGCACCTGGTCCAGGCGCGTCGGCTGTCCGGCTTCCAGCACGATCTGGCCATCGATGATGCTTGTGTCGACGTCGCTGGATTTCGCGTAGAAGACGAGCGCCTGGGGTGCCCCGTAGAACGGCTGGAGGTGCGGCCGATCGAGGTTCACCGAGATGAGGTCTGCCTTCTTGCCTGGTTCGAGCGAACCGATCTGGTCGCCCAGGCCGATGGCCCTCGCCGCTCCGATCGTGTGCAGAGCCAGAGCCTGCTCGCAGGTCATGGCACCCGGGTCGCCCAGGCGCAGGCGCATCGCCTGAATCGCCATGCGCATGCCCTCGAAAGGATCGTTCAGCATCCAGTCTGTGCCAAAGCCGGTCGGAATGCCGAGGGAAAGGATATCTTCCAGCCGCGGGTAGCGTCCGCGTCGCGGGTAGATGGTCGGGCAGTGGGCATACGCGGCGCCCGTTTCACGCACGGCGGCCAGATCGCCGTCGGTCGCCAGCGTCAGGTGCGCCAGAACGACGTCCGGTGCAAGCACGCCGTTGTCGCGCAGGTACTCCATCGGACCACAGCCGTGCGTGCGCAGGATGTAATCCACCTCGCCGGCACTTTGCGCCGCATGGGTATGCATCCCGACGCCGAGCCGGTTCGCCTCGGCGCGCGCTTCGCGCCAGAGTCCCGCGTCGCAGGTGTCCGGCGCGTGTGTGCCAATGCGCGTGGTGATGCGACCGTCGGCCGCTCCCTGCCATCGCTCGACGAATTCGACGCCGTGTCGCAACCGCGCCTGCCCGACGTCGCGGTGCCTGGTGTAATCGTCGCGAAATAACGCCTCGAGGCGCACGTCGAACACTTTGTTGGCGATCTGGGCGCGCAGTCCGCAGTCGGCAACGGTGCGCGCAAGCGATTCCGGGCTGTACCAGATGTCGTTGATGGTCGTGATCCCGGCGCGCAGCATCTCGGCGCAGCCTACCGTGCCCAGCAGCTGCCACTGTGCGTCGGAGATATCCTTTTCCATCGGGAAGGCGACATTGAACAGTGCCGCCTTCGCCGCGTGGTCATCGGTCTGGCTGCGGAACACGATCGAAGCGGTGTGGCAGTGCGCGTTGACGAAGCCGGGAAGCACTGCCCGGCCGGCCCCGGAGATCGTGCGCACGGCGTGCCAGTGCCCGTCGGGCTTGCGCGGCCCGGCATAGACGATGCGGTTCGAGACGATCGCGACTTCGCCGTCGGGCACGACGGGGACCCCCTCGGTCACGGGGTAGAGGAATTCGGCGCGAACCAGCAGATCGATGGCTTGCATGGGTAACCTCGCAGGATGAGGGATCGCGGGGCGAAATGCCGTTGCACCAAAGCATAGCGCAGGGGCTAAACTTGAGGACATTCTGTTTCGTCTCGGGCGGTGATGCGTATGTCGATTTCCCTGTCCCTCATCGTTTCTCGCGCCATGGCCGCCTGCCGGGCGTTGCCGGTGCTCCTGGCACTCTTTGCTGTTTGCGCCGGTGGCGCGAGCGCGCAGACCGTGCCCTGCAAGCCCGAGGCTGCGCAAGCGGCATTGCCGGGTGGCAGCGTGCATTATCTGCAGACCGGCGAGGGCCCGCGCGTCATCCTGCTGCACGGGCTCTTCGCGCAGAAGGAACAGTGGGTGCCGTTCATGTGCCTGGTCGCAGCCAATGGCTTTTCTGTCACCGCACCGGATCTGCCCGGTTTCGGGCAGAGCGTCGGGTTTTCGATCCGGGATTACCGGCTGGAAAACCAGGTCGAATTGCTGCACGCGCTGGTGGCAGGGCTCGGGATCAAGGAATTTCACCTGGCTGGCAGCTCGATGGGCGGCGCCATCGCCGGGCTATACCAGCACCGTTATGCCCAGGAAGTGCGCACGCTCGCCTTCATCGGCGCACCGCTCGGTGTCGGCGACTGGAGCCCCCGGCTCGAAGCATCGCTTGCGAAGGGGATCAATCCGTTTATCCCCGTCACGCCGGAGCAGTTCGATCTGGAACTACGCCTGCTTTTTTACCAGCCGCCCGCCATACCCGCCGAGGTGGTCGCTTCGCTGGTCAATGGCTACAAGGTGAACCACGACTTTTACCTCGCCGTCTTCAACGTGGTCGCAGGCTATTCCCGCGTCCTGGTGGACGCAGGCGCAGGCTCCGTGCGCGCGCTGGCGCTTTGGGGCGTTGAGGATGGCATCTTCGATGTCTCGGGGCTCGAAAAGCTCGCCACGCTCTATCGCGGGATGGACGCCAGGCGAGTTGAGCGCACGGGTCATCTGCCGATGGTCGAGCATCCGGAGGACACGGCAACGTCCTATATCCAATTCTTGCGATAATGACTCGATTGAAAGAGCCTTGAGCAAATAACAGAACGACTCCGGCAAGAATCCGGGGCATGGGGGAAACAGGATGACCACGACGATTCGCGCGCTGAACGCGCGGGCGGTGTATGCGCCCATGGCGCGCAGGCTTCAAACCTCGACGGGTTCAGTCGACCGTGCGCCGATGGTGCTTCTTGACCTGGTCACTTCCTCGGGGGCGACAGGCCGAAGCTACCTGTTTACCGTGACGCCGCTCGCCTTGAAGGCGCAGGTTGCGTTGCTCGGCGAAATGGCCAGCCTGATCGTCGGGCAGCCCCTGGTTCCTTTCGAGATCGAGCGGCTGCTGAATCGCCGCTTCACGCTGCTCGGCCAGACTGGCCTGGTGGCCATGGCCATCGCAGGCATTGACATGGCTGCGTGGGACGCGCGTGCGATCGAGGCGGGGTTGCCGCTGGCGCGTCTGTTGGGCGGCGAGCCGCGACCGGTGCCTGCCTACAACAGTTGCGGCCTGGGGCTCACGGGTGCGCGGTTCGACCCGGATGCGCTTGCCCTTGAAGCGACCGAGCTGCTGCGCGGCGGATTCACGGCCGTGAAGCTGCGGCTCGGTTACCGGACACTCGAGGAGGATGTCGCTGCGGCGAATGCCGTGCGCGATGCGGTCGGCGAAGGCGTCAGCATCATGAGCGACTACAACCAGGCGCTCGACCCGACCGAGGCGATCCGCCGCGGGCATGCGCTGGATGAACTGGGGCTGGCCTGGATCGAGGAGCCGGTGCGCGCGGACGACCACGCCGGTTGTGCGCGGGTCGCCGCTGCACTGCGCACGCCGGTGCAGATCGGCGAAAACTATTGGGGGTCGCGCGACATGGCGCGTGCGGTCGCCGCGCTCGCCAGCGATTACGTCATGCCGGATCTTGAGCGTATTGGCGGGGTATCGGGATGGCTGCGCGCCGCTGCGATCGCCGACGCCGCCGCACTGCCCATGTCGACCCACCTTTTCCCCGAGATCAGTGCGCAACTGATGTGCGTGACGCCCACCGCGCACTGGCTGGAATACGTCGACTGGGCAAACCCGGTGCTGCGCTCACCCCTGGAAATCCGGGATGGCCGCGCCATTGTTCCGGAGGTGCCGGGCTGCGGCCTGGAGTGGGACGAGGCGCGCGTGAGCGAATATGCCTTTTGAGCAACGGCGCAGGTCCTCGGTGAGCGTTGCCGTGGCGGTTGTGCGACGCCCATGAACAAGGACAATCTTTCAAGGCGGACCGCGCTCCTGCTGCTGGCCGCTCTGGTGGTGGGGTGGGGCTTTAACTGGATCGTCAACAAGATGACGCTCCAGTATGTGCCTCCGATCTGGGCGGTCGTGTTTCGCACGGCACCCGCTTGCCTGATCTACTGGGGTGCCTGCATCGTCACCGGGCGCACGGCGATACCGGTGAAAGCCGACCTGCCCGTCATCTTCAGTGTCGGCTGGCTGCACATGGTCGGGTTCTCGGTCATGGTCAGCGTCGGCCTTCAGTACCTGCCTGCCGGGCGCTCGATTGTGCTGGCCTATACGACGCCGCTCTGGGTATTGCCTGCCGCGCGTATCTTCCTTCACGAGCCGTTCACCCTGCGTCGTACGGCTGGGCTCGGGATCGGTATGGCGGGCCTGGTGCTCATCCTGCGCCCCAGCGAGATGGACTGGACGTCGCCCGATATCCTGCTTGGCCACGCGCTGGTATTGCTTGCCGCGTTCTCGTGGGCGATCAGCATCGTGTATGGCAGGGCGCACCGCTGGGTCACGCCGCTCTTCGAATTGCTTCCCTGGCAATTGCTGCTGGCGTGCATCACGCAGACGGCGATCGCCGTGGCGCTGGAGGGGGCGCCGAAAGTCGATTGGGGCATCGAGGCGTTTCTCTGCCTGGCCTACGGATGCCTGATCGGGACCTGCATGGCTTACTGGGTGATGAACACCGTCAATCGCGGGGTGCCCGCCTCGGTGACGTCGATGGGTTTGCTCGCGGTTCCCGTCTTCGGTTTGCTGTGCTCGGCCATATTCCTGGGCGAGCACATCGACTTTTCGCTGATGGCGGCGACCGTGCTGATCATCGGGGGGATCGCGCTGGGGACCGCGCAGGTGCCGGGCCGACGCTGATCAGCGCAACTCGTTGCGCTGATCCCACAGGTCGTTCGCCTCGCTGGTCATGCGCTTGAGGGTTCCATTGGACACGAGCTCCTTGAGCTTGCGGTTGAACCGGTCCGCGAGATCACGGCAAGGCGACTGACGGCCGAAGGCGATAAACATTTTCGTCACCAGCAAATCCTTGCTGAGCACCTCGATTCGGTCCTGGAGCTTCAGCGTCCTGGCCTCCGCGAGCCCGGTGGCCAGGGGAACAATGCCGTAATCCGCCTTGCCGTCGATCAGCGCGCGCAACACCGCCGCCTGGCCCGCCACCCGGGTGACGTCAAGCCTGGCGTTGATGAAGGTATCGAGGCTGTCCTCGTAGGATTCGCCATTGCTCGTCACGCCGTGCTTGCCAAGCAGCGAGTTCCGATCCTTGTACGGGAAGGCTCTGCCGCGGGCGACGAGTACGGCGACTTCATCGTCCGCAATCGGGGTGACCAGGTAGGTCAGCCATTGCGCGCGCTCGGCGTTGCGGTAAAGGCCGTAAATGCCGTCGGCGTTGCCGCGCATGACCAGTTGAAGTGCGGCCGACCAGCTTTCGGTGTAGCGCAACTCGAGCTCAACACCGGCATCGGCCGCGAGTGCTTCCATCAGGCTTGGGCCCATGCCGATCAGCCGCTTGTTCACCGCCCACGAGAAGGGAGGGTAGTCGGGATGGCCCACCATCACCACGCGTGGGCAACTCGTTTGCGCGGACTGCGCGTTGGCAGGTGCACAGAAAATGCCGGTGAGTATCGCCAGCATCACTGCAGCGAAGGCTAATGGACGTTTGAGGACAAACATGATCGCGTGAGTTCCGGTGACGAATGTGATCGACTGAATGTCTTTCGCGTCGATCTTACTCTGGCTTGATTCCGACCGCACGCACGAGCCGGGACCACTTGGCGATATTGGATACGAGCATCGCGCCAAACGCATCGCCTACGAGGCCGCCAGGTTCCGCGCCATTTTGGGCAAACCAGTTCAGAAGCTCCGGGGTTTGCAGGATCGCGGCGATTTCCCGTTCGAGCCGCGCGACGATCGGTGCAGGCGTTCCCGCCGGCACGAAGATGCCGTTCCAGGAAGCCGCCTCGAACCCGGGCACACCCGCTTCGGCCACCGTCGGCAGGGCAGGGTAGCGTTTGGAACGCCGGGGCGAGGTGATCGCCAGCGGAACCAGTTGACCCGACTGCAGGTGCGGCAGCGCCGATGCCATCGTTGCGAACATCAGGTCAATATGACCGCCGGCCAGGTCGGAGAGCGCCGGATTGTCCCCCTTATAGGCAATGTGGGTCATTTTGATCCGGGCGTCGAGGGCGAAGAGTTCGGCCGCGAGATGCCCGCCGCTGCCATGGCCGGGCGAACCGAAGCTGACTTTGCCCGGGTTGGCTCGGGCATAGCGGATGAGTTCCTCAATCGACTGTGCGGGAAAGGAAGGCCGAACCAGGACGAGGTAGGCCTGCGTTGATGTCTGGATGACCGGGGTCAGGTCACGGACCGGATCGTAGGGTAGCTTGGCCATCGTGTTTGGCGTGATCGAGAGGCTGACAGACCCTTCGAGCAGTGTGTATCCATCGGGTGGAGCGCTCACCACGATCGACGTGCCGATCACCGTGGCCGCCCCGGACCGGTTTTCCGCAATGACCGTCTGGCCGAGTGCGGGCGTCAGGCCGTGCGCGATCAGACGCGCAAGCACGTCGGTCGTGCCGCCTGCGGCAAAGGGAATGATCAGGCGGATCGGGTGATCCGGGTAGTTCGTGGCCTGCGCGCTCGCGCACGCCGTTGCCAGGCCAAGCAGCATGGCGCAGGCTACCCGGAATACCCCCCAGTGTTGTCTCATCGTCGCTCTCGTTTGGCGTTCTTGTAGAGTGGATTTCAGCACAAATCCGCCCGATAGGATGACCGAGTGATGCGCGGTGCCGCCTGTCAGTCGATGCGAACGAGCTGTTTTCCGAAGTTCTCGCCGCGCAACATGCCCACGAAGGCCGCTGGCGCGCTGGCCAGCCCCTCGGCGATGGTTTCCCGGTAACGCAGCTTGCCCCCGATCAGGAGTTCACGCAGGCTGTTGCGAATCGCAGGCCACGTTTCCATCTTGTCCGACACGATAAAGCCCTGCAGGCGGATGCGCTGGACGAGAATCGCGCGCAGCGTCCGGCACGCATGCGGCTCCCGGTTGAAATCCGATACCATGCCGCACAGCGCGATCCGGGAGAACGGTCGCATCAGGGTGAGCAGGCGTTCGAAGATTTCTCCGCCTACGTTCTCGAAAAGGCAATCGATGCCGTCGGGCAGTGCCTGCGCCAGCTTTTCGGCAAAATCGGGCGCCCGGTGATCCACGCAGGCGTCAAAGCCCAGCGTATCGACCACATACGCGCATTTTCGGGATCCACCGGCGATGCCGACCATGCGGCATCCAAGATGCTTGCCCAATTGGCCGACCACGCCGCCCACCGCACCGGAGGCGGCATCAACCACCAGAGTTTCACCTGCTTTGGGCTGGCAGATATCCATCAGGCCGGTCCAGGCGGTGATCCCGGGCATCCCGAGTACGCCAAGGTATGCCTGCGCGGGAACTTCGCTGGCATCGATCCGCAGTGCGTGGGCGGCATTGATCGTAGCGAAGCGTTGCCAGCCGGTTGCCGCCAGGACGGTATCCCCGACGGCCAGGCGCTCCGAGCGCGAGGCGACCACTTCGCCGACCGTGCCGCCCACCATGACATCGCCCGGCGCGACCCCTTGCGCATAGGATTTCGCGTCCGAAATGCGCCCACGCATGTAAGGGTCGAGCGAGAGCCATCGATTGCGCACGAGGACCTGGCCCTCGTCGGGCACCGGCAACTCGCCTTCGACGAGCCGAAAGTTTTCGGGGGTGACCCATCCGGTGGGACGGCTGTCGAGCAGGACTTGCTGGTTGCGCTCGGAGGGTTTGGGCATTGGGGTAAGTCCACAAGTGGTATGAGTCGGAGAGTGTGGTCGAATTATTTCTACAAAGCGACCTCATGTCGAGTTAAAGTCGTTACCGATTTATAGATCCTGGAGACCAAATTGAAAAAATCGCTTCTCTCGAGCTGCATCGCCCTGGCGATCGTGGGTTTACCCGCAGGTGCGGCCTTTGCGCAAACCGCCTCGCAGCCTGCGGCGGCGGTTGCGCCGGCGGCTGCACCGGTCGCTGCATCCCGCCTCGATGCCATCATGGCCAAGGGCACGCTGCGCGTGGGCACGACGGGTGATTACAGGCCGTTTTCCTACCTGAACCCGGAGTCGAAGCAGTACGAAGGCCTGGACATCGAAATGGCGCAATCGCTGGCGCAGGCACTGGGCGTCAAGCTTGAGCTCGTGCCGACGACCTGGGCCAATCTGATGAAGGACTTTGAGGCCGATAAATTCGACGCAGCCATGAGCGGTGTTTCAGTGACCCTGGACCGTGCCAAGAAAGGCTATTTCACGATTCCGCTGATGCGCGAGGGCAAGACGCCGATCGCACGCTGCACAGACAAGGGCAAGTTCGAAACCCTGGCCGATATCGACAAGCCCGAAGTGCGCGTGATCGTCAATGCGGGCGGCACCAACGAAAAGTTCGCGCGGGCCAACCTTAAGAAAGCCAACATCGAAGTCTGGAAGGACAACGTGACGATCTTCAAACAGATCGCCGACGGCAAGGCCGATCTGATGATGACCGACTCGTCCGAAACGCTTTACCAGCAAAAGCTCAATCCGCAACTTTGCGCCGTCCATCCGGACAAGCCTTTTGACTTCGCGGAGAAGGCCTATTGGCTGCAGCGCGACATCGCGTTCAAGGAATTCGCCGACCAGTGGCTGCACCTGCAGATGGAAAACGGCGGCTACAACACGATTTTCGCGAAGTGGTTCAACTGAGGTGTGGCAGGTCAATACATCATGTCTTGCGGTTGAGGTCCGGTGCCCCCAGGAGTGTCAGTAACCCAGTTGCTGGCACTTCGGGTTCGGGAACCGCGGGGCGACGATCGACGGCAAACGCATGTCGATCAGCGTTTTCTGGTCTTTGCCCAGCGCCTTATAGAGCCTTTTTCCGGCGGTCTCGATGTCTTCAAGCAGCGTGTAGCGATCTCGCGCGCGGTCGACCGTCTGAGCCAGGTATTTCAGGCCATCCACTTGGGGCGGCGCGAAGCCTCCCGGTTGGCTGTCGCCATGCGCGGTGTGCTGGCGCTCGACGAGTTGCGCGTAGGCACGCACCCTCGAGGCAAACTCCCGCCAGGCCGCGTCTTGCCCCTGGCCAATCTTGAGATCCGACTCCAGCAGGTTCAGTCGACTCTCGACGAGTTCGTAGGGCACGGCATCGGCATTGACTTGCCCCAGCGTGCACTGGTTGCGGTCCACCGGTTGGCTTGCAGGCCCTGATTGCGCTGCGCCCGAGCCGCCGCGTCGCCCGCCGCCGCCCACGCCCGGGCCACCGGTTCCGCTCATGCCGCTCATCCCGCCCATGCCGCTGACCTGCGCGAGAACATCGCCGGCAGGCACCAGAAGCGCGAGGAGCAGCAAACCCATGGCGAGTCGCGCGCGGCAACGCGGCTGTGGGCCGGAGATGAGCGCCGTATGTGTCATGGAATCCTCAGCTTTGCGGATGGCCGCTCCGTGCGGCCAAGTGATCCCTGAATGTAACGCAGACGGCCACCCCACCCCCTGCAGGATGCGTTTCAGTCAGTTACGCCGGGGGCGCTTACGGGCGGGCACCAAGTCACCGTACGTCCTAAAATCGAACGAGCCGCTTGCTTCGTCCGTGGTGCAGCGCAGGGCATTCGCTGGCTGGCCTTTCGCGTATCCCGGCTGCAAGTGAACAAGGAATCAGGAATGCAGATAGAACAGTTGCCACTCGCCATCACCGGCCGATCCGCCTGGTTCGGTCCTCAGTTCAGTCAAGCGACGGATTGGCAGGTTCGGCTGACGGATGCCGAAATTCTCGAGATCGAGCGCGCAGCAAGGCGCTGCCTCGACGACAACCCAGACATTGCGGCGATTAGCCGCAATCGTTTCGATTTGCCGACGCTCGCCCCGACGCTCAGGGCGATTCATCGGGAACTCATCGATGGCGGCGGGGTGATGCTCGTGCGCGGCTTGCCCGTCAACGATTGGCCTCTGGCGGTCAGCGCCGCCGCGTTTTACGGGTTGGGCATGCACCTGGGAAACGCGCGGCCGCAAAACGCCAAGGGGCATTTGCTTGGCCACGTGATTGATATGGGCTTGCGCAGCGATGATCCCAACGTGCGCATCTACCAGACCCACGAACGGCAGACTTTCCATACCGACTCGTGCGACATCGTTGGATTGCTCTGTCTGCAACAGGCAAAGTCGGGTGGGGATTCGGCGATTGTTTCGTCCAATACGATCTACAACGTCATGCGGCACGAGTGCCCCGCGCTCGCGGCGGCGCTATTCGATCCGATCGCGACGGACCGGCGCGGCGAGGTGCCGCCGGGCCAGAAACCGTACTTCGAAATCCCGGTGTTCAACTGGCACGCGGGCCTGATGTCCTCAATCTATCAGCGTCAATATATCGATTCCGCCCAGCGGTTCCCCGATGCGATGCGGCTCACGCCCTTGCATGTGGAGGCTTTGGATCGTTTCGACGCGCTGGCCAACGATACCCGTCTGAACTTCCTGATGCGTCTTGCTCCCGGTGACATGCAGTTCGTGCACAACCATACGCTGTTGCATGACCGGACCGCATTTGAGGATGATCCGGACCCTGCGCGCAGGCGACACCTGCTTCGCCTTTGGCTGTCGTCACCCGACGCCCGTGCTTTGCCACCAGTGTTCGCGCAGCGTTATGGGTCTGTCGTCCCCGGCGAGCGTGGAGGCGGCCTGGCGCCCGCATCCCTCTGGAGCGCACCACTTGCGCCGGCCTGATCGCCGCGCCCGCGAACCGCTGGTCAACACCTGCACGCCGGGTGTACCGTAGGCGCAGCGGCCCGGGTGCCGTGACTGACCGCCAATCGGAGCGTCAGTTAAAAAAAATTACGGACAGGAGAGGACAATGAGCGCGGAAGTCGTATTTATCGGTTTGGGCAACATGGGGTTACCCATGGCGACGAACCTGGTTCGCGGCGGGTTGACGGTGATGGGTTTCGATCTTGTGGCCGAGAACGTCAGCAAACTTGTGGCCGAGGGCGGCGTGCAGGGCGCCTCGCTCGCCGATGCCGTTCGGCAGGCAAAGGTGGTTTGCACGATGTTGCCGGCGAGTCAGCACGTCCAGGGCGTGTATCTGGGCGAGGACGGCGTATTTGCGCATGCCAGGCCCGGCACGCTGCTGATCGACTCGTCGACGATCGCGCCCGATGTGGCCCGGCAATTGGGCCAGCTTGCCGCCGAGCGCGGGCTGGAGATGATCGACGCCCCGGTTTCGGGAGGGCCAGTCGGCGCCAAGGCCGGCACGCTGACCTTCATGGTCGGCGGAACAGCCAAGGGTTTTGATCTGGCGCAGCCCTACCTTCAGAAGATGGGCAAGGCGCTTTATCACGCGGGCGAGCATGGCAGCGGCCAGACCGTCAAGGTTTGCAACAACATGCTGCTGGGGATCATCATGATCGGCACGGCCGAGGCACTGCAACTGGGCATGGCCAACGGTCTGGACCCCAAGGTGCTTACCGAGATCATCAGCAAGAGCTCGGGAAGCAACTGGGTGCTCAACAACTGCAACCCATGCCCCGGCGTGATGCCCGCCGCACCGGCGTCAAACGGCTACGCGGGCGGCTTTGGCGTGGACCTGATGCTCAAGGATCTCGGCCTGGCGGTTGAGAACGCGCTATCGACGCGCTGCAGTGTCCCGCTCGGTGCGCTCGCGCGCAACGTCTACGACCTGCACAGCAAGGCGGGCAACGGCAAGCTCGATTATGGCAGCGTCTTCGAGATGCTTTCCAAACAGTAGTCGCGGTGGTGAATCCTGGCGCGCCTCAGGCGGCCAGGCTCCAGCGGCCGTCGCGCTCCTGCACGCGGCCTTCCTCCTGCAACTTCTGCAAATGGGCAAGGAGTGAGCGCATGGCCACCTTGTGCCGGTTAGCGGGCGTATCGTCGTACGCCTGGACGACCAGGGTTTCCAGATCCGCCGGCGCGCCAACGCGTCGCATTGCCTCGAGCACTTTGTTCTCGCGCGTTTGACGGTGCACGAGCAGGCGGTCGACCGCCACGGCCGGTTCGGCGATCAGAAAGCCATGGCCTGGCGCGAGATAGTCGATGTTCTCCGACTGGAGCAACCGCAACGAATTCAGGTAGGTCGTCATGTGGCCATCCGGCGGGTTGATGACCACCGTCGAGCCCTGCATGATGTGATCCCCGGTGAACAGCAGGCGATCCGATTCCCACAGGTAGCACACCTGGTTCGACGCGTGGCCCGGTGTGTGAATGACGCGAAGCGTAATGCCGGCAACGTTCAACTGCTCGCCGTGTCGCACGACATGATCCGGGGCAAAGGTCTGGTCCTGGTTCGGATACGGCGGGGGTGGCATGCCGTAGACGGTGGCCCCGTGCTTTTCGCGCAATACTGCGGCCGCCGGCGAGTGATCGATATGGGTATGCGTGCACAGGATCCACTTGATCGGGCCTGCCGCGTTCTGCTCGATCGCGGCGATGTGCTCTTCAAGCAACGGGCCGGGATCGATCACCGCAACCCCGGTCTGCGCGTTGCCGATCAGATAGGTGTTCGTGCCCGGGCCGGTCATCATGCCGGGATTGGCGGCCGTCACGCGAACGATCTGGTCGGCGATCGTGACAGGGCGTCCCGGCTTGATATCGCACCACACATGGCCGCTATTGTCGGGATCGAGCTTTTTGACCTCGGCGTAGGCGAAGTCGCCCTGCACGAGCGTGCGCTGCGATCCGTCGAGCGCCACTGCGGCGCGCGGCGCCATGACCGGGCGCGCCCGCGGCGATCGGGCGAACTCAAGAAGATCCTCGACGCGCGCGAAGCGCGTCAGGCTCTCGAGCGTTTTCACTGTCGGGAACATGAGCGTCATCTCGCCCTTGCGGGCCTTTTCCAGCGCGTCACCCGGGCGCACCCACAGATGGGCGACGAGCTCCGAGTTGTCATGCATCGGAACCTGTGTCCTGGGTGCGCGGGCGACGAAAAAGCGTGTGTCGTAGCGACGGGGCCGCCCGGGTTGCGTGATCCAGTGGCTGTAATAGGCGATGAGGTCTGTCGCTGCGCGCAGGTTCTCGCGCTCAAGGATTTCGCTGAACGTGACTTTGTGGCTTGCAAGGTCAAGGCGTAACGCGGCCAGGCGGTCGGCTTCCTCGTTCTGGAGCGCCAGCATTTCGTCTTGCTCGCGATAGCCGAGCAGCAGGCCGGCCTCCTCGAAACATTCGCGGATCGCCGCGATCCAGTAGGCGAGGCCACCTTGCGCGAGACCCAGTTGCGCGCTTGCGACCACGTCATCGAGCCCCGCGCAACGCGCGGCAAGATCCGGGTGCTGGTCAGCGGCGTCGAGCGCGCCGCCCGGGAAAACATGCATGCCCTTGGCGAACGCCACCTCGGTCGTGCGTTTCATCATAAAGACTTCAGGCCCGTCTTCTGTGTCACGGGCAAGGATCACCGTCGCGGCGGGGCGGGGAATGGCATGCGGATCGGTCACTTGAATGGCTCTCTTGGTTGCGGTTTTACTTCAGCGCAATATTGTTGCGCACGATCAGGTCGTGCAGCGGCGCGGTTTCAGTTTTCAGCATGGCGGCGAAGGCGTCTGCGCTCATCGGTGCGGGCGTGACGCCCTCCTTCTTCAGCCAGGCCTGCGCATCCGGTTGCTCAAGGAGCGCACGGACGGCTTCGTTGATCCTGGTGACGATCGGGGCAGGCAGGCCGCGGGGGCCGAAGATGGCGAGCCCGTCAGTCAGCCGCGCACCGGGGATCGCCTTTTCGTTGACCGTTGGAACGCCCGGCAATTCGGACGACGGCTGCGCGTTGGTCACGGCGATCAGACGCGCACGGTTGTCGTTGACGTATGGCCGTGCGAACGACCATGTCGCCAGCATGCCGTCGACCCGCCCGCCAAGGAAGTCGGCCATGGCGGGGGCGCCTCCCCGGTATGGGATATGCACCATATCCAGGCCGCCCAGGGCATTCATTTGCTCGATCATCAGGTGATAGGAGCTGCCTACCCCGATGCTGGCCAGGCTGATCTTTTTCGGATTGGCCCGCGCGTAGTCGACGAAGGCGTCAAGCGTCTGGAAAGGAAGATCCGGACGCACGAGCAGCACGACCGTCATCGGACCAATCATCGCGACAGGTTGCAGGTTGAACTGGCCGCTGGACGCCGCTTCGATGATCAGGTTGCCGAAGGTCGAGAAGAGCAGGGTATAGCCATCGGGCTTGGCGTTGGCCACAAAACCTGCGCCCAGGTTCGCCCCGGCGCCGGGCTTGTTTTCGACGATCACGTTGGTGCCCAGCGCGCCAGAGAGGTGATTCGCGATGCGCCTGCCCAGCGTATCGGTGATCGCGCCGGGCGTAAACGGGATGACCATCGTAATCGGCCGGGTGGGCCATGCGCCGTCACCGTCGGCCGCGATTCCCGTCTGCGGCGCCAGCGCCAGCGCGACAAATGCCGCGATCGCGAGGCAGGCGGGCGCTGCGACCCACCGGTGCAGAATCGATTTCACACAAGAGGTGATGCGCATCGTTAAAGCTCCTTTGTTTGGCCGTGGTGCCGCAACTGGCGAGCGCGCACCGCATCGCGCTCGCAAGCCCACGGGTGAGCGCCGGCTCAGACCGCCGCCCGCTCGCGCTTTTCGCGCGAAACGTCAGGCAGGAACCAGGCAACGACACCGATGGCTGGCAGCAGCGCGCACACCTGATAGACAAAGGGGATCCCATGGGAATCCGCCAGACGGCCCATAAAGGCTGCGCCCAGGCCACCCAGGCCAAACGAAAACCCGAAAAACATTCCGGAAACCAAACCGACGCGCCCCGGCATCAGCTCGTGCGCGTAGACCAGAATGGCGGGGAAGGCCGAGGCCATCAGCAGACCGATCATGACCGTCAGCACGGATGTCCAGAACAGGCTGGCGTAGGGCAGGAGCAGCGTAAAGGGCAGGGTGCCCAGGATGGAAATCCAGATCATGGGCCTGCGGCCGATCCGGTCGGTGAGTTGCCCGCCCACCAGCGTGCCGACGGCGATCGAAGCCATGAAGATAAACAGCTGAATCTGCGCGGCTTCCACCGGAAGGCTGAAGCGCTCCATCAGGTAGAAGGTAAAAAACGACGTCAGGCTTGCGCTGTAGACGTTCTTGGAAAACAGCAACGTCATGAGCACGAACACGAGAAAGAGCGTGCGCGCGCGTGGCAAAGGCGTTTGCGTCGAAGCGGACTGCGTCTTGGCATGTGTGGGGCGGGTGCGCTCGCCATACCACTTGCCCAGCCTTGCCAGTACCGCCATTGCAACGAGCGCGGCGAGCGACACCCAGGCGATGGCGCCCTGTCCGCGCGGCAGGACGATAAAGGCGGCGAGCAGCGGGCCGACGGCCTGCCCGACATTGCCCCCGACCTGGAAGAAGGCCTGCGCAGCCCCGAATCGGCCACCTGAGGCCATGCGCGCCAGGCGCGAGGCCTCCGGATGAAAGATGGCCGAGCCGGTTCCAACCAGTGCGGCGGCGATCAGCACCGTCGTATAGTTGTGCGCCACCGAAAGCAGCAGCAGGCCGATCAGGGTTGAGCCCATGCCCGCCGCCAGTGAGTAGGGCTGGGGCCTGCGGTCGGTCACCAGGCCGACGGTGGGTTGCAGCATGGAGGCTGTGATCTGGAACGCCAGTGTGATGATCCCGATCTGCGCGAAATCCAGACTGAATTGCTCCTTGAGTAACGGATAGAGCGCCGGGATCAGGGATTGGATCAGGTCGTTGAGAAGATGGCAAAAGCTCAGCGATACCAGGACAGGGAACGCCACGGACTGCGCCGTGATGGCGCCAGGCGATTGCGGGACCTGCGCAGCGCCCACGGATGGGGGTGCGGCCGCAGGATTGATTTCAGCAGTCTTGGCCATCGGAAACGTTAACCACCCTCGATCCGCGGTATGAAAAACACTTCACTGCCGGCCGGAACCGGCTGTGTGTAGACGATCTCGTAAAGGTCGCCGTTGATGGCGACGTTGGTGTCCTCTTCAAGATGGTGGCCAAGCCCCGGATAGAGCTTTTCCATCGCCTTGATCACGCCCCGCAGGTTGACGGCCGCAACCTGGAATTCCTTCTCGCCCTGGGTATACCGCCGGCACGTTGTGCCGGTCAGTACGACCCTTACGGTCTGCGGGGCGGTGATACTAGACCCCCTTGCCTGCGTCGATCGCCGCGAGCACCCGTGGCGGAGACATCGGCAACTCGGTCAGGCGACGCCCGATGGCGTTGTTGATCGCGTTGGCGATGGCAGCCATCGGCGGGATGATGTTGGCTTCACCCACCCCTTTGACGCCAAACGGATGGTTGGGGTTGGGAACCTCGACCAACACCGCCTCGATCATCGGCACATCGGATGCGACCGGAATCCGATAGTCCAGGAAACCCGGGTTGGAGAGCCGCCCGTTCTTGTCGTAGATGTATTCCTCGTTGAGCGCCCAGCCGATACCCTGCACGACGCCGCCATGAATCTGCCCTTCGCAGTAATCATGGTGGATCGCGCGTCCGACGTCCTGCGCGGCAACCGCCCGCAGGATCTTGACGGCACCTGTTTCGGGATCAACTTCGACGTCAAAAAACTGCGTCGAGAAGCCTGGCGCCTGACCGCCCGCATTGACGGCGGCCTCGGCAACAATCGGGCCGCCCGTCACACCGCGCTTGGCGGAAATCGCCGCCAGCGTGAGAGGATCGAAGTCGCCCACGCTCATGTCGCGCACTTTCGCGCAACCGTCTTCCCAGACCACGTCCTTGACGTCGATATCCCACATCAGGGCGGCGCGGTGACGCAAATCTTCGATCACCTTTTTGCAAGCGTCGATGACGGCCAGGCCGGTCGAGTAAGTCACGCGCGACCCGCCCGTGACGTGGTTGTAGCCAATCGAAGCCGTATCCGAAACGGTCGAACGGACCTTCTCGTAGGGGATGCCTAGCGTCTCGGCGGCCATGATGGCCATCGAAGCCCGTGAACCACCCACGTCCATGCTGCCCGTGGCGATCGCCACTGAACCGTCTTCGCTCACGTGCACGGTCGCGGTCGACTCGCCGCCGCCGTTGAACCAGAAACCAGAGGCAACTCCGCGGCCCTGGTTGGGGCCAAGCGGTTTGAGATACCCCGGATGATCCAGCAGAGCCTTGATCGTGTCTATGTAGCCGTCGTGCGCGTGCTTTGGTCCCCAGGAGGTCGGCGAACCGGCCTTGACCGCGTTTTTCAGGCGCAGCTTGAGCGGATCCATGCCGATCTTGTGCGCAAGCACATCGAGCACGCTTTCGACGGCAAACGCCGAGATGGGTGAACCAGGCGCGCGATAAGCGGCCGACTTGGGACGGTTGCTGACGACGTCGTATCCAATGGTGCGGACGTTGTCGATTTCGTAGGGTGAGAAGCCGCACATACAGGCGTTCATGACGGGCGAGCCGGGGAACGCGCCCGCCTGGAACTTGAACAGCGCGTCGGCCGCCACAAGGGTGCCGTCCTTCTTGACGCCGATCTTGACGGTCATCGATGAGCCCGAAGTCGGCCCGGACGCGCGCAGCGTGTCTTCGCGGGTCATGGCCAGCTTGACGGGCAGGCCCGTGATCTTCGAAAGCAGCGTGGCGACCGGCTCGACGTAAATCACTGTCTTGCCGCCGAAGCCGCCGCCGATTTCAGCAGGATGGACGACCACGCTGCTGATGTCGAGATCCAGCAGCTTGGCGACGTAGGCCCGCACCACGAAGTGCCCCTGGCTCGAGGACCAGACCTCCACCTGACCATCGGCGCCGTAGCGCGCCAGGCAGGCGTGGGGTTCGATATAGCCCTGGTGAACCGGTGCTGTCTTGAAATCCATTTCGACGATTTCGTCGGCCATTGCAAAGCCGGCCTCAAGATCGCCGACCTTGAACTCCAGGCGCTTGGATATGTTCGATGGCTTGGTTGGCGCCGGTTCGATACCGCGGGTGATCAGGTCCTCGTACAGCAGGGGAGCGTCAGGCTGCATCGCCGCATCCACGTCGATGACGTGGGGCAGGATTTCGTAGTCGACTTCGATGAGGCCGATCGCTTCTTCGGCGATCGCCTGCGTCGTGGCGGCCACTGCGGCAATCGAATGCCCTTCGTACAAGGCCTTTTCGCGGGCCATGATGTTGCGCGTCATGTGCCAGTAGTTGACGGCAACGCGCTCAGGGCCGAGGTACTCATGCTTCTGATCCGGGAAGTCGTGACCGGTAATGACGGCCTTCACGCCCTTGAGCGCAGCGGCCTTGGATGTATCGATCGAACGGATGCGCGCGTGCGCGTGCGGCGAGCGCAGCACCTTGGCCCACAGCATGCCGGGCAGTGAATAATCCGCACCGTACTGTGCCATGCCGGTCACTTTCGGCACGCCATCGGGACGGATCGGCGATGTGCCGATGAGCTTGGTTTCTTTCTCGACGTGTTTTGTCTTGGTCAGCATGATCAGGCTCCCCGCAGTTCACGGGCGGCGTCAAGCACCGCCTCGATGATTTTGTTGTAACCGGTGCAGCGGCAAAGGTTGCCGGCGAGCCAGAATCGCACTTCTTCTTCGGTGGGGTTCTGGTTGCGCTCGAGCAGTGCGCGCGCAGCCACCAGGAAGCCCGGCGTGCAGATGCCGCATTGCAGTGCGGCGTGCTCCAGGAATTTCTGTTGCAACACGTGTAGTTTGTCGCCCTGCGCCATGCCCTCGATCGTCTGGATCGCTTTGCCTTCGGCTTCGACGCCGAGCACCAGACAGGAGCAGACCATGCGACCGTCAAGCGTGACCGTGCAGGCGCCACAGTCGCCCGTTGCGCAACCTTCCTTGGTTCCGGTCATGCCCAGGTCATTGCGCAGCACGTCCAGAAGCGTCTGTTGCGTTTCGCACAGAAACTCAACCTCGTTCCCGTTGATCGTCGTTGTGATGTGTTGCTTGGACATTTCAGTTCTTCCCCATGGCCCTGTCGAGCGCAATTTTTGCCGCACGGCGCGCCAGCACGCCCGCGATCTTGATCCGGAATTCCTTGGTACCGCGCTTGTCGTCGATCGGGCGTGCGGCAGCGCTTGCTGCGGCGGCCAGACGGTCAAGCGCGGCATCGTCGATCTTGCTGCCAATCAGGGCGGCGGCGGCCTCGGGCACGAGCAGCGCGCGCTCGGCAACCGCGCCCAGGGACACGCGTGCCTGCGTGCAGACACCTTTGTCGTCCAGCGTGATGTTGATGCCAACACCCACCACCGCAATGTCCATCTCGGTGCGCGGGGTGAAGCGCAGATAGGCATCGCCGGAGCGTGCAGGGCGCTTGGGCAAAAGGAAAGACGTGATGAGCTCACCCTTGGCAAGCGAGGTCTTGCCAGGGCCCGCGGCAATCTGTTCAACAGGCACTTCGCGCTTGCCTGCCGGCCCGACAATCTGGGCGATGGCACCGGCCGCGATCATGGCGGGAACGCTGTCGGCCGCAGGCGATGCGTTACAGACGTTGCCCCCGACCGATGCGCGACCGCGCACCTGGACAGAGCCGATCAGGTTTACGCCATCGATCACGCCGGGCCACGCCTGTGCGAACGCCTTGTCCTCGGTCAGCTTCATGCAGGCGACTGCGGCACCGATGCGCCAGGCACCGTTGTCGTTCGACACCGTGGTCATCTCCGCAATGTGCTTTACATCGACCAGCAACCCGGGCTTTTGCACGCCGGCACGCATCTGGACAATCAGGTCGGTGCCTCCGGCGAGCACCTTGACCGGTCCCGTGGCTGCGGCCAGCAAGGCGACTGCGGCTTGCGCAGTCTTTGGTGTTTCATATCGAATATCGCTCATCGCCCCATCCTTCTCATTATTTTCAACCCCTGTGGAACCACATCGAACTGATTGATTCTATCGTATTGTGGGAAACCCTTGGATTGTTGCGCCGCATCATTCCAGTTGGGCGCGCACGGTTCCCAGAACGCCGAAATCGGCGGTCAGGATATCCCCCGGCGAGACGGGTACCGGAACCACGCTCGTGCCCGTGATGACCACGTCGCCCCTGGCCAGAAACTGCCCTTGCGAGATCAGTTCGTTGGCCAGCCAGGCCAGCGCCAGCCTGGGGTCGCCCAGCACGTTCGCGCCGCTGCCGGTGGCAACGACTTCGTCGCCCCGTCGCATGGTGACGCCATGCCCTGAAAGATCGATCGCTCGCCAGTCCGCGGCCACGTCATCGCCGATCACCACGAAGCAGGCGCACGCAAAGTCGGCAATCAACTGCGCTTCGCCGGCGCCGGCGAAATCCAACAGTCTGGAGTTCGGCAGTTCAATGGCCAACTGCATGGCCTGCACGGCAGACATCACGGCCTCAACCGTCAGCGGCTTGCCGGACGCGTCCCCGCGCAAATCGCTCCCCATGCGAAACGCGAACTCGGCCTCTGCGACGCGCATCGTATTGCCCTTGAGCGATACGGTGTCGCCCGAGGCAAGCCGGCGTGACGTTTGCAGGCGCCCGGCCAGCGGGCCGCTCACGCCGATGTGTTGTTGGCCGGCGGTGCTGGTCGCGGCGATTTTCCAGCCAAAACCGGCTTCGCCGCAGGCGCGCAGCAACGCGGCCTGCACGGCATAGCCTTCAGCGCGCGTGCGCGGGCGGCAGTCTTCGGGAATGGCGTCGATACGCCCATGCGCGTGCCATGCTGCAAGCAATGCCTGCGCGGCAGATTCAGATCGTGTCGTTGTCATGTTCGCTGCGGTTGCTGCCTTCATTATTCTCTTTGTGTCATGCCAATCGTGCCATGCGCCGCGGGCGCGGTGGCGACGCCGCGCCGGGCCTACGGCATCGCCGCGATCACCTGGGCGACTGCCGCAGTCAGGCGCTTGGCGTACGGTACGTGGAGAAACTCGTTCGGGCCATGCGCGTTCGACGCCGGCCCAAGCACGCCGCACACCATCATCTGCGAAGTCGGGAATCCCTGTGCCAGCAGATTCATCAGGGGAATCGTCCCGCCTTGCCCGATATAGCCGACCGGCGCGTTGAAGTGCGCGAGGCTTGCGTCGTTCAGTGCGCGCTCGAACCAGGGTTGCGTCTGCGGCGCGTTCCAGCCGTTGGAGGCGCCTTCCGAGTGAAACGTGACGTTGGCCTGGTAGGGCGCGTTGTCTTCAAGCAACTTCTTGAGATCCTGCACGGCGCGCTCGGCATCCACCACCGGCGGCAGTCGCAGGCTCAGCTTGAAGGCCGTGAAGGGCCGCAACACGTTGCCGGCATCCTTAAGCGCAGGAAAGCCTTCGGCACCGGTCACGCTCAGCGTCGGGGTCCAGGTGCGGCGCAGCAGCGCCTCCACCGGATCCGTCGTTGTGGGAATCGCCGCGAGGCTCGAGCCCCCGCAGTCGTGGTGCGCCCAGGGGAATCGTTTGTAGGTCGCGTCACCCAGGATCGCCGCGGTGGCCTCGGCCTGCTGGCGTCGCTGCTCTGGAATTTCGCAGTGGAACTGTTGCGGCAGCAGTCGACCCGTTTCGCTGTCCTCGAGCCGATCAAGCACGTGCCGCAGAATCCGGAAACTGGAAGGCACAAGGCCCGAAGCATCGCCGGAGTGGATGCCCTCGGTGAGGATTTCAACCTTGAGCACGCCACTGGCCATGCCGCGCAGACTCGTGGTCAGCCACAGTTGCTCATAGTTGCCGGCGCCGCTGTCCAGGCAGATGACGAGCCCAACGTCGCCCAGGCGCGTGCGCAACGCATCGACATAGGGAAGCAAATCCGGCGAGCCGCTTTCTTCGCTGGTCTCGACCAGGCCGACGATGCGCGGGTGCGCAACGCCCTGGCGCTTGAGTGCGGCGATCGCCGCAATGCTGGCGTAGATCGCATAGCCGTCATCGGCCCCGCCGCGACCGTAGAGCTTGCCGTCAAGGTACTTCGGCGTCCAGGGACCAAGCCCCGCGCGCCAACCGTCGAACTCCGGCTGCTTGTCGAGGTGCCCGTACATCAGTACCGTCTGCCCCGACGCGGCTGCCGGGCGGGTGCCGTCCACCTCGAAGAAGAGCACAGGTGTGCGCCCTGCAATGCGGATGATCTCGAGTTTCAGGCCCTCGACCCCTTGCGCACGAACCCAATCCGCAGCCCGTTCGACCACGAGATCGAGGTAACCGGCCTTGGCCCATCCGGCGTCAAACGCCGGTGACTTG
>CAITPF010000186.1 GCA_903894155.1 uncultured beta proteobacterium | reverse complement strand
TTTAGACTTCAAACAGTTTCAATATTCGCCGCAAAGTGGCTAAGAATTATGGTTAACCCTTGTTTGGATGTGGTTGCAACTGGAATTGCAGAAAGCAAACCTTAGCTTTTGTTTCTTTGCGTGTTACGTAACCCGCATCAATCTTGCGATTGGTTACGCTTATTTGCTTGCATTTCGGGAAATCGCTAGTGGAAATAAAACCACGAATTTCCGGCGATTTCCGCGAGCCCCGGCTACTTGCGTCGGTCAACGATGCGTTTGACCTTGGAGCTCTGGGATGTCTGGGTGTACTGGTCGAGCACCCCCCTGGCGACCGGCGTGATCTGAACCTTGACCCCCAGTACTTCCTTCATCCGGCGCTCCAGGTCATTGCGAAGCGCATCGTGGTCGACGCCGGGGTCAGCCACCTCGACCCAGACATCCATGTGATCGCTTTGCGCCTCGCCGACGCGGTCGACGAAGCAGAAGTACTCGCCGCTGGAGCGTTTGTCCTCCAGGATGGCGGCGCCCACGGCTTCCGGGAACACGTTCGTCCCCCGCAGTTTGACCATGTTGTCGTTGCGCCCGAAAATGCGCTGCAACCGGCGGCTCGTATTGCCGCAGGGGCAGGGTGTGGTGTGATAGGCCGAAATGTCGTTGATGTTGAAGCGGATCTGCGGCGCCCCGTACTTGTACAGCGTGGTGATGTAGATCGTGCCCTTTTCGCCGTCCGGCAGCAGACGGCCGGTATCCGGATCCGCCATTTCCAGGATGAAGGCATCCTCGAAGACGTGAAGCCCGGTCTGGTGCTGGCATTCGGCGGCCAGCGTGCCGCTTTCGTGCGTGCCGTACATGTCGAACGCCTTGGCGCCCCAGAGGTCTTCGAGAAGCTCGCGGTTTTCCATGCCGAGGTGCGAGCCGAGCAGCCGTATGCCAAGCGATCGCGGATCAATCCCCATCTCGTCGCGCGCGACAATGGCCATGTGCCGCAGGTACGCCGGGAACCCGAGGATCACCTTGATGCCCCACGCCTTGATGATTTCGATTTGCCGGCGCGTGGGCGTATTGGCGCCACTGCCTGTCATGACCGGCACGGCACCGGTGTAGCGCCACAGCGCCTCGCGCGGAGCCATCCCGCCGTTGCCCAGCCCCAGCGAGAGCGTGACGAGCACCATGTCGCCCGGCCGGATCCCGTGCATGATCATGCGGCGCCCGGCCAGGATGGCCATGGTTTCGCGATCGATCGGCGAATACAGCATGGGCCGCGGCAGTCCGGTTGTTCCGCCGCTGGTTTGCAGCACCAGCGGCAGCTGCGGTTCATCGTGGGGCGAGATGCCCATGAAATCGCCGAACGGCGGATTGCGTTCGATGCTCTTGCGAATGTCGTTGACGTCGTACACCGGGATGCGCGTGAGATCGTCCAGCGTGCGGATGTCGCCCGGCTCCATCCCATGTGCCGACCAGTGCCGGCGGAAGAACTCGATCTCCCAGCCGCGCGCGACGGTTTCGAGGAACCGCTTTTCCTGCAGCGCGCGCATCTCGTCGCGCGATAGCAGCGCGGTCGTGCGGAAGTAGTCGGGCGGTGGCGGGTAATCCCGCCAGAGCTTTTCGAAATCGATGGATTTGGTATACCAGGGGATGTTTTCGGGGTACGGGGCGATGGTCATGGCGGTGGTGAGCGAATGATGTGCTGGATTCAGGAAGAGACAGTGGCGGCGCGCAGCGTTGTCGTGTGGCGCTCAGGTCAGGCCACCATGCCGGCCGCCGTCGATGTGCTGGACCGTGCCGCTCATGTAGGCGGCCCACGGCGAGCAAAGGAAGGCGACCATGCCTGCGATTTCGTCAGGCGTGCCGATGCGCGCCATCGGGATCTGTTGCGTGATTTGCGCGAGCTGTTCC
>CAITPF010000185.1 GCA_903894155.1 uncultured beta proteobacterium | reverse complement strand
TTCCTGGCGCAGTGGGGCGTCGATCCCGCGATCGCCGAACCCGGCGGGCTGACCAGGCCGCAACCCGGGACCCATCGACGGGATGTCACCATGCTGCAGCGCAGTCATGCCAAGCCCGGATCGCGCCTGGGCAAGAGCACGGGCTGGATACACCGCGCACAGCTCTCGGGGCGCGGTGTCAGAACGATCAGCGGCTGCACCTATGACCGGGTGGACGACGAGGGGCTGCATTACACCGTCGATGGCCAGGCACACGTGCTGCCGGCCGATACGGTCATACTTTGCGCCGGACAGGACCCGGATGCCCGTCTCGCCGACGCGCTCGCGGCCCGGGGAGCGAAGCCGGAGCTGATTGGCGGCGCGCGCCTGGCCTCCGAGCTCGACGCGATGCGGGCGATCGACGAGGGAACGCGGCTCGCCTGGTCGATCGGCTGAAGGCGCGCGGCCTGCCGCATATCGTTTCAAGATGATCCGGCATGGCCTGGATCGCCGTCGTTTCAGATTGGCCAGGTGCGCGACGAGCCCGGCCATCGGGGGCGGACAGGACGTCAATTGGTATTAAGATTGGCAGGTTGCAGTCAACCCCAATCCCAAAAAATAGCAACGGACCGGAGACAAACATGTACAAACAGTTCGCGGCAATCACGTTGCTGACGGCGGCGGTCGGTGCAATGGCGCCGGCCGGTGCGCAGGACAAGATTTCAGGGGGCGTGGTGAAGATCGGCGTCCTGACGGACTTGTCGGGCATCTACATGGACAACGTCGGACCCGGCTCCGTGACCGCCAGCAAGTACGCGATCGAAGACTTTGGCGGCAAAGTGCTGGGCAAGCCCATCGAGCTGGTCACCGCCGATCACCTCAACAAGGCCGACGTGGGCGCCAACCGCGCACGCGAGTGGTTCGACCGCGACGGGGTCGACGTGGTGACCGAACTCGGCAACAGCGCCGTCGCGCTCGCGGTGATGAACATCGCGCAGGAAAAGAACCGGATGTCCATGGTGACGGGCGCAGGCGCCACCCGCATCACGGGCGAAGACTGCAAGCCGACGAACGTGCAGTGGGTCTACGACACCTACGCACTCGCCAAGGTCGGAACCCTGCCGCTGGTGCAGTCCGGCGTCAAGAGCTGGTACTTCATCACCGCCGACTATGCCTTTGGCCACTCGCTGGAAAACGACGGCATGCGCTTCATCAAGGGCGCAGGCGGCACCGTCGCGGGCTCCGTGCGCTATCCGTTCCCCGGCAACGATTTTTCGTCTTTCCTCGTCTCGGCGCAGGCCAGCAAAGCGGATGCGGTCGTGTTTGCCAGCGCGGGCGGCGACCTGCAAAACGAAATCAAGCAGGCCAACGAATTCGGCCTTTCCCGGAACCAGAAGCTTGTGGCGATGCTGATGAGCATCACCGACGTGCATGGCGTGGGCCTGCCAGCCGCGCAGGGCATGCACTACGCCGAAACCTTCTATTGGAATATGGACGACGACACGCGCAAGTTCGCCAGGCGCTTCCAGAAGGAAATGGGCAAGATGCCCACCGCCCTGCAAGCCGGTCAGTACTCGGCCGTGCTCAATTACCTGCGCGCCGTCGAGCGGGCCAAAAGCGACCAGGTCGAGGACGTCATGAAGGCGCTGAAGGAAATGCCGATCAACGACATGTTCGCGCGCAACGCGAAGCTGCGCGAAGACGGCAAGCTGCTCCACGACTTCTACCTGGTTTCCGTGAAGTCGCCCGCACAGTCCAGGGAGCCCTGGGATTACTACAACATCGTGAAGACCGTCTCGGGCAGCGATGCCTACGTTCCGCTGTCGGAAAGCACCTGCCCGCTGGTTAAGAAATAAGACGCAGCAAGCCCGTCGCTCCGGACCAAAGGGCGCCCCGCGGGGCGCCCTGGTTTATCGGGTGGCGCTGTCACAACGCGCCCTTCATTGGGCGGGGGATATCATTCCACCTGCGGGATGCCCAGATCGCGG
>CAITPF010000184.1 GCA_903894155.1 uncultured beta proteobacterium | reverse complement strand
CTGTTCGCTTCGACCAGGATGTGCTGGCGGCTTTCCGCGCCTATGGCCCGGGCTGGCAAACGCGCATGAATGCCGCCCTCAAGGACTGGCTTAAGACGCACTCTCCGGCGTAATTCCCCAGCTCTATCAACCAGAAATTCGGGTCGCTTCAGGGCAGTAGTTCAACACCCGGAGGGGCCGGGGTTTTGTCACTCGTTTTTGAGCTTGCCCGCCGCCGCCAGCCGGGCCGCGATTACGTCTTCCTTGCGCAGCAGTGCGGTGAATGCATCGGCCGGGCCGGGCCGCGCGACGCTGCCGATATTCAGCAACTCCTTCCTGACTTTTTCTTCTGCGAGCGCTTTGTTCAGTGCCGCGTTGATCGTCGCGATCACAGGAGCTGGCGTGCCCACCGGTGCTAGGATCCCGGCGATGGTGCTGACATCCAGCGCGGGCAGACCCAGATCCGCGGATCCCGGCACGTCGGGCAGGAGGGGATCGCGCTGGTTGGACATGACTGCGAGGGCGCGCAGGCGGCCCGCCTTCACATGGGTGTACGAGCTCGACAGCTGGTCGACCATCGCTTCGATTTGCCCGCCCAACAGGTCGATCGTGGCCGGGCCCGAGCCTTTGTAGGTGATGATGTTGAAGTCCAGGCCGGCAACGTCCTGCAACACCAGGATCGCCACGTGGTTGGTGGTTCCGATGCTGGAGTTGCCCATGGTGAGCTTGCCAGGATTGGCTTTTGCGTAGGCCATCAGGTCGGCGAAAGTGCCGAAGCGCTTGTTGTCGGCACGGACGACGAGCGCAAGGGATGTGGAGGAAATGATGCCCGCGCTGGTGAAGCTGTTGAGTGAATAGGTGGTCGTCATCATCCTCGGGGTGACGACAATGGCGTTGGGCGTCGTGACCAGCAACGTCGAGCCGTCGGGCTCGGCGCGCGCCACCTCGGTCGTGCCGATCACCCCGCCCGCGCCGACCTTGTTCTGGACGACGACGGTGCGGCCCAGGTGTTGCATCAGGGCGGGCGCGATGATGCGGGCGATGAGATCCAGGTTGCCCCCGGCGGCGAACGGCACGATCAGGACAACGGGCTTTGCGGCCAGCTGCGCCATCGTGACCGACGGAATCAACAGGGCGGCAAGCGCCGCGACAAAAACCGATAGAGCCTTGAGCATGATGTCCCCAACCTTGTCGCCTTGGGCGATGTTTTTCTGTGTCCGGCAAGACTACTGAATCGGCAGCCCTTTGGCAATGCGGCCGAACTTTTCGCGCTCGGATCGCACGAACGCCTCGAACTCGGCCGTCGGCATGCCGCTTGGCACCGCGCCCTGGTCTTCGAGCGCCTTGCGTACCTCCGGAATGCTGAGCACTTTGGCAACATCCAGTTGCAATTTTTTTACGATCGGTTCCGGGGTCGCGGCCGGCACGAAGATGCCGAACCACTGCGTGAGGTCGAACCCCGCAAGGCCGGGCGTGCGCCCAAGCGGCGGGATTTCCGGCGCGGCGGGCGACTCGCCCGGCGACGAAAGCCCGAGCGCGCGCACGTTGCCAGCCCGGACATGCGG
>CAITPF010000183.1 GCA_903894155.1 uncultured beta proteobacterium | reverse complement strand
GGCGCTGCACTCTTGCGGTCTACCGGTTCGCCCTTCCCGAAAACATGGATTGCGCAGGATCATCACGGCCATGAGCGCTCCATCGGGGACGCCCGCTCAGCCCCCGGGTGCGGCAGGCCACGCGGCGAGCGCCGCACCAGCCTCGCCGGAGTCGCCGACTGCGGCCACTGCCACTGCCACTGCCACTGTCGCTGACGCTGTCACCGCCACTGCTACTCCCACCCCCACTCCCACTCCCACTGCGCAGGCGGCACCCATCCCGGCATGGGCGCTGTACACCCGCAGGCGCGTCGCTCCCCTGCTGGTGCTGGGGTTCGCAAGCGGCTTGCCGCTTGCGCTCACCGGGGGCACCCTGCAGGCCTGGGCGACCGTCGAGCAGGTGGCCTTGCAGGATATCGGGTTCCTGACGCTGGTCGGCTCCGCCTACACGCTCAAGTTCGTCTGGGCGCCACTGATCGATCGCTTCGCCCCGCCCTGGCTCGGTCGCCGGCGCGGCTGGATGCTGCTTGCGCAACTGATGCTGGCGCTGGGCATCGCGGCGATGGGAACCCTGTCGCCCGGTTCGTCGCTCCTGCCGCTTGCGCTGATCGCCGTCGTGGTCGCCTTTTGCTCTGCCACGCAGGATATTGCCTTCGACGCCTATCGAACAGACGTGCTGCACAAGGAGGAGCGCGGCGCCGGCGCCGCGCTTTCGGTGCTGGGCTATCGGCTTGCGATGCTGGTCTCCGGTGGTTTGGCGCTGATCATCGCGGACCAGTGGCTCGGCTGGGGCAGCACGTATTTCCTGATGGCCGTTCTGATGGCGCTGACGGCACTGGCGACGTTCTGGGCGCCCGAGCCGGAAGTCCCGGCGCAGGCGCCCCGATCGCTGGCGCTGGCGGTCATTGAGCCGTTTAAAGAGTTTTTCGGGCGGCGCGGCGCGGTGACGGTGCTTCTGCTGATCGTGCTCTATAAGCTGGGGGACGCGTTCGCTGGCGCCTTGTCCACGACTTTCCTGATCCGGGCCGCAGGCTTTACGGCGACCGAGGTTGGCACGGTCAACAAGTTGCTCGGCCTTGCCTCCACGATCTTTGGCGCCCTGGCGGGCGGCGCCCTGATGGCGAGGCTGGGGCTCTACCGGTCTCTCATGCTGTTCGGCTTGCTTCAGGCCGTGTCGAACCTGGGCTTCTGGGTTATTTCCGTCGGGCCTCACAGCGTCCTGCTCATGGCACTGGGGGTGGGTCTGGAAAACCTGTGCGGCGGCATGGGAACCGCGGCGTTTGTCGCCCTGCTCATGGGTTTGTGCAACCAGCGATTTTCCGCCACCCAGTTTGCCCTGCTCTCCGCGTTGTCAGCGGTCGGCCGGACATACCTCGCCGGGCCGCTATCGCCGCCGTTGGTGGAGTCGGTCGGCTGGCCGGTTTTCTATCTGTGCTCGGTGCTCATCGCCATGCCTGGCCTGGCGCTACTCTACTGGCGGCGCAAAGACATCGAAGGGATCGACGCCGCCAGCCGCTAGTCGCGGCCACACCGCCCGCAGTCGCTATTCGAGTGTGACGTCGTAGTCCACTGTCATCGGCGCGTGATCCGAAAAGCGCTCGTCCTTGTAGATGCTGGTAGCGCGAGCCTTTGCGGCGATGCCGGGTGTCGCCAGCTGGTAGTCGAGCCGCCACCCGACGTTCTTCGCCCAGGCCTGCCCCCGGTTGCTCCACCAGGTGTATTGATCCGCGCGGGGATCGAGTTGCCGGAAGACATCCACGAACCCCAGGTCGTCGAGCACGTGCGTGAGCCACGCCCGCTCCTCGGGCAGGAAGCCGGAGTTTTTCTGGTTGGATTTCCAGTTCTTCAGGTCGATTTCCTTGTGCGCGATATTCCAGTCGCCGCAGATCACGAACTCGCGCCCGGTCTTGCGGTGCTCCGCCATCAGGCCGGCGAGCCAGGGCCCGAACGTATCGAGAAACCGAAACTTGGCCTCCTGCCGCTCCGGCCCGCTCGAGCCTGAGGGCAGGTAGGCGCTGATCACCGAGAAGTCCCGCCAGTCGGCGCGGATGACCCGGCCCTCGGCGTCAAACTCTTCGCAGTTCATGCCAAGCGCAACGCGCTCGGCGCCTTGCTTGAGGTAAATGCCGACGCCGCTATAGCCCTTTTTTTCCGCCGCGCAAAAGTGGCCGGTGTAGTCCAGCGGATTCTGCAACTCGTCGTGAATGTCCGCGAGATGGGCCTTGAGTTCCTGCAGGCAGACAATGTCAGCCTGGTTGCTTCCGAGCCAGGCCAGCAGGCCTTTGTTGAAGGCCGAGCGAATACCGTTCAGGTTCAGGGAAGTAATGCGCAGCACGTGGGACTCCAGGGCAATGAGATAATGGCGGAACTTGAATTGAAAAGACTGCGGAGAACATATGTCGTCGGATGCGGATCGTCTTGCCTTCGTGCAGTTCGCGCTGGATGAGGGCGTACTGCGCTTTGGAAGCTTTGTCACCAAGTCTGGGCGAACCAGCCCCTACTTTTTCAATGCGGGGCTGTTTAACCGCGGTGGCTCCGTCGGGCGATTATCGCAGTTTTATGCGCAGGCGCTGATCGATTCCGCCGTGTCGTTCGACATGCTGTTCGGGCCCGCCTACAAGGGGATCCCGCTGGCCACTGCAACGGCCGTGGCGCTTGCGAACAACGCTGGCATGCAAGGCCGCGATGTGCCTTTTGCGTATAACCGCAAAGAGGCCAAGGACCACGGCGAGGGCGGTCTGCTGGTGGGCGCGCCCCTGGCGGGGCGGGTTGTCATCATCGATGACGTCATCACGGCGGGGACCTCGGTTGCCGAGTCCGTCGACATCATCCGCGGCGCCGGCGCCGAGCCGGTCGCCGTGCTGATCGCGATGGACCGCATGGAGCGCGCGGGTGCCGACGGGCAGCTTTCACCGCACTCGGCTGTGCAGGAGGTGCAGCAGCGCTATGGGTTGCCTGTTGTCAGCATCGCTTCGCTGCAGGATATCCTGGCGCTGCTCGCAGACAACGCCGAGTTCGCTGCGCATCGGGATGCGGTACTGGCGTACCGCGCCCGCTACGGCGTTTAATCTCTAACCGGCAGTGCGGCAGGCTCCGTTGAGCGGTGGGTGGGCGGATGCCCGGGCGCAAAGGGGGCCGTGCGCATGGACCCTGAATGCCATGGATCCCATACGCAGGGGGCCTACGCGTCGAGCTTCGCCTTGAGCAGGTCATTGACCTGCTGCGGGTTGGCCTTGCCCTTTGCCGCCTTCATGATCTGACCGACGAGCGAATTAAAGGCCTTTTGCTTTCCGGCCCGGTATTCCGCGACGATCGCGGGATTGTCCGAGATGACGGTATCGATCATGGACGCGATGGCGCCGGTATCGCTGATTTGCTTCAGCCCCTTGGCCTCGATGATCGCATCGGCATCCCCGCCGCTCTCGCCCTGCCACATCGCCGCGAAGATATCTTTTGCGATCTTGTTTGAAATCGTGCCGTCGATGACGCGCGCCACCAGTGCGGCAAGCTGCGTAGCGGCCACCGGGCATTGCGTGATGTCCATTTCCTCGCGGTTCAGCGCGGCCGAGACCTCGCCCATGACCCAGTTGGCGCCAAGCTTTGCCTGGCCGGCGGGCAGCGCGCGCACGACGTCTTCGAAGTAGGCGGCCAGCTCGCGGCTTGAGGAAATCTGGGCCGCATCGATCGGTGCAAGGCCGTAGTCGGCGATGAATCGCACGCGCAGTGCGGCGGGAAGCTCCGGCAGCGAGGCGCGCACTTCTTCGACCCACTCCGGCGCGATGACCAGCGGCGGCAAATCCGGATCGGGAAAGTAGCGATAGTCATGCGCGTCTTCCTTGCTGCGCATGCTGCGGGTTTCATCGCGATCGGCGTCATAGAGCCGGGTTTCCTGCACGACCTTGCCGCCGTCTTCGATCAGTTCGATCTGCCGGCGTACTTCGTACTGAATGGCGCGCTCGATGAAACGAAACGAGTTGACGTTCTTGATTTCGCAGCGGGTTCCGAATTCGGCCTGACCGACAGGGCGCACCGAAACGTTGGCATCCACCCGGAAAGATCCTTCCTGCATATTGCCATCGCAAATGCCGAGCCAGACCACCAGGCTGTGCAGTGTCCTGGCATAGGCGACGGCTTCGGCGGCGGAGCGCATTTCGGGCTCCGAGACGATTTCAAGCAGTGGGGTGCCCGAGCGGTTCAGGTCGACCCCGGTTGAAAGCTCGCCGTGTGGGCCGATGAAGTCATCATGCAGCGATTTGCCCGCATCTTCCTCGAGGTGCGCCCGGGTGAGGTTGATGGTCTTTTCCTGACCATCCAGGAAGAAGGTAAGCGTCCCGCCCTGCACGACCGGGATCTCGTACTGGGAGATCTGGTAGTTCTTCGGCAGATCCGGGTAGAAGTAGTTCTTGCGCGCAAAAATCGAGCGCGGCGCGATGGTCGCGCCAACCGCCAGACCAAACCGGATGGCCTTTTCCACTGCCACGCGGTTCATGACGGGCAGGGACCCGGGCAATGCGAGATCGACCTCGTTGGCCTGGGTGTTGGGCAGCGCCCCGAACTGGGTGCTGCTGCCTGAAAAGATCTTGGTGTGGGTCGAAAGCTGCGTGTGCGTTTCGAGACCGATGACGATTTCCCATGCCATTATGCTTGCCCCGCGATGCGTTGGTGCCAGTCGGTCGCCAGCTGGTACTGGTGTGCGACGGCAAGCAGACGCCCTTCGTCAAAGTAGTTCCCGATGATTTGCAGCCCCACCGGAAGCGGCTTGCCTGACGCGCCTGCCGCAAAACCGCAGGGGATCGACATGCCGGGAAGCCCGGCAAGGTTCAGGCCAAGCGTGTAGATATCGGCGAGCCACTCTGCCGTCGGGTCATCGGCGTCGGCGCCGATCAGCTTTGCGACGGTCGGCGTGACCGGCCCCATGATGACATCGCAATGCCCACGCAAAGCTGCCTGGAAATCGTCGGCGATCATGCGTCGCACGCGCTGTGCCTGCAGGTAGTAGGCATCGTAGTATCCGTGCGAAAGGACGTAGGTGCCGACGAGGATACGGCGCTGCACTTCGGCGCCGAACCCTTCGGCCCTTGAGCGGCCTGTCATGTCGGCCAGGTCGGTGTAGGATGCCGCGCGGTGGCCGTAGCGCACGCCGTCATAGCGCGCGAGATTGCTGGAGGCCTCGGCAGGTGCGATCACGTAGTAGGCCGGGATGGCCAGACGCGTATTGGGCAGCGAGATATCGACGCGCGTGGCGCCCAGCGCCTCGAACTGCGCCAGGGCCGCTTCGATGGCATCGCCCACTTGCGGCGAGAGGCCGGCGCCAAAGTATTCGCGGGGAACGCCAATGCGCAGGCCCTGCAATGGCAAGCCCGACGATCGGGCGAACTGCTGACCGAACGCGGCGAAGTCGCGACTGATGCGGCCCGGCGCGTTCACCTCACCATTGCAGTGCTCCGCGCTGGTTGAATCGCGCGGATCGAAGCCGCTGATCGTGTCGAGCATGTCGACGAGGTCAACTGCGGCAGCGGCAAAAGGGCCTGCCTGATCGAGGCTGGAGCCATACGCGATCATGCCGTAGCGCGATACCGTGCCGTAGGTCGGCTTGATGCCGCTGACGCCGCACAGCGCAGCAGGCTGTCGTACGGAGCCGCCCGTATCGGTGCCCATGCTGGCCATGACCAGGCGCGCGGCGACGGCGGCGGCCGACCCACCCGAGGAACCCCCCGGTACGGCCGAAAGATCCCAGGGGTTGCGCGCGGGGCCGTGGACCGAATGCTCGTTGCCGGATCCCATGGCGAACTCGTCGCAATTGAGCTTGCCCAGCGATACCGCGCCCGCCGCCTGAAGGCGCACGACGACGGTGGCGTCATAGGGGCTGACGTAATCCCGGAGCATGCGGCTGCCCGCGGTGCTGCGCCAGCCTTGCGTGACGAACACATCCTTGTGCGCGATGGGGATGCCGGTCAGCGGGCCGGCTGTGCCCGCTTCGATCATTGCGTCCGCATGGCGGGCCTGTGCCAGGGTGAGGTCTTCATCGATGTGGACGAACGCGTTGAGGTCGTCGCGCGCCTGCGCGGCCGCGAGCGAAGCGCGGGCCAGTTCGGTGGCGCTGACGTCGCGCGTATCGAGCGCCCGGCGCAGCGCGGCCAGGCCGGTATAGGAGGCAAGGGGGCCGGACATTATTCGATCACCTTCGGAACCAGGAAAAGGCCATCGCGCACGCCCGGGCCGTTGGCCATCAGGGCGGCGCGGCGATCGGTTGACGTCATCTCGGTGACGATATCCTCGCGAAGGCGCAGCGCGACGTCCCCAACCGCAGAGAGTGGGTGCGCGAGCGGCTCGACGCCGCGGGTATCGACAGCCTGCAACTCCTGGATCAGGCCGAAAATCTTGTTGAGATCGGCCTGGGCCTGTGACTGCTGGGCAGGCGTGAGCTGAAGCCTGGCCAGACGGGCGATGCGGACAACTTCTTGTTCTGTCAGGGCCATGGGTGAATTAAGTTAACCTGAGATGTTGGGCGGTGGCGCCATCGTTGAGCAACAGACCGAAGTGGCGCGACGGCCGGACATCGCGGCGGGCGCGAGGTTGACGGACTGGATGCGATATCGGGTCTGGTTGTCAATTATAAGTTATGATAGACGGCTCTTCTCGGCGTGTTGCGTGCGTTTGAACGATGTTCATCGTTCGCCAGCATCCGCCCTTACCGGCGCATCATTTTTTCTGGCTGAGCACTCATGTTCGGATTCCTGCGTAGTTACTTTTCCAGCGATATGGCGATCGACCTCGGTACCGCCAACACGCTGATCTATGTTCGCGGCAAGGGGATCGTGCTCGACGAACCCTCCGTCGTCGCGATCCGCCACGAGGGCGGACCTGGCGGCAAGAAAATCATTCAGGCCGTTGGTCGCGAGGCCAAGCAGATGCTTGGTCGCGTGCCTGGCAACATTGAAGCCATTCGCCCCATGAAGGACGGCGTGATCGCCGACTTCACCGTCACCGAGCAGATGCTCAAGCAGTTCATTCGCATGGTGCACCCGCGAAACATGTTTGCGCCCAGCCCGCGCATCATCGTCTGCGTTCCCTGCGGCTCGACCCAGGTCGAGCGTCGCGCAATCCGTGAATCCGCGCTCGGTGCCGGTGCAAGTCAGGTCTACCTGATCGAAGAGCCCATGGCGGCGGCGATCGGCGCTGGTCTGAATGTCTCCGACGCGAGCGGCTCGATGGTCGTGGACATCGGCGGGGGCACGACCGAGGTCGCCGTCATTTCGCTCGGCGGCATGGTCTACAAGGGTTCGGTGCGCGTCGGTGGTGATAAGTTCGACGAGGCGATCGTCAACTACATCCGCCGCAACTACGGCATGCTGATCGGCGAACCGACCGCGGAGTTGATCAAGAAAGAAATCGGATCCGCGTTTCCCGGTTCGGAAGTGCGCGAAATCGAAGTCAAGGGCCGCAACCTGGCCGAGGGCGTGCCGCGTAGTTTCACGGTGTCCTCCAACGAGATCCTCGAGTCGCTCACAGATCCGCTCAACCAGATCGTCCTGGCTGTCAAGATCGCCCTCGAGAACACACCGCCTGAACTCGGGGCGGATATTACCGACAAGGGTATTGCCCTGACGGGCGGCGGAGCGCTTCTGCGAGATCTCGACCGGCTGCTGCAGGAAGAGACAGGCCTGCCCGTCATCGTTGCCGAAGATCCGCTCACCTGCGTGGTCCGAGGCTGCGGCGATGCGCTTGAGCATCTCGAAAAACTGGGCGCAATTTTCATCAACGACTAAGCGGCTCCGCACCCGGCGCCCAGACGAGCCGGGTGAACGCAAGGCGGCGATCCAAGCGGCGCTTTGCTTTGCGGGGTCTGGCAACGAGCATTCATGCAACGACACGTCACACTGCGACTTTTTAGACGTGGCCCGCCTGCTGAAGTCACGCTTGCGATCCTGGTGTTGATCTCGCTGGCGCTCCTGTTCACGGATGCCACCTGGAAGACGCTCAATCCCCTTCGGCAAGTCGTGTCGATCGGACTCTATCCTTTTCAGCGTGCTGTTCTGCTACCGCGTGATGCCGTCTACATGGTGCACGATTGGTATGACGCTGCGGCGCTCGTGAAATCGGAAAACGAAGGGCTTCAGCGCCAGCGCATCGAGCTCGCGCAAGTCTCCTCTCTGGCCGCCCAGCTTGCTGCGGAAAACGCGCAGTTACGGCGCCTGATGGGCGTCTTCGACCGCGTCGTCGCCCAACCCGCCATCGTGGTCGAAGTGCTATACGAGCCTGCCAACGCCTTCAACCGGCGCCTGGTGTTCAACAAGGGCAGCAAGGCCGGAATCGCACCGGGCATGCCTGTGATCGACGAGGGCGGCGTGGTGGGCCAGGTCATCCGGGTGACTCCCATGTCGTCGGAAGCAGCCGTGCTGACCGATGAGGTCGTATCGATTCCGGTGCAGTTGTTGCGCAATGGCCTGCGCCTGATTGCCTTCGGCTCGTCGACCCCCGGCAAAGTCGAAGTACGATATTTCGCCGCCGATGCCGATATCCAGAAGGGCGACCTGATGGTCACCAGCGGCGTCGGGGGCGTGTTCCCACCCGGCTTGCCGGTCGCGCGCATTGACGATGTCCAGCGCAATTCCGCCTCCGGTTTCGCCCGCGCCGAGGCAATCCCTTCATCGCATCCGGAACGTTATCGCCATTTCCTTGTCCTACAGGTTCCCGTCGATGGCAATGAAACTCCGGTGACGCCCATAGTCCGCCCCAGCCTGCAAGAGTCGTCCGATGCTGCGCAACAGCCAAACTAAGGCCGTTGGCACGCGCTCGCGCGCGACACGCCCACCTGTACCCAGGCCCCATTCCGTCCGTCCTGACCCAATCGAGAACCTGACCAGCAACCGGTTTCTGTGGGGTTCGATCCTGGTCGTGTGGATGGTGTCCCTGCTGCCCTGGCGCGCGTGGTCCGCGGCGCCGGATCTGCTCCTGCTGGTGATCGTGTTCTGGTGCGTGCACCAATCCCGTCGCGTCGGGTTGATCACCGCGTTCGTGTTCGGTTTGCTGATGGATGTCCATGATGTGGGCCCGCTTGGCCAGCAGGCGCTCTATTACACGCTGGTGGCGTATGGAGCCCACGTGCTGCACCGCAGACTCCTGCGCTTCGATCTCTGGAGCCAGGGCATGCACCTGTTGCCGTTGTTTCTGCTTGGCCGGCTGGTTGATGTGCTGGCGGGGGCCTGGCAGGCGGGATTCTGGCCCGGGTGGACCTGGGTGATCAGCGTCGTGCTGACAGCGGCGCTCTGGCCTGCCGTCGGCTGGGTCCTGCTGCTTCCCCAGCACCGGATGGACGATGTCGACGGGACTGCGGTCTGAGTTGGCGGCGACATGTTCGAGTTCAAGAAAACCGGGCAGCAGCAACGCAACAGATTCCTCTTGCGGGCCATCGTCGCAGGCGTGTTCGCGCTCGGATGCTTTGGCGTGCTGGTTGCACGATTCTGGGTGCTGCAGGTCGACAGGCACGAAGGCCTTGCGGCGCGCGCTGACAGCAACCGCATCGCCGTGGTGCCGATTCCGCCGCGTCGCGGCGAGATCGTCGACCGCAATGGCGAGGTGCTCGCCCGCAACTTCCTGAGCTACACGATTGAAGTGGTGCCTGGCCGGGCGGGCAATATCGACGACCTCCTGAGCGAGCTCACGCCCATCGTGCATGTCAGTGCGACCGACCAGCGCAGGTTCAAGCGGCGCATCGCCGAGGCGGGCAAGTACGCCAACGTCGTCCTGCGCAACAATCTCAATGAAACCGAGGCGGCATGGTTTTCAGCGCATTCGTTTCAGTTCCCGGGCGTGGAGCTTCGCGCGCGGTGGGTGCGCGAATACCCCCAGGGCAAGTCGGCAGCACACGTCGTCGGCTATATCGGGCGCATCTCCGAACCTGATGTCGCGGCCCTGGAAGAAAGTGGCGAGACAGGCAACTACCGCGGCACCGATACGATCGGAAAGAAGGGCCTCGAGAAAACGTGGGAAACGGCGCTGCACGGCAAGACCGGCATGCAGGAGGTCGAGGTCACGGCACGGGGCAGGCCGGTGCGGGTATTGCGCCGTATCGATCCGGTGCCCGGCGCCAACCTGGTGCTGTCGCTCGACATGGGCCTGCAGCGTGTCGCCGAGGAGGCGTTCAAGGATTTCAGGGGAGCCCTGGTCGCGATTGAACCCGCCACCGGCGACGTTCTGGCGTTCGTTTCGCAGCCTTCCTATGATCCCAATCTGTTTATCGACGGCATCGATCAGGAAAGCTGGCGTCAACTCAATGAATCGCTCGACCATCCGCTGATCAACCGGCCCGTCTTTGGCACTTATCCGATCGGTTCAACCTACAAGCCTTTCGTGGCTCTGGCGGCGCTCCAGCTCAATCGTCGTCGCGCAACAGACATCATCAACGACCCCGGGTATTACGAGTTCGGCGGCCAGCGATTCCGCAATTCGGGCGCAACCGCTTATGGGGCGCTCGACATGCACCGCGCGCTCGTTGTTTCGTCCGACACCTATTTCTATTCGCTTGGGCCGGAAATCGGCATCAATCCCCTGCACGATTTTATGAAGCCCTTCAGTTTCGGACAACTCACCGGGATCGATATCGAGGGCGAAAAGCGGGGCATCCTGCCGTCCACCGAATGGAAGCGCAATGCCTACAAGAAACGCGAGCAGCAACGCTGGTATGCCGGCGAATCGATCTCGGTGGCAGTCGGGCAGGGCTACAACGCCTTTACCCTGATGCAGCTTGCGCAGGCCACGTCGGTGCTTGCCAACGACGGCGTCTATATGAAGCCGCACCTGGTGCGCGCGCTGGAAAACACCCGGACGAAGGAGCGCAAGCTCACTGTGTCCGAACCGTCCTACACAATTCCGCTGCGCAAGGAAAATCTGCAGGTCGTCAAGCGTGCGCTCGCGGATGTCACAACGGTCGGTACAGCGCGCCAGGCATTCGTGGGCGCGCCCTACCAGACCGCCGGCAAGACAGGCACGGCCCAGGTGTACAGCTTGCGCGGCTCGAAGTACCGCGCCTCGGCGGTTGACGAGCGCCTGCGCGATCATTCGCTCTTCATCTCGTATGCTCCCGCGGCAAACCCCAGGATCGCGGTCGCGGTCATTGTCGAGAATGCGGGTTGGGGCGGCAGTGTCGCAGCGCCCATCGCGCGCAAGGTCTTCGACTACTGGTTGCTGCGCGACCAGAATCCCGCGTCCAAGCCGTTGCCCCAGGGCGTCTCGGCGGCGGCGCAACCCGGAGGTGCCCAATGAGATACGTGGTCGCCTTTGTCGTGCGCATGTTCAACGCCATAGACTGGCCTCTGATGTTGATCCTGGTGATTCTCGCGGGCATCGGTCTGCTGGTCATGCATTCTGCCGTCGGCGGCACTGACTGGCGTTTCGCCGATCAGACCCGAAACTTCGCGGTGGCGCTGGTTGCGATGTGGGTCGTGGCGATGACGCCTCCGCACATCATCATGAAGCTCGCCGTGCCGTTTTACGCACTTGGTCTGGTGTTGCTGGTGGGCGTCTATCTTTTCGGCGATACCAGCAAGGGCGCAACGCGCTGGCTCAATCTTGGCTTTACGCGGATCCAGCCCTCGGAGATGATGAAAATCGCCGTGCCCCTGATGCTGGCGTGGTATTTCCAGGTTCGCGAAGGCCCCATGCGCGTCCTGGATTTTCTCCTGGCGGTCGTGCTGGTCATGGTCCCGTTTGCCCTGATCGTCAAGCAACCGGATCTCGGCACCGCGCTGCTGGTGTTTGGCGCCGGGTTCTGTGTGATTTACTTCGCGGGGCTCTCGTTCAAACTGCTCATTCCGGCGCTGATCGTCGGCGTCATCGGCATCGGCGCCGTGATCTCGCATCAGGACGAACTCTGTAACGACAATCTCGACTGGGTGGTGCTTCACGATTACCAGAAGCACCGTATCTGCACCCTGCTGGATCCAAGCACCGATCCCCTGGGCAAAGGCTTTCACACGATCCAGTCGACAATCGCTGTCGGATCGGGCGGGGTGTACGGCAAGGGCTACATGCGGGGGACGCAAACCCACCTGGACTTCATCCCCGAGAGGACGACCGACTTTATCTTTGCGGTATTCGCCGAGGAATTCGGGCTGTACGGCGGCGTCATGCTGCTTGCCCTGTATGCATTGTTGCTGGCCAGGGGGCTGGCGATCGCCGTCAGGGCGCCCACACATTTCGGGCGGCTTCTCGCAGGCGGGCTCACGATGATTTTTTTCATCTACGTTTTTGTCAACGTGGGCATGGTGACCGGGGTACTGCCCGTCGTGGGCGTCCCACTTCCCTTGCTGAGCTATGGCGGCACGGCCCTGCTGACAATCGGCATCGCGTGCGGCATCCTGATGAGCATCAGCCGCTACCGGCCGCCGGCGCGCTAGGGCTCGACGAGCCCGGCCGCGATCACTTCCGACAGCAGCTTGCGCACCGGTGCCGGCATGCCGGCGCGGTCCAGGGCGTTCGCGTCAATCCATTCGCGGTGAACGGGCTGTGCGCCGCCAGCGGCAAGAGATTGCGCGTGCACCAGCCACGGATGAATGATGAGCCGAAAGTGCGTGAACGTGTGTGAAAACGACGCCATTGGCTGGATCGATGCGGCAACCAGCCCGATTTCGTCGCAGGCCGTTGGCGCATCCAGTTCCGCCTCGAACTCGGGCAAGCTCCAAAGCCCTCCCCAAATGCCCTTCGGCGCTCGCCGCTCCAGCAGGAACATTCCGCGGTGAATCGCGATCAGGACGCCCACCTCTCGCTCAGGTTGCGCGCGGCGTGCGCGCGGGGGGGGAAGCTCGTGCGTGCGATTGTCCGCGCGAGCGATGCACGATCCTGCGAGAGGGCATGCGATGCAGTTCGGTGCGCTTCGCGTACAGACGCAGGCCCCAAGATCCATCAGGCCCTGCGTATAGGATGCCATGGCGTTCGGATCACGGCGACAGGCGGCCTGAGACGGCAGCAGCGATTGCGCCAACTCCCAGAGACGTGCGATCGTGCCCGCAGACGTCGGGTCGCCGTCGATGGCGAAGTGACGGCTGAGCACACGCCGCACATTGCCGTCCAGAATCGGTGCCCGAATGCCTGCGCAGAAGGCCGCGATCGCGCCGGCCGTGCTGCGCCCGATGCCGGGAAGCGATTCGAGATCCTCTGCGCGGGAGGGGAACTGCCCGTGCCAGTCACGCATCACCGACTGGGCGCAGGCGTGCAGGTTGCGCGCTCGTGCGTAATACCCGAGCCCAGCCCAGTGGGCCATCACGTCACCGGCGGGCGCGTTCGCAAGCGTGGCGACATCGGGGAACCGGGCAAGAAATTTTTCGTAATAGGGGATCACGGCCGACACCTGCGTCTGCTGGAGCATGATCTCCGAAAGCCAGACCCGGTAAGGGTCGCGAGTCTGCTGCCAGGGGAGCTGATGTCGACCGTGCGTGCGTTGCCAGGCAATGATGCGGGATGCGAACTTCATGGCATCCATTATGCCTTCGGTGGGCAACTTGCCCGAAGTCACGCCTTGCGGTTAAAAGAGACTTCATGGCGTCCTGCGGTGAGCCCGTCGGCGTCAGTCTTTGCCGGGCTCGCGAGGCGCTTCATAAGAGCGGCCGCCGGTGAGCTGCCCGGTTGAACACTGCCCACGAGGAGACCAGACGCATGAATGCCCCCTTTACGCCGGAACAATGGCAGGCCCTGAACGCAGCGCGCCTTGAGGATCGATACGACCTGAGGACCGGGCGGGCCTGGTTGAGCGGCATACATGCTCTGGTTCGGCTGCCGATGAACCAGCGTATGCACGACGAGCGCGCCGGTTTGAATACGGCAGGGTTCATCTCCGGCTATCGCGGCTCCCCGCTGGGAAGCCTGGACCAGAGCCTCTGGAAGGCGTCCGCCCAGCTCGCCGCGCACCATGTGGTTTTTCGGCCTGGCGTGAATGAGGATCTGGCCGCGACCGCCGTGTGGGGCACGCAGCAGGTGAACCTCTTTCCCGGTGCGCGCTACGACGGCGTTTTTGGCATGTGGTACGGCAAGGGGCCCGGCGTTGATCGCTGCGGCGACGTGTTCAAGCACGCCAATGCCGCAGGTACCGCGCTGCTCGGCGGGGTGCTGGCCGTTGTGGGCGACGATCATCCGGCCAAGTCATCGACGCTGCCGCACCAGAGCGACCACATCCTCAAGGCCTGCATGATGCCGGTGCTGTTTCCGTCAACAGTGCAGGAAATCCTGGATTTCGGGATGCTGGGCTGGGCGATGAGCCGCTATGCCGGAATATGGGTGGGGCTCAAGTGCATCACCGACATCGTCGAGGCGTCGGCAACCATCGAGGTGGATCCGGATCGAACGCGCATTGTCCTGCCGGAGGACTTCATCCTTCCGCCGGACGGGCTCAACATCCGGCTGGGGGATACCCCGCTCGCGCAGGAGGCACGGCTCCTGGATTACAAACTCTATGCCGCGCTGGCCTTCGCACGCGCCAACAAACTGAGCCACCAGTGTTGGCACGTGCCCGATGGCGAGGCCCGTATGGGTCTCGTGACCTCGGGCAAGGCGCACCTCGACACGCTGCAGGCCCTCGCCGATCTCGGACTTTCGCCGCAGGTGTGCCAGCGGATCGGTTTGCGACTGCTCAAGGTCGGCATGGTGTGGCCGATGGAGTCCGCGAGCCTGCAGACTTTCGCCGAAAACCTCGACGATATCCTCGTGATCGAGGAAAAGCGTCAGGTGCTGGAGTACCAGATCAAGGAAGAGCTGTTTGGCTGGATGGGACGCGGAAAGAAGATTCCACGCGTGTCGGGTAAATTCGACGAGCAGGATGGCGGTGAGTGGGCTTTGCCGCAGGGCCGCTGGCTATTGCCCGCGCATTACGAGTTTTCGCCGGCGATCGTCGCGCGCGCCATCGGGACGCGGCTGCTGCGATTTACCCTACCCGATGACGTGCGGGCCGGGATCGAGTCCCGGCTGGCCTGGATCGATGCACGCAACCGGGAGCTCGCCCAGCCGCGCGTGGTGACGGAGCGCAAGCCCTGGTTCTGCTCTGGCTGCCCGCACAATACGTCGACGCGCATTCCGGAAGGTTCGCGCGGGCTGGCAGGCATCGGATGCCACTACATGGTGCGCTGGATGGGACGCAACACCGAAGTGTTCACCCAAATGGGCGGCGAAGGCGTGCCGTGGATCGGCCAGTCTCCGTTTACCAGCGAGGAGCACGTATTCGCCAACCTGGGGGACGGCACCTATTTCCATTCCGGATTGCTCGCGGTGCGGGCAGCGGTCGCGGCCAAGGTCAACATGACCTACAAGATCCTGTTTAACGATGCGGTCGCGATGACAGGCGGACAACCGGTGGACGGACCCCTGACGGTACCGATGATCGCCAGACAGGTTGCGGCCGAGGGTGTCGGCAAAGTGGTCGTCGTGACCGATGATCCGGGGAAATACAAGGACGTCACCGATCTTCCCGCAGGTGTCGAAGTCTTGCATCGTGACGAGCTCGATCACGTTCAGATCGGGTTGCGTTCCTTTCCCGGCGTCTCGGTCCTTGTTTATGACCAGACCTGCGCGACAGAAAAGCGCCGCCGGCGCAAGCGCGGCGCCTATCCGGATCCTGCACGGCGCGTCATCATCAACGACCGGGTATGTGAAGGCTGTGGCGATTGTTCGCAGAAATCCAACTGCCTGTCGGTGGAACCGCTCGAAACCGAGTTTGGCCGCAAGCGCGTGATCAATCAATCAAGCTGCAACAAGGATTTTTCCTGCCTGAACGGGTTTTGCCCGAGCTTCGTGACGGTCGAGGGCGGCAAGCTGCGGGCGCCAAGGCGCGCTGAGGGCTCTGGCCTTGACCCTGCGTCGATTCCGTCTCCTGCGGTGCCTGCGGTGCCTGCGCCCGACGGCGCCTATGGGATTTTCGTCGCGGGCGTCGGCGGCACCGGCGTCGTGACCATCGGCCAGCTGCTCGGTGTTGCGGGGCACGTCGAGGGCAAATCGGTATCGGTGCTCGACATGGCAGGCCTGGCGCAGAAGGGCGGCGCAGTCTATTCCCACGCGATCATCGCGCAGGGCGGCGAGGCGATTCGCAATACGCGCATCGCGATGGGCGATGCGGATCTCGTGCTCTGCGGGGATCTGGTCGTCGGGTCATCGCCCGAAGCGCTCGCACGCATGCGGCCCGGGCGCACGCGCGCGCTGCTCAATTCCGACGTGACGCCCACCGCCGCGTTCATTGGAAATCCGGACTGGTGCATGCCGGGCGCAGACCTTCGTCACGATATCGACAAGGCCTGCGGCGCGGGCCGCGTCGAGTCGGTCGATGCGACCGAGCTTGCGGTGCGCTTGCTGGGCGATGCGGTCTACGCCAATCCGATCATGATCGGTTTCGCCTGGCAGAAAGGCTGGATTCCGCTTCAGAGGGAATCCCTGGAGCGGGCCATTACGCTGAACGATGTTCAGGTCGAAAAGAACCTTGAGGCATTCCAATGGGGAAGGCGCGCCGCCCATGACCCGGGCTGGCTTTCGCGCCTTCTTCACCCGGGGCGCGATTCGAATGCGCCCGCGCCCGGCCAATCGACCGTGATCGAATTTCGACGCGGAGGTGGCGAGCTGGAGCAGCTGCGCGAGCATCGGGCTGCCGAGTTGCGCAAGTATCAGAATGCAGCCTACGGGGGGCGCTACACGGCGTTTGTCGACCGGGTGGCCGCGTCGGAGCGCACCGCGACAGGCACGACCCGCCTGGCGTCGGCGGTCGCGCGCTACTTATACAAATTGATGGCCTACAAGGACGAGTTCGAAGTCGCGCGCCTGTATTCCGACGGCGAATTCCTGAAATCGATTGCCAGCAAATTCGAGGGGGACTGGTCGCTGCGGTTTTACCTCGCGCCGCCTCTGCTCGCCCGCAAGGACGACCGTGGTCATTTGGTCAAGCGGCCTTATGGTGCCTCGGCGCTCAAGGCATTCAAAATCCTGGCGGCCTTGCGCGGACTTCGGGGGACCTGGTTCGATCCGTTTGGGCGAACTGCGGAGCGGCGTGCCGAGCGTGCGCTCATCGGGGAATATTGCCAGACGATCGAAAATCTTCTGCCACGATTGAGCAACGCGACGCTCGAAGCCGCCGTGCGCGTTGCCAGCGTTCCAGAAGAGATTAGGGGCTACGGACACGTGAAGGAGGCTTCGATGGTCAAGGCTGCAGCGTTGCGCATCCGATGCCTCGAGGATTTCGACACCGCCTGCCACCGGCCTTCGAGCGACGAAGCGGCCTGACCGGCGCTGCCCACGCGCCTGGCTGACAGGCGGGCGGGCAATCACCTGCATGAACGCCGTTGCGACCGGCTAGAAACGGGTATTGCGCGAGACGGACCAGCGCGCGGAAAGCGCGCCGAGCACCGCGACGCCGATGACGGCCGCGCCCAGCGCGGTGGCGGGAGGAAGATGGAGCGCGAACTCGGCGTCGTAGCTGCGCGCAAGGCTGGCCAGGGCGCTGTTCAGGGGAACCAGGGCAATGCGGGCCACCGCGATGGCGATCAGGGCCGCCACGCTGCCGGTAATCGCGCCCAGGTAAAGAAACGGCCGGCGCACGAAGCCCTCGGTGGCGCCCACCAGGCGCGCGACTGCGATCTCCTCGCGCTGGGAAAGCGCCTGCATGCGCACGGTGTTGAAGACGGTCGCAAGCACCACCAGCGCGACGCTCGCCGCCAGAAGCAGCAAGCCGATGCGCGCGAAGCGCAAGAGCGCCTCAAGGCGCTGTACCCAGGCACTGTCCAGTTGCACGAGATCAATCCCGGCCCACTTGCGCCAGGCCTGCGCGAGGGTATTTGCGCGAACCGCGAGATCGTCTCCCTGGGCAAGGGTGACGACCACGGCATCTGGAAGGGGATTGCCTGGAAGCACCTTCAGCGCCTGCTCCCAGGCGGGGTTTGAACGCAACTCCGCAAGCGCGCGATCCTTGGGCACGACCCGAACACCCTCGACCTGGCCCGCGTGCTCCTTGCGGATGCGCGTTGCGATCTGGTCCGCAACGCCGCTCGCCGCATCGCGCTTCAGGAACAGGGTGAGTTCGGGCGTGACGGACACCTGGCGCGCCACGGGCTGCACGGAGATCAGGAGCGCCGCGCCAAGCAGCGGCAGCGAAAGGGCCAACGCAATGACCAGCAGATTGGCGAGCGAGGAAAAGGGTTGCGCTGCCAGTCGCCGCAGCGATACCTTCAGTGCGTAGTGGTGGTGACGAGCCCAGCTCTTCATGCCGTCCTCCCGGACGGAAGATCCCCTGCGTGCCCGGACGCGTGGGCGCCGCCTGGCCGGGCGCGGCGTTCGCCGAGATCGTTGAACTGCCCGGGTTCGATGCGGAATGTCCTGCTGGCGTAGTCCGCGAGCAACGCTTCGTCGTGCGACGCAATCAGCGTGGTCACGCCCCCGCGGTTGAAGTCGCGAAAGACGCTCATGATTCGGCGAGCCGTGTCCTGGTCGAGGTTTGCTGTCGGCTCGTCGGCGATCAGGATAGCCGGGCGGTTGACGATTGCCCGGGCTATCGCCAGGCGCTGTTGCTCGCCGCCGGACAACTCAATGGGATTGACGTCCTCCTTGGTCGAGAGCCCGACTTTTTCGAGCGCCGCCCTGGCGCGGGCCTGCGCTTGCGCGGGCGCCAATCCGGTGACGGCGAGCGGCAGCAGGACGTTGGCGATCGCGCTGCGGTCGTACAGCAGGTGTGTATCCTGCAGGATGACACCCACGGCGCGGCGCAGGTAGGGTCGAGCACGGGCGGAAAGCTGGTCAAGACGCTGCCCGTTGACCTGGATTGTCCCCCGGGTAGGCGGTTCAAGACCGCCAATCATTTTGAGCAGCGTGGATTTGCCGGCCCCGGAAGGACCCGAAACCAGGATGAACTCGCCCGCCGACACCCGAAAACTGATGTCGGAAAGGATGTTCCGGCCATGGCCATAGGATTTGAATACGTGTTGGAATTCGATCATGGCGAGTGTGGGCTGATGCGCAATAGTAACGCTGTCCGGAAGTGTCCACACGGGTCAGGTCGCGCGACGTCTGGCGCTGCAAAGCGGGCGAAAGGCGTATTGACGGCGAGGGATTTCCCTCATACAGTCGACTCAAGTGCACGGATACCATTCGTGACTCGGCATGCTCGCCCAGCAGGCGAGCCTGACCACCTGTCTTGCGGCCGATAAGCATCGGCTGTTTCCTGATGTGACCGGAGAACGTCAAATGAAAGCACTTAAATTCGCAGCCCTCGGCGCAGCCCTTCTCGCCGCAAGTACCGTGGCACAGGCTGGCCAGACTTTCGATGCAGTCAAGAAGAAGGGTTTCGTACAGTGCGGCGTCTCGACCGGGGTTGCCGGTTTTTCGGCGGCCGACAGCAAGGGCGAATGGAAAGGCCTGGACATCGATATGTGCCGTGCGATTGCCGCCACCTTGTTCAATGATGCATCCAAGTTCAAAGTCACGCCGCTGACGTCGCAGCAACGCTTTACCGCGCTTCAGTCCGGCGAGATCGACGTGCTGACGCGAAACACCACGCAGACCCTGACGCGCGACACCACCCAGGGGATGATCGGTACCGGCGTGAACTTCTATGACAGCCAGGGCGTGATCGTTAAAAAGGACCTGAACGTCAAGAGCGCCAAGGAACTCAACGGCGCAACCGTTTGCGTACAGCCGGGCACCACCACGGAGCTCAACCTGGCCGACTGGTTCCGTGCCAACAAGATCGAATTCAAACCCGTCGTGATCGAAAAGCTCGACGAGGTCGTCGGCGCTTTCGTCTCTGGTCGGTGCGACGCCTACACGACGGACAAGTCCGGCCTGGCCAGCTCGCGCTCGACCTTCACGAATCCGGACGCCTACCTCATCCTCCCCGAGGATTTTTCCAAGGAGCCGCTCGGCCCCATGGTTCGCCAGGGCGACGAGCAGTGGTTCAACGTCGTGCGCTGGGCGCTGTTTGCGATGCTGGAGCTTGAGGAATATGGCGTGACGAGCGCCAACGTCGACGACATGCTCAAAAGCAACAACCCCAATGTGCAGCGCATCCTTGGCGTGACACCCGGCATGGGCAAGAACCTGGGCGTTGACGAGAAGTGGGCCTACAGCATTGCCAAGCAGGTGGGCAACTATGGTCAGAGCTTCGAGCGCAACGTTGGCGCCGACAGCCCGCTGAAACTGCCACGCGGCCTGAACCAGCAATGGACCAAGGGCGGCATCATGTACGGCTGGCCGATCCGCTGATTGCACAAGATCAAGCCTGGGCGATCAGTCGTGACTGGTCGCCCGTCTTTTTTCTGACGCAACCATGACAAAACCAGCAAGCGGCACGCCGCGGCCGAAACGACTTTCCTGGTCCGATCCGGGCGTGCGCTCGATCGTCTACCAGGTGGTGGCGTTGTGTGCCGTGGGCGGCGTGGTCTGGTTCCTTGTCCACAACACGCTGCACAACCTTGCGGTGCGCAACATCGCTTCCGGTTTTGGGTTTCTGTCACGCGAGGCTGGCTTCGCCATTGGCGAAAGCATGATTTCCTTCACGCCCGCCGATACTTACGGCAGGGCGCTTACTGTCGGCATTCTGAATACGTTGCGCACGGCGGTGTTCGGCATCGTGTTCGCAACGATCTTTGGTACGATCGTCGGCATCGCCCGTCTTTCCAGGAACTGGCTCGTCAGTGGTCTGGCCCGCGTGTATGTCGAGGTGATGCGTAACATCCCCCTGCTCCTGCAACTGTTTTTCTGGTACGCGATCATCGCCGAGACGATGCCGGGTCCGCGACAGGCGCTCAAGCCGATGCCGGGCGTTTTTGTTTCAAATCGCGGTATCAAGATGCCCTGGGTGGAGGGCGATGGTGTGGCGTGGCTGTTTGGCGGGCTGATGCTGGCCATCGTCGCCATTGTCGCGATTGTCCTCTGGGCGCGCCGTCGGCAGGAGAAAACCGGGCAGACTTTTCCCATCTGGAGCGTATCCACCGTGCTGGTGCTGGCGCTGCCCGGGCTGACGATGCTGGCGGGCGGCGGCACGCTGACGCTCGATATGCCGGTGTTCAAGGGGTTCAACTTCGTCGGCGGCGTCACCCTGTCGCCCGAGTTCGCGGCGCTGCTGATCGGGTTGGTTGTGTATACCTCTGCCTTTATTGCTGAGGTGGTGCGTTCGGGCATCCAGTCGGTGAACCATGGCCAGTGGGAGGCCGCAGGCGCGCTCGGCTTGCGTAACGCGCTGGTGCTGCGGCTGGTCGTGCTGCCGCAAGCCCTTCGGGTCATTATCCCGCCGATGACCAGCCAGTACCTGAACATTACCAAGAACAGCTCCCTGGCGGTCGCCATCGGTTATCCCGACATCGTGTCGGTGGTGAACACAACGCTGAACCAGACCGGGCAGGCGATCGAAGGCATCATGATCATCATGGCGGCATATCTGACGGTGAGCCTGTCGATCTCACTGTTCATGAACTGGTACAACAAGCGCATCGCGCTGGTGGAGCGCTGAAATGGCGTCGCTCGATCAACCGTCCCAATCGCCGGAGCAGCAAGCCCCGCGCAAGAGCATCTCTGCGTGGGCCTGGGCGCGCGCCCAGTTGTTTTCATCGCCGTTCAATACGCTCCTGACGCTGCTGTCGGTCTGGTTGCTGCTGGCGGCGGTGCCGGCGATGATCGAGTGGCTGTTCATCAAGTCGACCGTGCATGCGAGCAGCGCCCAGGAATGCCGTGGCACGGGCGGTGCCTGTTGGGCATTCATCGTCGAAAAGCATCGCCTCATCCTCTTCGGGCTGTACCCCTACGACGAGCAATGGCGTCCGTTGCTCGCGACTGCCCTCCTGCTGGCCGTCATCGTCATCAGCGGCAACAGGCGGTTCTGGCACGCGTGGCTCGCACTGGTCTGGGTCGTGGCCCTTGTCGCCGTCGGCGTGCTGATGTGGGGCGGCGTTTTCGGGCTGAAGTACGTCGAGAACAGCCTCTGGGGCGGTCTGCCGCTGACGCTGATCCTGTCGACGTTCGGCGTGGCCTTCGCGTTTCCGGTCGGGGTGCTTCTTGCCCTGGGGCGCCGATCGCACATGCCCGCGATCAAGTCGATCTGCATCGTCTACATTGAGTTGATCCGGGGCGTGCCGCTGATCAGCCTGCTGTTCATGTCGGCCGTGATGTTGCCACTGTTCCTGCCCGAGGGCATGTCCATCGACAAACTGCTGCGCGCCCAGATTGCCATCATCCTCTTCGCGGCCGCCTACATTGCCGAAACGGTGCGTGGCGGATTGCAGGCCATTCCGAAGGGTCAGTTCGAGGGAGCCGACTCCATCGGGCTGACGTACTGGCAAACGATGAGGCTCGTGATCCTTCCCCAGGCGCTCAAGATTGTCATCCCGCCGATGGTGGGGATTTTCATCGCCATGTTCAAGGACACTTCGCTGGTCGTGATCATCGGTATTTTCGACCTGACGCAAGCTGCCAAGGCCGCACTGGCCGACCAGGCCTGGCGAGGATTCAGTACCGAGGTGTACGTGTTCATCTCGCTTATTTATTTTGGCTTCTGTTTCTCGATGTCCAAGTACAGCCAGTCGCTCGAAAAGCGGCTGGCCACGGACCATCAGCGCTAGACCTGGAGATACGCATGGCGGACGCCATCATACAAATGAAGGACGTCAACAAGTGGTTCGGCAAGTTCCACGTGCTGCGCAACATCAACCTCGATGTTGGGCAGGGCGAGCGAATTGTCATCTGCGGGCCCTCCGGCTCAGGCAAATCCACGCTCATCCGGTGCATTAACCGGCTTGAAGAGCACCAGTCCGGCCACATCAGCGTCGATGGCATCGAACTGACCAACGATTTGCGGCAAATCGAGGCAATCCGCAAGGATGTCGGGATGGTGTTCCAGCATTTCAATCTTTTCCCGCATCTCACCGTGCTCGAAAACCTCACCCTCGGTCCGATCTGGGTTCTCAAGACCCCGCGCGCCGAAGCCGAAGCGCGGGCAATGAAATATCTTGAGCGCGTGCGGATCCCCGAGCAGGCCTTGAAGTTTCCGGGACAACTGTCGGGCGGGCAGCAGCAGCGGGTGGCCATTGCGCGCTCACTCTGTATGCAGCCAAAGATCATGCTGTTTGACGAGCCCACTTCCGCGCTCGACCCCGAAATGGTCAAGGAGGTTCTGGATGTCATGGTGGGCCTGGCCAAGGACACGGGCATGACCATGCTTTGCGTCACACACGAGATGGGATTCGCCCGCAAGGTGGCCGATCGGGTGATCTTCATGGATCGGGGCGAGATTATCGAGCAGAACACGCCCGATGCTTTCTTCGACAACCCGCAAAACGAGCGCACCAAGCTCTTCCTGAGCCAGATACTGCACTAGACCTGATGGTTTGACCTGCCACACCTCAAGCGACGAGGCCTGGCCCAACTCGTCTGGCGTGGTTCACCAGGTCCGGCAGGATGCGAGCGCAGTCCGTCGGTTTGGCCGGCGTCGCGCCACGCCTTAAACTCTGCTGGTTCGCACCTTCCAGAGGCTCGCCGTGATTCTGCCCAACCGATTTCCCGCATTTTTGTCGATCCTCGCCATGGTGAGCGCGCTCGCGCTCCTGCCCGCAGGTTCGGCGCGCGCGCAAACACCTTCGGGCGACGCCGCGCAGGCCTGGCCCACGAAACCTCTGCGCTTTATCGTGCCCTATCCGCCTGGCGGCCCGCTGGATACGACGGCGCGCCTGCTCGCCGAGAAGGTGCGCCCGGCGCTCGGGCAGCAGGTGATCGTCGAGAACAAGTCCGGCGCCGGCGGCAACATCGGCGCGGATATCGTCGCCAAGGCTGCGCCGGATGGCAATACCCTCGTCATGGGGGCGGTTGCCACGCATGCGATCAACCCCTGGCTGTTTGCCGCGATTCCGTATGACGCCGTCCGCGATTTCGCCCCGGTCGCGCTCGTCGCGTCCGTGCCGAACGTGCTGGTGATCAATCGGGAGTTCGCGGCAAAGAACGGCATCCGCTCGGTTCAGGACCTGGTCGCTTTTGCGAAGGCAAATCCGGGCAAGCTGAACTATGGCTCGGGTGGGTCTGGCAGCGCAGGCCATCTCGCGGGCGAACTCCTGCGCGCGCGCACCGGAATCGACGTCGTCCACGTGCCGTACCAGGGCGCCTCTCCGGCGCAACTTGCATTGCTCTCGGGTCAGTCGGATTTCATGTTTGACAATCTCGCGGCTGCGGCAGGCCTCATCCGCGACAACAAGGTCACGGCGCTGGCAGTGACGACAACCACGCGCAGCGGGCTGCTTCCCGGTGTTCCGACGGTTGAGGAATCGGGGGTCAAGCCCTTTGACATCGGCACCTGGTTTGGCGTGTTCACCACGGCCGGGACTGCGGCACCCATCGTCGAAAAACTTCATGCGGCCTACCAGGCCGCGCTGGCCGATCCTGTGGTGGTCGAGCGCCTGGCGGCGATGGGTTCGGTCGCTCCTGTCCTGACGACAGCGCAATTTGCCGATATGGTGCGCGCTGAGCGCGAAAAGTATCAGGAAATTGTCCGGCTGTCGGGCGCCCAGGTGAACTGATCGAATTTGCGGGCTCGCGCGACCGGCATGCCAGGCGTGCAAACGCGCGCCGGGTCGGTCGCGGTGGTCAGCCGCCGTGCAGCGCCTGACCGGCGTGCTCGGGCAATCGTCTGAACATGATTGCGGCAAGGGCGCATAGCAGGCCGATCACGATGAATCCGGCCACGACGTCCGCGATGGCGAGCGATCCGTCCCCCCGAAGCGCCATGCTGACGTTGAGCGTGCCGGCGGCGATTCCGACCCCCAGGCTGACAGACAATTGTTGCGTCATGGCGGCGAAGCTGCTGGCGCGGCTCATGCGTTCGTGGGGGATATCGGCGAAGGCGAGCGTATTCAGTGCAGTGAACTGAAGCGAACGGAAGAACCCTCCCATCAGCAGGACGCCAAGCATCGCCGCCATCGGCGTTGTCGGCGTGAATCCGGCGCAGCACAGTACCCCTGCTCCGGTGAGAACCGCGTTGACCATCAGCACACGCCGGTATCCCCAGTGCCTGAGAATCGGAGGCGCCGTAAATTTCATCAGCATGGCGCCGACCGCGCCGACGAAGGTGATGAGGCCTGCGGAAATCGCAGAAAGGCCGAACCCCACCTGAAGCAGCATCGCGAGCAGGAAGGGGGTGGCGCCGATCGTGAAGCGGCAGAGGTTTCCGGCCAGCGTCGCGATCTCGAAGGTCGGGATGTTCAGTAGCGAAAGGTCAAGGATAGGGTCCGCATGCCTGCGCGCATGCCATACGAACACGACGGCGCTGGCGACCCCGAATACGATGATCGCCATCGATGACCAGAGAGGCACTCCGGGCCGGCCCAGCGACGCGAACCCCCACACCAGGGCCGCCATGAAACTGGCCGAGAGGAGGAATCCGAGCACGTCCAGCGGGTGGTCCTTGCCGTCAGGCTCGAATTCCCGGATATGCAGCATCACCAGGCGCACGCCGATGGCACCGATGGGAACGTTGATCAGGAAGATCCAGTGCCAGGAGGCGTACGTCACCAGGAAACCGCCCAGGGGCGGCGCGATGATCGGGCCGACGAGCGCGGGCAGGGAAAGGAAGGCCATGGCCTTGAGGAGTTCATGCTTGGGGAACGTGCGCAGCAGGATGATGCGACCCACGGGCACCATCATGGCACCGCCGACGCCCTGCATGGTTCGCGATATCACGAGTTGCAGGACGCTGAGCGAAAGGGCGCATGTCAGCGAACTCAGCGTGAAAATGCAGATTGCCAGAATGAACACCCGCCTGGCGCCAAAGCGGTCCGCGGCCCACCCGCTGATCGGCACGAAGACCGCCACGGCCAGGAGGTAGGAGGTGATGGCGATGTTCAGTTGCACCGGATCGGTGCCCAGGGCGACCGCCATCGCCGGAAGTGCCGTTGCGACGATCGTCGAATCGAGCATTTGCATGAACAGCGCGCAGCCCACCAGGAACGGAATCATGCGCCCCGGTTGTGTCGGCAATGGCGTGGGCGGCGGGGTGTCGGGGGTGGGGGGCCGCATGGGGCTTTGCGAAATCCTGTCTACAGTACACTAGGCGCGAGTCAAACTAATTATGGCAGACTGAAATGCCCACACTCTACACATCCGAATTCACGCAGTTCCTGAAGTCGTTCAAGGAAGAACACGCCGGCGTCGAGCAGCGCCAGCTTGACGGGCGTGCCCTGCTCTGGGATAAGGCCCAGGATCCCGAGTTGCAGGAGGACTTCCGCCAGGCCTGCGTCCGACAGCAGCCGTACGTCTACCAGAACGACTAGCCCCTCGCATGCAGCAGGCAAGCGTTCCTGAAGGGCGTCTTGACGCCCTGGTGGAGCCGTCCGTCGACACGACCCCGGATGTGGTTGATGCCGTGGCGTTGGCGCGCCTTTATGGCGAGCCCTTGTTCTCGATGCCTGCCGATCTCTACATCCCGCCGGATGCGCTCGAGGTCTTTCTTGAGACCTTCCAGGGACCGCTGGATCTGCTGCTCTACCTGATTCGCAAACAGAACTTCAACGTCCTCGACATTCCGATGGCTGAGGTGACCCGGCAATATCTTTCTTACGTCGATCAGATCCGCTCCCGCAATCTTGAGCTTGCCGGCGAATACCTGCTGATGGCGGCCATGCTCATCGAAATCAAGGCGCGCATGTTGCTGCCCGTGCGCAAGGCCGACACCGGGGAAGAGCCCGAGGATCCGCGCGCGGAACTCGTGCGTCGCCTGCTCGAGTACGAACAGATGAAGCTGGCCGCGCAAAAGCTCGACGCCTTGCCGCAACTCGGGCGCGATTTCTTTCGCGCCCAGGCGCTGGCGGATCTGCGCATCGAACGCATTGAGCCCGACGTCAGCGTCGACGATCTTCGCCAGGCCTGGATCGATATTCTCAAGCGCGCCAAGCTCAATGCGAACCACCACATCACCCGCGAGCAATTGTCCGTGCGGGATCACATGACCCACATCCTCAGGCGGCTTTCTTCGGTGCGCTTCATCGAGTTTGGCGAGCTGTTCATGGAGCGTATCCGTGAAGGGGCGCCGATCGCCGTGGTCGTGGTGCATTTTCTGGCCTTGCTTGAGTTGTCGCGTGAATTGCTGCTTGAGATCACTCAGGCGGAGCCCTACGCCCCCATCTACGTGCGACTGGCCTTTACCAGCGCCGCGAACTAAAAATAATGCCCCAGGCATACGGAGACGAAATTGAAGGTTGTTCACACAATTGAAGACCTGCGCGACCAGTTGCGTGGGCAATTGCGTGTGTCTTTCGTGCCCACCATGGGGAACCTGCACCAGGGCCATCTCGCGCTCATGAAGCTTGCGCGCCAGCACGGCGACCCTGTCGTGGCGAGCATCTTTGTGAACCGCATGCAGTTCGGTCCCAACGAGGATTTCGACCGCTACCCGAGAACCCTGCAGAGCGATATCGAAAAGCTCGAGCGCGAACGCGATGTCTATGTGCTCTTCGCGCCAGACGAGCGTGAGCTCTACCCGGAGCCCCAGAGCTATCGGGTGCAGCCGCCGCAAGAGCTCGGCGACATCCTGGAAGGCGAGTGCAGACCGGGATTTTTCGTTGGGGTGAGTACGGTCGTGCTCAAGCTGTTTTCCTGTGTACAGCCTCGCGTTGCGGTGTTTGGCAAGAAGGACTACCAGCAGTTGATGGTCATTCGCAATATGTGCCGCCAGTTTCAGCTGCCGGTAGAAATCCTCGCCCACGAAACCGTGCGTGCCGACGATGGCCTGGCGCTCTCCTCGCGCAATCAGTATCTGCAGGAGGCTGAGCGCACCGAGGCGCCGAGCCTTTACGCCGGCCTGCGTGAACTGCAGTCCCGGCTTCACGCGGGGGAGCACGACACGGCAACGCTGGAAGCCGACGCTGTCGCCCGTCTGGCAGCACGCGGCTGGAGCGTCGATTACATTGCCGTGCGGCGCCAGCGGGATCTGCACAAGCCTTCCGTTGATGAAGTTGCGGCGGGTGAGCCGCTGGTCGTCCTGGCCGCTGCGCGGCTGGGCGTGACGCGCCTGATCGACAATCTCGAGCTTTGACCCGATGCGCGACACGCCCGGCCATTCAGGGCGGGACGTCAAGCGCCGAAAGTCGCTCGCCTCGCGTTAGACGCGCGATGTCAATACGTACCTAGGGTTATTCCGCCTGTCAGATTTGACAGCTTCACTGTCTTGACAGCGTCTGCCAGACTGCGCCCCGTTATCACACGGAGGCAGTATGAAGCGATTGGACGATGTTGCGGGAGCTGGTTGGACTGTGCTGACGGCGCGCGAGCGGGACGTGATTCACCCTGTGGCCGAGGGAAAGTCGAACAAGCGGATCGCGATGGAGCTCGGTATCTCGATGCGCACGGTCGAGGCACACCGAGCCCGTATTTTCTACAAAATGGGTGTGCGTAACGCGGTGCAACTTGCAAGGGCCGTCTGTTCAAGCCCGGCGGGCCTTCCGGGTACGGTTCCCGAGACCCCGGCCATTCCCGGCGAGCGTGCGCTGCGCACCGAAAATACCGCTTTGCGGTCGGGCGGCTCAGCCGCCGGCGACTAGCCGATCCATCCCGCCCGGCTCAACCCGGGTTCAGGAGCAGCTGGGTGCCGGACGACCGTTCAGCTCGTCAATGGGATCCATGTCCGGCTGGCGCGACAGCGTATACACCAGATTCGGAACCTGCCCGTTGATCGAGCCAAGCTGCAGTGCGTTGCCGGCGCTGATGATCGAGAGGTCTGCCCGCACGTTGCCCTGTGAAGTCAGGATGACGATGCGGGGCTGGGCCATCATGACGGCTCGCCAGCACCCTTGCTCGATTTGCGTGCCGCCGTCCGCGTTCGTGCGCTCAAGATAGGCAGCACGTGCGCGCCAGCGTCCGTTGGGCGCAAGCGTCAGCGTAATGCGTTGTGCCGTGCACCGCATTTCCGAGTGGAAGCAGGGAACGGTTCCCGTAAAGGTTTGCGCTTCCGGGATGAGCTGGGATTGAACCGACGGGACGTTGGCCGCCGCCGCCGATGGGGAAATCGCCAGTGTCCCCGGATCCTGCGGCGGCGCGTCGCCCACCGCGCCGGCGGACCCGGCGGCGATCGCGACTGGCGTGGCGGGCTGCCCCGCGGGCGCAGCGCGCATCGGCGTTGCCGGCGTCACGCTTGGCGCGACCGGCG
>CAITPF010000182.1 GCA_903894155.1 uncultured beta proteobacterium | reverse complement strand
CTCAGGCTGCGCCGGTCCGCTTCGCGGACTCCCCTGCGGTTGCTGGTCCCGCCGGGCGGCGACCTGTTCGGTCGCCTTGTTTCCCGGCGGTCCTGGCGCAATCCTCGGCGGCGCAATTCGCCCGGCAGGGGCACGCCGCATCCGGCCCGCAAAGAGCGAGGTGGCAATGGCGCAACTCGAAAGATTTAGGTGCGCCCGATGCGGGTGCACAAACTGCCGGATGGTGTGGCAGGGACGCAATCGGCTATGATCGCCCCCTTTGCCGACTAAGCGTCAGCGCTTGTCCGTCGACCGCTTCCGGATGGTGGCACCCGGGGTATTGCGCCTGGCGCCGGCACGAAGCGAGAGTGCACTGCGGCGCGGAACGTTATGCGCATCGTCGCGGCTGCGGGAAGTCTTGCTTGGCGCCCGCGTCGAGGCCCTGGCCGATTTGTCCTGCGAATACACGCGTGGCGCGCGGGCGCCGTCATCCGCCTCAGGCTCGGGGCGGGCGCGACGAGGCGTCCTGACCGTCTTTTTGCCCTCGGCGGCGAGTTTCTTCGGGGTATGTGGTTCGCTTGGCTTGCGGCGGCTAGGCTGTAACGGCTCGGCTGGCGGCTGAAGATAGGAGCGGGATGTTCCCGCCCGATAGATGATCAGCGTTTTGCCAAGATGGTGAACGGGGGCGCAGGAAAGCGCCTCGCAGATTTCGGCGAGCATTGCATCACGGGCATCGCGGTCGGCGCCGCTGGCGCGCACCTTGATCAGTTCGTGTGCAGCGAGGTGGACGTCGATTTCCTTGAGCACTGCAGTAGTCAGGCCGTTGTCCCCGATGAGGACGACCGGCTTGAGGGGATGGGCAGCGGCACGCAGCGCGCTGCGCTCGCGGGGGGTGAGGTCCAGAATGGTCATAGAGGATATTGTACGGGAATGGCTAAAAAGAAATTTTCCAAGGAATGGGTCATGCAGCACATCAATGACCCGTACGTCAAACTGGCGCAGCAAAAGGGCTATCGCGCCCGTGCGGCCTTCAAGCTGGCGGAGATCCTCGATGTCGAAAAACTGCTTCGTCGCGGGGACATCGTCGTGGACCTCGGCGCGGCGCCCGGAAGTTGGTCCCAGGTCGCCCGCGAGCGATTGATCGGCCCCGGCGGAGTCATCGACGGGCGTATCGTCGCGCTTGACCTGCTGCCCATGGAGCCGATTGCCGGCGTTGGGTTCATCCAGGGCGATTTCAGCGACGAGGCGATACTCAAGCAGCTCGAGCAGGCCCTGGATGGCCGTCTGGTCGATCTGGTCATGTCAGACATGTCGCCCAACCTGTCGGGCGTCAGCAGTGCGGATTCGGTGCGCGTGCAGCAAGTCATCGAACTTGCGCTGGATTTCGCGCTGACGCACTTGCGTCCCGAGGGCGCGCTGATCGTCAAGGCTTTCCACGGGAGCGGGTTTTCCCAGATCGTCGAGACCTTCAAAAAGCATTTTCGGCGCGTCGTCGAGCGCAAGCCCAAGGCGTCGCGGGATAAATCAGCTGAAACTTTTCTGGTCGCGCGCGGACTAAAGCAATAGTTGCGTCCCTTGAATAGGGCGGCGTGCCCTGGTGGCGCGCCGTCGGCCATCCGGCAAACGGGGTAGAATGTCCTATTGAAAGTGTCCGAAAATCCCCTTAGGCCACTCGGGAATTCGGCGTCGAAATGACAAGCAGGAGATAGGCCTTGAATAATTCCTTTTCCAAAGTCGCGGTATGGATGGTCATCGCGCTGGTGCTGTTTACTGTTTTCAAACAGTTCGACAGTCGCGCGCCATCGCAGGATACCGTGAGCTACACGCAGTTCATGGACGACGCCAAGGCGGGCAAGGTACGCAAGGTGGACGTGCAGTCTGATGTGCTTTACGTCACCCCGGATTCCGGCCGCCCCTACACGCTGACGTCCCCCGGCGACTTGTGGATGGTTTCCGATTTGATGAAGGCCGGCGTCCAGGTTTCCGGCAAGGCGCGCGAGGAGCCGTCGCTCCTCATGAGCATCTTCGTGTCCTGGTTCCCCATGTTGCTGTTGATCGGCGTGTGGGTATTCTTCATGCGCCAGATGCAGGGCGGCGGAAAAGGCGGGGCGTTCAGCTTCGGCAAGTCGCGTGCCCGCATGCTCGATGAGAGCACGAACAGCATTACGTTTGCCGATGTCGCAGGCTGCGACGAAGCCAAGGAGGACGTGCAGGAACTCGTGGATTTCCTGCGTGACCCGTCCAAGTTCCAGAAACTCGGTGGCCGCATTCCCCGTGGCGTGCTGATGGTGGGGTCGCCGGGTACCGGCAAGACCTTGCTCGCCAAAGCCATTGCGGGCGAGGCCAAGGTTCCCTTTTTCAGCATTTCCGGTTCTGATTTCGTTGAAATGTTCGTCGGCGTGGGCGCCGCGCGCGTTCGCGACATGTTCGAGAACGCCAAGAAGCACTCGCCGTGCATCATCTTCATCGATGAAATCGATGCCGTCGGCCGCCAGCGTGGCGCCGGCCTCGGTGGTGGCAACGACGAACGCGAACAGACCCTGAACCAGATGCTGGTCGAGATGGACGGCTTCGAGTCCGGTCAGGGCGTCATCGTGATCGCGGCCACCAACCGGCCCGATGTGCTTGATCCCGCACTGCTTCGCCCGGGTCGTTTCGATCGGCAGGTCGTTGTTCCGCTGCCCGATATCCGTGGGCGCGAGCAGATTCTCAAGGTGCACATGCGCAAGGTGCCGCTGTCGCAAAACGTCGATGCGCACACCCTGGCGCGCGGTTGCCCCGGGTTCTCCGGCGCCGACCTGGCCAACCTGGTCAATGAGTCGGCCTTGTTTGCAGCACGCCGCAATGGCCGCACGGTCGATATGTCCGATTTCGAGAAGGCCAAGGACAAGATCATCATGGGCGCTGAGCGCCGCTCGATCGTGATGCCTGAGGAAGAGCGCCGCAATACGGCCTACCATGAGTCGGGTCACGCCATCGTTGCGCGCATGCTGCCCAAGACCGATCCGGTCCATAAGGTCACCATCATCCCGCGCGGCCGTGCGCTTGGCGTGACGATGCAGTTGCCCGAGGGTGACCGCTACAGCATGGACAAGGAGCGTCTGCTCTGCACGATCGCCGTCTTGTTTGGCGGGCGCATCGCCGAAGAGCTCTTCATGAACCAGATGACCACCGGCGCCTCGAACGACTTCGAGCGGGCGACAGCGATCGCACGCGACATCGTGACCCGCTACGGCATGACGACCGAGCTTGGCACGATGGTGTACGCCGAGAATGAAGGCGAGGTTTTCCTTGGCCGCAGCGTGACCAAGACGACGCACATGTCCGAGGCCACCATGCAGAAGGTCGATGCGGAGATCCGCAAGATCATCGACGGCCAGTATGCGGTTGCGCGCCAGATCCTCGAGGCCAATCGCGACAAGGCCGAAATCATGATGCGGGCACTGCTTGAATGGGAGACCATCGATGCGGACCAGATCGACGACATCATCCAGGGCAGGCCGCCACGTCCGCCCAAAATTCCGCAGGGGCCTTCGGACTCCTCCACCCCCACCGGCACCGCTCCGGGTACAAGCGGCGATCCCGCCGCGGTCGTCTGACGACGCGAGGTGCGTGAGGGAATGCCGGATCAATGGCAATGCGGGCGCTTTGAGTTCAGTCTCGGGCGCCCGATTCTCATGGGCGTCGTCAATGTGACACCCGATTCCTTTTCGGATGGCGGCCAGCACGCGACGGCGGACGAGGCGATCGCGCATGCGAGGCTGCTGGTCGGCGAAGGTGCCCAGATCCTCGATATTGGCGGTGAGTCGACACGGCCGGGATCCGAATCAGTGGACGTGGATTTGGAGCTTGCGCGAGTGCTCCCGATTGTCGAAGCGATGCGCGATGCGGGGATTGCCCTGTCTGTCGATACGTGCAAACCGCAGGTGATGCGCGCTGTGCTCGATGCGGGCGCCGACATGATCAACGACATTACGGGATTTACGGATGAGCAGTCGCGTGATGTCGTGGCGCGCCATGCAACCTGCGGAGTCTGCGTCATGCATATGCAGGGTAAGCCGCGAACGATGCAAGTCGCGCCGCACTACGACGACGTGGTGGTTGACGTCAGGACTGAGCTCTTGCGTCGCGCGGCCGCGTTGCAAGCCTGTGGTGTCGCACGGGGTCGGATCACGGTCGATCCGGGTTTCGGCTTTGGCAAGACGGCCCAACAGAATTACGCGCTGCTGCACAATATCGACCGCCTGGTTGATACCGGCTATCCCGTATTGATCGGGTTGTCGCGCAAGTCGATGATCGGTGCGGTCACGGGACGGCCCGTCGGTGAGCGCCTCGCAGGAAGCCTGGCCGCTGCGCTCGCGGGTATTGCAAAGGGCGTGGCTATCCTGCGGGTACACGACGTTGCACAAACACGCGATGCGCTGGCGGTCTGGCGTGCGGCGAACGAAGGGTTCGAGGCGAATTGAATTTCATGTCGCTCGAGACGGCAGCTTGAAGGAGAACGTTGATGGGTAAGAGAAAATATTTCGGCACCGATGGCGTGCGTGGCGTGGTTGGTGGCGACGTGATCAACGCGGAGTTCGCTCTGCGGCTTGGCTATGCGGCTGGCAAGGTCATCAGCCGTGAGCAACCTGCTCACCGGCGCCGCCAGACAGTCCTGATCGGGAAAGACACCCGTGTGAGCGGCTATATGCTGGAATCGGCGCTTGAAGCCGGGCTCGCTTCGGCCGGGGTCGACGTGCTCCTCGTCGGGCCGGTGCCCACGCCGGCGGTTGCCTACCTGACCCGCACCTGGCGACTGGACGCAGGCATCGTGATCAGCGCGTCGCATAACGCGTATTTCGACAACGGCATTAAGTTTTTCAGCCACAAGGGCACCAAGCTGCCGGACGCGATGGAGGAAGCCATCGAGGCCGCGCTGGAAGAGCCCTTGCTATGCGTGTCATCCGAACAACTGGGCAGGGCCCGGCGCATCGACGACGCCCCGGGGCGGTATATCGAGTTTTGCAAGAGCACGTTTCCATCCGATCTGGATCTGGGCGGGCTCAAGCTGGTGGTTGATGCAGCCAACGGCGCCGCCTATCACATCGCCCCGCATGTATTTCGCGAGCTTGGCGCGGAAGTCACAGCGATTGGCGTTTCGCCCGACGGCTTCAATATCAATAGGGATGTCGGCGCGCTGCACCCGGAAGCCCTGGTCGAGGAGGTTCGCAAGCGCGAGGCGCACCTTGGCATTGCCCTGGACGGAGATGCCGACCGTGTCCAGATGGTTGACGGCACGGGCCGGATCTATAACGGCGACGAGTTGCTGTTCGCGGTGGTGCGCGAGCGGCTGACGCGCGCGCCTGTGGATGGTGTGGTGGGCACCCTCATGACGAATTTCGGTCTGGAGCGTCAGTTCAAGGCCATGGGCATCGAGCTTGCGCGCGCCAATGTCGGAGACCGCTTCGTGCTCGAGCAACTACAGAAGCGCGGCTGGCTGTTCGGTGGCGAAAGTTCAGGGCACCTGCTTTGCCTCGACTGCCACACCACGGGCGACGGCATCATTGCCGCGCTGCAGGTTCTGGCCGCGCTGCAGCGCAGCGGGCAGACGCTCTCCCAGTGGGTCCATGATCTTCGCATGTATCCCCAGAAGATGATCAACGTGCCCCTCAAGCCGGGTTCCGACTGGAAATCGCACGCGGGCCTGGCGCAGGCGACGCGCGAGGTGGAGGCCCTGCTTGGGGATCGCGGGCGTGTGCTGATCCGGGCCTCCGGCACCGAGCCCAAGTTGCGGCTGATGGTCGAGGCCGACGACGACGATCTTGCCACGTCATGCGTTCAGAAGCTTGCAGCGGTCGACTTGACCTAATGCGCGGTTGGCCCCGTCATTCAAGGCGGGAGGATGTAAACCGCTGAGCACCGCCTGACAGCCTCCTCGCCCCAAACGAAGGGCGTGGTTTGTCGTGCCCTGTTCATGTGGAGCGCCCTCAGCGCCGGCCCGCGATGGCGCGCTCGCCATCATGAAAGCTTCATCATCGTGTCACTTTGCTGAAATGCCGTCTGGTCACACTGGACGCATTCTCAGGAGGTACACGACATGCTTGAATTGGTCCGCAGCGCCGCCAGTGTCTTCACGCTTCCCACCGCATCGACGGATCACGGCGGCCTGGTCGTCGGGCTCGCTCAGACGAGCGAAGAGCTGGAATCCATCCAGCGCCTGCGCTATGACGTTTTCAGCGCCGAATTCGGTGCGGTCCTTGACGGAGCGAACGACGGCCTTGACCGTGATGCGTTCGATCCCTGGTGCGATCACTTAATGGTGCGCGAGTCGGGCTCGGATCGCGTCATCGGCACCTACCGCTTATTGACGCCAGTCCAGGCGCGACGTGCCGGCGGCTATTACTCTGAGTCGGAGTTTGACCTCGCCGGATTGGGCTCTATCCGTGACGGGCTTGTCGAATTTGGTCGTGCCTGCATCCACGAGGATCACCGCCAGGGCGGAGCGCTGATGATGCTCTGGTCCGGACTGGCCGAAATCGTACGACAGGGCGGTTACCAGCACGTGTTCGGCTGCGCCAGTGTCAGCCTGCGCGACGACGGTGTGACCGCTGCCAAGGTGTGGCGGCAGGTGCGCGGTCGGTTGGGGAGCGACGATACGCCTCGCGTTCGACCGCTGCATCGCTACCCCGTCGAACAACTCGATAGCGACCTGCCGGCATCCGTTCCGGCGTTGCTCAAGGGATACATGAAGCTCGGCACGCGTGTCTGCGGAGAACCGGCCTGGGATCCGGACTTCAATACCGCTGATTTTCCGATGCTGCTATCGCTTGACAGCATGGTGCCGCGCTACCGCAAGCATTTCGGATTCGATCGCTAGCCTCGTATGGGGACTGGGTGGCAGGCCGTGCAACAGCCTGGCGCCCGGCGGTGCAGGCGATGCCGCCAGTACGCAGGCGATGCCGACACTAGACAGGAATCAGCTTGAAGTCGAAGCCAACCTTGTTCCACTCGGTCTCTTCGGCGAGCAGTGAAAAGTCGGTGAGTGGGTGGTTTGAAACCCACTTGCGGTCGATCGTCGCGACGATCGAGCTGCCCTTGACGCTGACCGTGAGCGGCACGCCCAGGACATCCTCGCGTCGGCGGCATAGCAGCACGGCCAGACGCAGGCAGAGGATCGCCATCCACTGATCGCGGTTTCGAATCAGCGACTGGGCCTTGCCGAGTTTTCCGTTGTGCGCCAGCACGAGCAGTGCCAGCCCGGCCTGGTCCACGCGCGAGAAGCCCGGCATATCGGCATGATGCAATATGTAGGCGCTGTGCTTGTGGTAGCCCGCCTGGGCGATCGACATGCCAACCTCGTGCAGGTCGGCGGCCCAGGAAAGGGTATGGCGAACTTCATCCTGCGGATTGCGGTCGGGGAACAGGCTGTCGAACAGTGTGAGGGCGCAGCGCTTGACCCGCGCGGCCTGGCGGACGTCGACGTTGTAGCGCTTCATAAAGGCCCTGACGGACTGGTCGCGCCGGTCGCTGGCCTTCTCGCGGCCGGCGAGGTCAACCAGCACGCCAAGTCGCAAGGCACCGTCTCCGGTTTGCATGAAGTCGACTTCAAACTCATCGAAGAAGGCGGTCATGATGGCCAGGCCGCCCGTCAGGACGTCGGCGCGCTCCACTTTGATGCCGGGAAGGTCACCCGGGACGACGCGGCCTGAGCGAATCAGCTTCTGCTTCAGGCGATCGAGCCCTTCGCGGGTGATGCCGTTCTGCGAGAGCCGGCCATCGACGAGGATGGCGTAGAGCGCCTTTGCCGTGCCCGACGAGCCGAAGGCCTCGGCCCAGCCAAGCTTGCGATAGGGCTTGGTAATCACTTCAAACTCGCGGCGCGCGGCGAGTTCCGCCGTCTTCATGGCGTAGGCGTCGATCACGCCATCGGGGAAAAATTTACGGCTGTAGCTGACGCAGCCCATGTAGAGCGAGGACATCAGTACCGGCTCGTCGCCTTTGCCGATGATGACCTCAGTGGAGCCGCCGCCGATGTCGATCACGAGGCGACGCTCGGTGGTGACGGGCAGCGTGTGCGAAACGCCCGCATAGATCAGGCGGGCCTCTTCGCGGCCCGCGATCACCTCGATCGGGAATCCGAGGGCGGCCTCGGCGCGCGGCAGGAAGTCGGGAACGTTGCGCGCGACGCGAAACGTATTGGTGGCGACGGCCCGGACGCGATCGGGGTGGAAGCTGCGCAAACGCTCTCCAAACCGCTCGAGCACATTGATGGCGCGCTCGATCGACTCGTCGCTCAGCATCTTGGCGGAATTCAGGCCAGCGGCCAGGCGCACGGTCTCCTTGAGGCGATCGATCTGGAAAATGTGGCGCGCGTCGTTTTCCTCGACCACGCGGCCGATTGACAGCCGGAAACTATTCGACCCGAGGTCAACGGCGGCCAGGAGGTGATCCATGAGTATCAGCAAAAAGCGAAAGACCGCCTATTATAGGAGGTTGAGTTGTTACAAAAATGTAATATCCACGAAGTAAAACCGACGACCGCATCATTCAGGATTCAAGGAAATGTCCGCCCGCAAGATTGCCGAACCGCAGTTCTTCAACAGAGAGCTGTCGCTGCTCAAGTTCAATGAGCGCGTGCTTGCGATGGCCGAGCAACCGGAAACGCCCCCCCTCGAGCGGCTGCGCTATGTTTGCATCGTCGGGTCGAACCTCGACGAATTTTTCGAAATCCGCGTATCCAGCCTGAAAGAGCAGCTGCGCCAGGATCCGTCGCTGACCGGGCTCGACGGGATGACTGCGGCAGAGGCCTTCGAGCAGGTCCAGCTTGCGGTCCACGAGATGGTCGCACGCCAGTATGCGCTGCTCAATGACGACATCTTCCCCCGCCTGCGCGCGGAAGGGATCTACCTGCACCACGCGTCGGAGTGGAACGCCGAGCAAACAGCCTGGGCCCGTGGCGTGTTCCATCGGGACATGATGCCGTTGCTCACCCCGATCGGGCTCGATCCCGCACATCCCTTTCCGCGTGTCTATAACAAGAGCCTGAACTTTATCGTTCAGCTTGCCGGCGAGGACGCGTTCGGACGCAAGTCGACGATTGCCATTGTGCAGGCGCCGCGCGCATTGCCGCGCCTGATCAAGATGCCGGCGCGCGTGTCCGGGCAGCCGCATGGCTATATCCTGCTCACCTCGCTCTTGCGGGCCTTTGTGGGCGAGCTGTTCCCCGGCATGGAAATGCAGGGCTGCTATCAGTGGCGGGTCACGCGCAACAGCGACCTCTTCGTCGACGAAGAGGAGGTGACGAACCTGCGCCAGGCGCTCCAGGGTGAGCTCTCGCAGCGCAACTTCGGCTCGGCGGTGCGCCTTGAGATCGACCAGCTGACGCCCCCGCATATCGAGGCGTTTCTGCAGCGCGAGTTCTCCCTGAGCGCAGCGGACACCTACCGCGTCAACGGTCCGGCAAACGTGTCGCGCCTCATGCAGATCTGCAGTGCCGTCAATCGGCCGGACTTGCTGTTCCCCGATTACCGCGCGCCAGTTCCGCCACCATTCGACCGAATCGGGGGGGAGCCTGCAAAAATGTTCCAGGCCATCTCCGAGCGCGACTACCTGCTGCACCATCCTTACCAGTCTTTCCAGCCGGTCATCGATTTCCTGACCAAAGCGGCGGCTGATCCGGACGTCGTCGCGATCAAGCAGACGGTGTATCGCACCGGCGAGGATTCCGAACTCATGCGCATTCTGCTGGCCGCCGCGCGCGCCGGCAAGGAAGTGACCGTCGTGGTCGAACTGATGGCCCGCTTCGACGAGCAAACCAACATCAACTGGGCGGCAAGGCTGGAAGAAGTCGGGGCGCACGTCGTCTACGGCGTGGTCGGTCACAAGACCCATGCCAAGATGGTGCTGGTGCTGCGCCGGGAAAAGGGCCGTATTCGTCGTTATGCACACCTGGGGACGGGCAATTACCACCCTCGCACGGCGGCGCTCTATACCGATTTCGGTCTGCTCACCGCCGATCCGCGCATCTGTGAGGACATGGATAAGGTGTTTTCACAGCTTACGGGCCTTGGCGCGCGGCGAACGCTCAAGCTGTTGTTGCAATCACCCTTCACGATGCATGACACTGTCGTGTCGATGATCCGGGCCGAGGCACGTGCCGCGCGGGCAGGGCGCAAGTCGCGCATCATGGCCAAAATGAACTCGTTGCTTGAACCGCAGGTGATCGAGGAGCTCTACAAGGCGAGCAAGGCCGGTGTGAAGATCGACCTGATCGTGCGCGGCGTCTGCGCGCTGCGCTCCGGGGTGCCCGGTTTGTCCGAAAATATCGCCGTGCGGTCGATCGTCGGTCGATTCCTCGAGCATTCCCGGGTGTTCTACTTTTACGCCGACGGCGACGAACCGGTCTATCTCTCCTCGGCCGACTGGATGGACCGCAATTTCTTCCGCCGCGTCGAAATCGCCTTCCCGGTACTGGACAAGGTGCTGAAAAAGCGCGTGATCGATGAGGCCTTCACGTTTGCGTTGCGGGATAACCAGCAGACCTGGATACTCCAGCCCGACGGCCGTTACACGCGCTTGCGCAATCGCCGGACTCCGTTCGGCCTGAATGATCACCTGATTCAGCTTCTAGGCAAAAAGCCCTAGTTTTCGCCTGGTATTGCCCTGCATTGCCCTGCATTGCCGATCCGTGGGCCAATTTATATGACTGTCACAAAGCGGTCATCTTGCGCGCCTATCATCTTCTCCATTCCCTGGGCAAATGCCCGTACTCGGTAGAAGAGGTTCAAGATGATGATCAAGCGCACATTTTTTAAACTTTCGGCGGGCGCCGTGCTCGCGATGGCTGCAATGGCGGCGAACGCTGTCGACATTACCGGTGCCGGCGCTACTTTCCCCTTCCCGATCTACGCCAAGTGGGCGTCAGATTACAAGGCTGCCTCGGGCAATGCGGTGAATTACCAGTCGATCGGCTCGGGCGGCGGCGTCCAGCAGATTACGGCCAAGACGGTCGATTTCGGCGCGACCGACGATCCGATGCCTGGCGAGCAGCTCGATAAGCTCGGCTTGATGCAGTTTCCCGCCGTGATCGGCGGCACCGTTCCCGTCGTCAACGTTGAAGGCGTCAAGCCCGGCCAGCTCAAGCTGTCCGGCCCCCTCGTTGCCGATATTTTCCTCGGCAAGGTCAAGATGTGGAACGACCCGGCGATCCAGGCGATGAATCCGGATGTCAAGTTGCCGGCCACCGCGATCATCGTCGTGCACCGCTCGGACGGCTCGGGTACCACGTTCGGATGGACCAACTACCTGTCGAAAGTGTCGCCTGCCTGGAAGTCATCCGTGGGCGAAGGCAAAGCGGTCAAATGGCCTGTCGGGCAGGGCGGCAAGGGCAATGAGGGCGTCGCAGCCTACGTGCAGCAGCTCAAGAACTCGATTGGCTATGTTGAATACGCGTATGCCAAGCAAAATGGACTGGCCTGGACGCAACTCCAGAACCAGGCGGGTAAATTCGTGCAACCCGAGCAAGCTTCGTTTGCTGCCGCTGCCGCCAATGCGAAGTGGGACAGCGCGCCCGGCATGGGCGTGGTGCTGACCGAGCAACCCGGTGAGGCTTCGTGGCCCGTGACGAGCGCCACCTTCATCCTGATCTACAAGGATCAGGCCAAGCCTGTCAACGGCAAGACCGTCCTCGACTTCTTCGGCTGGGCATTCGACAAGGGTGCCAAGACCGCCGCCGACATGGATTTTGTGCCGTTGCCCAAGGATGTCACGGATGCGATCCGCGCTGCCTGGAAGGCGAACCTGAAGGCCGACGGCAAGCCTTTGCTGTAATCGTTCCTGATCTCCACGCGAGCCAAAAGCTGCAAGCCCTCACGGGGGCTTGCGCCGTCTTGACTATCCCCAGGATCACTGTGCATGACTGCAGTAATGGACAATAATGTGCCAGCGCGGCCCGTTGGTGGCCCCATCGTTGCCACGGGAAGCCCCACCCCCATGAAGAAAACGCAGCGTCCCTTCCTTGATCTGGCCTTCCTGCTGTTGACGCGCGGGTTTGCTTTCCTGGTGTTCAGCTTGCTGGCCGCGATTCTGGTGTCTCTCGTCTACGGAAGCCAGGAAACGCTCGTCAAGTACGGAATCAGCTTTCTCTGGACCGATGAATGGGATCCGGTTCAGTCCGAATTCGGCGCGCTCGTACCGGTACTCGGCACGCTGATGACTTCGTTCGTGGCGCTGGCGATTGCGATCCCGGTGTCGTTTGGCATTGCGATGTTCCTGACCGAGCTATCGCCCACCTTTTTGCGTCGGCCGCTCGGCACGGCCATCGAGATGCTGGCGGCGATCCCGTCGATCATCTATGGCATGTGGGGGCTCTTCATCTTCGTGCCGTTCTTCCAGCAGCATGTCCAGCCGTCGATGATCGAATGGCTTGGCCCGATTCCGGGCATCGGCTGGCTGTTTTCGGGGGCGCCGTACGGGATCGGCATCTTTACGGCAGGGCTCATCCTGTCGATCATGATCACGCCCTTCATCGCGGCCGTCATGCGAGACGTCTTCGAGATCGTACCGCCGATGCTCAAGGAGTCCGCCTACGGGCTTGGCGGAACAACCTGGGAAGTCATGTGGCGCGTGGTGCTGCCCTTCACCCGCAGTGGCGTCATTGGCGGCATCATGCTGGGCCTCGGGCGGGCGCTTGGCGAAACCATGGCCGTCACGTTCGTCATCGGCAACGCTTTCCAGATGCCGTCTTCGCTGTTCTCCCCGGGCAACTCGATTGCTTCGGCGCTGGCCAACGAGTTCAACGAAGCCGGGGGGATGCAGAAATCCGCCCTGATCGAACTCGGCCTGATCCTGTTCCTGATCACGACTGTCGTGCTCGCGCTATCCAAACTGCTCCTGCTTCGCATGCAGGCGGGCGAAGGCAAGAAGACATGACCAACATTCACGTCAAGTACATGATCTCCGGCCCTGCATCTTCCGGCCCGGTATCCAAACTGCAGGAAAGCAATTCGGTCTACGTCCGGCGTCAGTGGATGTACAAGCTGATGCTGGCGCTGTCGATGGCCACGTTGCTGTTTGGCCTCTTCTGGCTTGGCTGGATCGTCTTCACGCTGCTGGTCAAGGGCGGATCCGCGCTGACCCTTGCCCTGTTCACCGACATCACGCCGCCTCCCGGGCAGGCGGGCGGTTTGCTCAATGCCATCGCCGGCAGCATGGCGATGGTGACAGTCGGTACGCTGATCGGCACCCCGGTCGGGATCCTGGCCGGCACTTACCTTGCGGAATACGGCCAGCGCGGGTGGCTCGCCCCGGCGACACGTTTCCTGAACGACGTGCTGCTCTCGGCGCCGTCGATCGTGGTGGGGCTCTTTATCTACGCCATCTACGTCTACAACGTCGGGCACTATTCCGGCTGGGCGGGGTCCTTCGCGCTGGCCATTCTGGTCATTCCAGTGGTCGTGCGAACGACGGACAGCATGCTGATGCTGGTGCCCAACGGATTGCGTGAGGCGTGCTTTGCGATCGGATGCCCGAAGTGGCGGATGATCGTCATGGTGTCGTACCGCGCCGCGCGCTCGGGCATCATGACCGGCGTGCTGCTTGCTGTTGCGCGGGTCTCTGGCGAAACGGCGCCGTTGCTGTTCACGGCGCTGAGCAACCAGTTCATGTCGTGGAATATGAACGGGCCTCTGGCCAACCTGCCTGTGGTGATTTTCCAGTTTGCCGCAAGCCCCTTCAAGGACTGGAATACGCTGGCCTGGGCCGGTGCCACCCTTATCACTCTTGCCGTGCTGACGCTTAACATCGTTGCGCGCAGCATGTTCCGCAAACAGTAAATCCGGCAGATGCGCATGGCGCATCCCGACGATCGAACCGCACAAACGAGCGACCCATGGCAAAAGCATCCAACGAAAGCGCGATCACCGTCCCTGAGGGCAAGATCAAGATCGCGGTCAACGATCTCAATTTCTACTACGGCGGGTTTCACGCCTTACGCGACGTCAACATGGTGATTCCCGAGAACAAGGTCACCGCGTTTATCGGCCCGTCCGGCTGCGGCAAATCGACCCTGCTGCGCACCTTCAACCGGATGTTCGAACTCTATCCCGGGCAGCGCGCAGAAGGCGAGATCGTGCTTGACGGCGAAAACCTGCTGACCACCAAGACGGATATCTCGCTGATCCGCGCGAAGATCGGGATGGTGTTCCAGAAGCCGACGCCTTTTCCGATGAGCATCTACGACAACATCGCGTTCGGCGTGCGCCTGTTCGAGAACCTCGGTAAGGCCCAGATGGACGAGCGGGTCGAGTGGGCGCTCACCAAGGCAGCGCTCTGGAACGAAGCCAAGGATAAGCTGAATCAGAACGGCAACAGCCTTTCGGGCGGCCAGCAACAGCGGTTGTGCATCGCGCGCGGCGTGGCGATCAAGCCCGAGGTGCTTCTGCTTGACGAACCGTGTTCGGCGCTCGATCCGATCTCGACGGCGAAGATTGAGGAACTGATCGCGGAGCTCAAGGACGACTACACGGTCGTGATCGTGACGCACAACATGCAGCAGGCCGCGCGCTGCTCCGACTACACGGCCTACATGTATCTTGGCGAATTGATGGAGTACGGCCAGACCGAGCAAATTTTCGTCAAGCCGCGTCGCAAGGAAACCGAGGACTACATCACCGGCCGTTTCGGCTGATCTGGTATAGTTCCACTCCTTCGGGGCGTAGCGCAGCCTGGTAGCGCATCTGCTTTGGGAGCAGAGGGTCGCGAGTTCGAATCCCGCCGCCCCGACCATTATTCCTTAACGTCTTATCGAGCACTTGCGCCAATCCCCCGGGGTTGGCTTTTTGCTTTCTGCCCATCGCCAATAGAAGTGAATCTTCACGCACGGTGACCACGGTCATGGACTCCTCTTTGTCATCCTTCTCGTCGGAGGGTATATTGACAGAAGAAGTCAATCGAACAGCCCAGGTTAAATATGAAAATCCTTATTCCGATCGACGGGTCCAAGCCTTCCGTCAACGCCGTCAAGTATGTTGTCGGTCTTGTCAGGAATTTGCGCAGCAAATGCGCGGTCACGCTGCTCAGCGTCCACGACGATGCGGGTCTGAACCACGTGCGCCGTTTCGTTCCAAAGGAGCAGATTGATGACTATCTGCGCGAACTCAGCGAAAAGCAGCTCAAGTCTGCGCAAAAGATCCTCAACGATGCAGATGTCGTGCATAGCACGGTGATCGCTCAAGGCCATGTTCCCGAGGAGATCGTGGCACTTGCCAGGAAAGAAAAATTCGACCTGATCGTCATGGGCACCAAGGGCCGTGGCGGCCTGATGGATGCGCTGGTTGGCTCGGTGGCGCAACGCGTGGTCGGGGCTGCCAGGCAACCCGTTCTGCTGATCAGGTAACCTGCTCTGGGTTGACCCGAGGCGCTGCATGCCCCGTCATTCAGGGCGGGGAGTGCGGCGGCTACTTCCGCCGGAAAACCTCGACCCCGACCCCATCACAGTCCGGGTAAACGTCGGGCTTTTCG
>CAITPF010000181.1 GCA_903894155.1 uncultured beta proteobacterium | reverse complement strand
CTGGTAAATCGCGGTGTAGTTCCGGCGCAGACTCAGCTGGGTTGCAATGAATTCCCGGTGCTCCTCGCACAGAGAAGCGCTTGCCAGAGCCGGTGGCCGGGGTGGGGGAATTTGAACTTCGGAGCCGGTGGCCACCCTGGGGGAATTTGCCCGCTCCGCCAGCCATCGCCGCTGGTAGGTACGAATCGTCTTGCGATCAATACGGGTGACCCGTTCGATGTCGCGCTGACTCTTGCCGGCCTCAAGCAGGGTGAATATCGTCGTTTGTAAGTGCGGCTTCAAGACGTTCAATCCAGTTCCCCTCAATAGGAGGGGCAAAGGTTACGTCCTGCCAGGAGTCAAGCCGAGGGTGCAAAAGCGGGCGATTTGCCCAGAATTACGCCCCGGTCAGGTGGGGGAATTTGAGGTGGCCAGGGGTGGGGGAATTTGGGTGGCCAACGGGGCCCCACACCCAGATCATATGCAAAAACCTTGCATTATTGTCTGTATCTGTATATGATTTGGGAATGGGTTCTCTTGATAATTTTATTGACGATCGACTTCTCCATGGACGATCGCACTTTGACCGCAAAGAAGCGGCGGCTGCGCTCGACCTAAAACCAGAGAGCCTAACCGCCGCGATTACGAGATTAGCAAAGAAAAGGCGGCTGGTAATGCCCCGTCACGACTTCTACTTGATTCTGCGCGCCGAAGATCAGAAGTCCGGCGCCCCTGACCCGGTTCGCTGGATTGACCCTTTGATGAAGCATCAAGGCATTGACTATCGTGTTTCGCTGCTGCGTGCCGCGTCGTTTCATGGTTCGTCGCACCAAGCCGCGATGATTTTTCAAGTGATTGCGCCAAAGCAATTGCGAGATTTCGAAATTGGACGCCATCGCATTCAGTTTATCTATCAGGCGCCAAAGTCATTTGAAAAAGCGAATCAATCTGATCATCTTAATCAAATGAAGAGTGACGCCGGTTTCGCCAAAGTTGCCGGCGTCGAGTTGACGCTACTTGATTGTGTTCGCTATTTTCATAAGGCATCTGGAATTAATGGCGTCGCACAAATCGTTAAGGATATCGGGCAAAAAGCTCAACCGCTTGCTCTAGCTAAAGCTGCATTGATCTACGAAAACTCTGCTGTGCGTCGATTGGGCTATTTACTAGACTGGTCCGGCCATTCACAACAAGCCAGAGTGCTAGAAACGTTCGTTAAAAAGTCCAAGACGACAGTTCTGCTTGATCCTTCAGTCAAACCAATCATCAAATCCCTCTCTGAATCTCACGAGAGAAATGTGAAATGGAAACTTCTAATTAATGAACCTGTGGAGGTCGACTTTTGATTCCTACTTCATTCATCCAGGCATGGAGCACGAAGGCGCCATGGCCTGATGCCAGACAAATCGAGCAAGACCTGATTATCAGCCGTGCATTGTGCGACCTATTTAACACCCCTGCCTTGAAAGGCAAGATCGCATTTCGAGGCGGCACCGCAATCAACAAGCTGTTATTCAAACAGCCATTACGGTATTCGGAAGATATTGATTTGGTTCAAACGCAAGCAGAACCCATTGGAACAACAGTCGATGCAATTCGCGAATCCCTTTCGTGGCTTGGTAAGTGCAACAGTGCGCAGGCCGGACATTCGATGCATTTGGTATTCAAATTTGCTCCAGAATCGGATCCTCAAACAGTACTTAAGCTCAAGGTTTAGATTAATACAAGAGAACACAAACCGCTATTTGGTATTAAGACTTATCCGTTCGCAGTAGACAACGACTGGTATCGAGGTAATGCTGCGATTGCCTCTTTTGAGGCAGAAGAGTTGTTTGGTACCAAACTGCGCGCGTTACTTCAGCGTAGTAAGAATCGTGATTTGTTTGATCTACACCACGGATTATGTCAACTTACAATGGATCGTGACAGGATTATTGCTTGTTTCGATCATTATTTAACGCTAGAAGGTAACCCTATAACTCGTGCAAACGCCGAGCCACGCATGCTAAAAAAGCTAGAGCGCAGTCTTATTGATGACATTGCACCGTTGCTGCCAGCGGGCGTCCACTTCAATGGCGACGATGCAATTCAGGCTTTTGAGCGCGTCTGGCTTGAATTAATCGTACATATCAAGGGCGATTCGTGGAAATCAACAGAAGCCGCATTAAAAGATCTTCGCGAAAGCAAATATCCTGGGCTCTTAATCCATAAAGAGGATGCCTTGCGATCTGCAGATGTCGAAATCGAGGTCTTGTGAGTCGGGCGATTCTGGCAAGCCTGAAGACGAATTCGTCGGCACGGCCGTTCTCGAAAGACTTAGGGGCCCTCAAGTCTAGGGCCTCTATCGTCTTATTTTGACTCTTTTTGTTAACGGCTTGCCCGTCGGGCACCGATTCGTTTCAGGCGGGCAACGACCTCGATCCGGTCGCGCCACGGCTAGCCGTCGGCCGAAACCAGCACCTGGGCATCGACAATAAAGGCCGCCGCCGAGGCAATATCCCCCTCGAGCGCCAGCGCGGCGGCGTCGGGATCGTGACGCGAAAGGGCCTCGATGAGCTGCGCGTGGTGGGCAACCGCGACGCGCTCGACGGTGCGCGACGAACCTGAGCGCAGGTCGTAGTTGAGGATCGGACCTACGCGCAGCCAGAGCGTTTCGATCATTCCGAGAAGCAATGGCATCCTGGCCGCCTCATAGACAGCAAAGTGGAGTGCCTTGTTCGCGGCAATGATTCGCGCTGCATCCGGCCGGGACTGCTTCATCTCCTGCTCGATGAAGACGTTCAGTCGCGTGAGTGCCTTGATCAGTGCTGCGTCACCTGCAAGCGCTGCCTTGCGCACCGCCATGCCCTCGAGGTGAATGCGAATCGAGGTGATTTCCCGAAACTGGCTGACGGTCATGGTCGACACGCGCACCGCCCGGTTAGGTGCAACCTCGAGCGCCTGTTCGGCGACGAGCCGTTGGATCGCCTCGCGCACCGGCATGACGCCGACGCTGAGCGCACTGGCTGTTTTGCGCAGGGATAGTTGTTCGCCCGGCATGAGGCGCCCGCTCATGAGCAACTCCCGGATCTGACCATAGACGTCCGATCCAAGGGTCCGCCGCTTGACGAGGGGGGGCCTGAGGCTGGTGGTCATCACGGGCGGCGAAGATTTTCTGGCATAAATGCTAGGGTTAGTACGGTATAGATATCTGTGATCACAGATATCTATACTCGGATTTAATTCTGTTGTGATGAATTGGTCAACCCCAACGGGCGGCACAGCCTGTGGTCCAGATAGCCTGTAATGGAGACAATCGTGAGCAAAAAAACCACCATATCCCAGTCCCGCCGGCAACTCGTGCTTGGCGCAACCACCGCTGCAGCGCTTGGCGCGGTGGCACCGGCCATCGTGCGTGCACAGGCGGGGCCGATCCGTCTGGGCCACCTCACCCCCCGCACCGGTTTTCTGGGCCCCATGGGTGAATACGCCGTCATGGGCGCCACCCTGGCCGTCGAGGAAGTCAACGCTGCTGGCGGTGTGCTCGGTCGCAAGATCGAAATGCTCGCGGAGGACAGCGTGAACCCGCAGACCGCGTCCACCAAGGCGCAGCGCATGATCGAGCGCGACAACGTCTATGCGCTGATAGGCGAAATTAGTTCGGCATCCGGTCTGGCGATCTCGCAGGTGGCGACGCGCGCGCAAAAAATGTTCTTCCAGACCGGGTGCAACTCTGACGAACTGCGTGGCAAGAGCTGCAGCCGATACCTCTTTCACACCGAGGCGAACAACACGATGTATGTTCGCACGATTGGCCGCTATCTCCTGCGCGAGAACATGGTCAAGGGCAAGCGCTGGATGGCATTCACCGCAGACTATGCTTTTGGCCACGATCTGTTCGAGAAGACCAAGGCGTTCATGGACGCCAATGGCGGGATCTTCATCTCGAACGATCTGATCCCGACCGACGCGACCGAATACAGCTCGGTGATCCTGAAGATTCGGCAGCAGAAGCCAGACCTGGTCATGAGTAACCTGGCGGGCAACCAAACCACGAATTTCATGAAGCAGTACAACGAATTCAAGCTGCCTTTCCCGCTGGCAGGGGCCGACCTGAATGCGGTCAGCATCTGGGGTGCGGGCCGCGAAGGGTTTTCGGGAACCTGGCCGATCATCTGGACACATCAGGTCAAGGCGCCCTCGGCGCAGAAGTTCGTCGAGACCTTCACCAAGCGTTTCAACACACCCCCTGAGAATCAGGGTGTCGCGGATTATCTGGCGATCAAGATCCTCGCGCAATCCATGAATGCCATCAAGACCGATGACACGATGAAGGTCATCGAATATCTCGAGAGCAACGTGAAGTTCGACGTTCTGCGCGCACGCGAGGGATATTTCCGGCCCTGGGATCACCAGCTGATGTTCGAGATGTATACCGTATCGCCCAATCCGGATCCCAAAGCCGGCAAGTGGGACACCATGGTGACCAGCGCCCCGGTGCCCGGTCCTGACGAGAGTCTCGAGGTTCTGGCGCCGAACCGGCAGGAGAACGAGTGTAAGTTCGCCTGATCGGAGTGCCGGGTCCGTCCGTGAGGGCGGGACCCCGGCGACGGGGAGATTGTCGTGGGCATGGAGTTTGTATTCATCGCCGAGCAGGTGGCCAATGGCCTGCTGCTCGGCTTTTACTATCTGCTGATCGCGCTGGGGCTGTCGATCATTTTCAGCCTTGGCGGAATCGTCAACCTCGCGCATGGCGCATTCTTTGCGATCGGCGCGTACCTGATGGTGACGTTGACGCAATACGTGGGCTACGGTGCCGCTTACGTGGCGTCGCCCTTGCTGGTGGCGTTGCTCGGCATGGTGGTCGAGCGCCTGTTCCTGAGACGGTTCTACCGATCGGATCCGGTGCTTAGCCTGTTGTTTACGTTTGGCCTGGCGATGGTCATCGAGCAGGGGTTGCGCATGACCTACGGGGCCTCGCCGCTGCAGTTCGGCATCCCGGCGTTCGCGCGCGGACAGGCCACCATCGGCGACTTCATGTACCCCTATTACCGCCTTGGGATGCTCGGCGTAGCCGCAGTAGCGCTCGTGTCGACCTGGTGGCTGCTGAACCGCACGTCGTTTGGCAAAATCGTGCGCGCCGGGATCAACGATCCGGACATGGTGCGCGCGCTCGGGATTTCGCTGGCTCCGGTGCTGACGGCGATCTGCGGGCTGGGCATCGGCCTTGCCGGACTCGCCGGCGCGTTGCTCGCACCCATCGCAGGCGTGCATCCGGCGATGGGCCAGGAAATACTGACCGCTGCCTTTGTGGTGGTGGTCATCGGCGGTCTGGGCAGCTTCTGGGGTGTCGTCATCGCGGCCATGCTCGTTGGTGTGATCCGAGGGCTCACGTCGTATTTCTTCCCCCCGGCGTCGGAGGCTTCGCTCTATCTGCTGATGCTGCTGATTTTGCTCACCCGGCCGCGCGGCCTCATGGGTGAGCGCATGGAAAGGCTGGAGTAGCGCATGAACCGATCAGAGATGCGCACGCTCGGCCTGTTGCTGGCCGGATTGGTCGTGTTGCCGTTTGTCCTGCTGGCCGGGGGGCTCACCGTGACTTCGGCGGTCGATTGCGTTCTGCTGGCCGTCGTGGGACTCGGGCTGAATGTGCTTCTGGGGCAGACCGGGCTGGTTTCGTTCGGTCATGGCGCCTGGTTCGGCATCGGCGCATACGCGGTTGCGATCCTGCAGCGCCGGTTCTTCCCGGATTCTGTGATGATTCCCATCGCGCTCGGTGCGGTGATCGTTGCGGTGAGCGCGGTCTTGATCGGAGCGCTCGTCCTGCGCCGACGGGGCGTCTATTTTTCCTTGCTCACGCTGGCGTTCAGTGCCCTGTGCTTTACGGTCGCGTTTCGATGGACATCGCTCACGGGAGGTGAGAACGGCCTTGGCGGCGTCGAGCGACGTTCCGTGCTGGGCTATTCCCTGGATCAGCCTTTGCTGTTCTATGCCTTCATCGCCGTGCAGGCTTTCCTGGTGAGCCTCTTCCTGTTGCGACTGGCCAACGCGCCGTTTGGCCACGTGCTTGTCGCGATCCGCGAGAACGAGGTGCGTACCCGTTTCCTGGGGTATCCGGTGATGGCGTACAAACTGCTCGCCTTCGTCATCTCGGCGACAGTCACCGGGTTCGCCGGCGGGCTCTTCGTGCTCAACCACCGGATCGCGTCGGCCGAGAGCCTGTCGGTGTCGTTCTCCGGAGAATTGCTCGCACTCGTCCTGATCGGCGGCATGCGCAGCTACACCGGGCCAATTGTCGGTGCGCTGTTTTTCGTGCTGTTTCGCGAGTACCTGTCGATGTTCACGGAAAACTGGCTGCTGTACTTCGGGCTGGTATTCATCGTTTTTATTCTCTTTTCGCCCGAAGGCCTCGTGGGCATCGGCCAGCGAGTATGGCGCATCCTGCGCCCCGCGCGCGTCACGCAAGCCGCGATGGCGGCGCGTCAGACGCCCACCGGCACCGGCGCGTTTCCTGCGTTTCTGCCCGAGGGCCGCGGCGATGCCATTGAAGCGCACGCAGTGAGCAAGCATTTCGGTGGAATTGCCGCGGTTGCCAATGTCAGCACCACGATCGCGGGGCGTGGCGTACATGCGCTGATCGGGCCGAACGGAGCCGGCAAAACGTCGTTTTTCAACCTCGTTTCGGGCATGTTCGCCCCGGATGCGGGCACGATCAGGTTCGGGGGCCGCGATCTCGCCGGCCGCCCCCCCAACGTGATCTGCAAAGCGGGCGTGGCCCGCTCGTTCCAGATCACCAATTTGTTCAAGGGCCTGACCGTACGGCAGAACCTGCTGCTCTCTGTCCTGTCGAGGCATCCCCAGCGCTTTTCACTCTGGCGCGGCGTGGCGCGCATAAGCCAGGTACAGGAAGAGACTGACGCCCTGATCCGCTTTCTGGGGGTCGAGGGCATGGATCGCGCAACCGCCGAGGATCTGTCCTATGGCGGGCAGCGTCTGGTCGACATGGGGCTTGCCCTGGGCTCTGCGCCTGCCATCCTGCTGCTTGATGAACCGTTGGCGGGGCTCGCGGCTGCCGAACGTGATCGGGTCGGGAGGCTGATCCACGCGCTGGGCCAGCGCATCGGCGTGCTGCTTGTCGATCATGACGTCGACCGCGTGTTCGCCATCGCTGACCGCATCACCGTCATGAATCAGGGCCAGGTGCTCATTGAATCCACGGCGGACGTGGTGCGAACCGACGCGCGGGTGCGCGAAATCTATATCGGTTCCGGTACGCAGGCCCTCGCAAATACCGTTCCGGACACAACGGTGTCTGACCAGGTCGCGCTGGAAGTCAGCGGGCTGGAGGCGTTTTACGGTAAGAGTCATATTCTCTCGGGCATTGGGTTCTCCGTCCACGAGGGGGAGGTCATGGCCGTGCTGGGGCGCAACGGGGCGGGCAAGTCGACGCTGCTCAAGAGCCTGATCGGGATGGCGCGCATGGGAGCAGGCGTGGTGCACATCGCAGGCCAGGCGATCAGCGCTCCGGTTCCCGAGGTCATGGCCCGCCTTGGCATTGCCTTTGTTCCACAGGGGCGGCGCCTTTTTCCGGGGCTGACGGTTCGGGATAACCTGATGCTCGGACGACTCCGGCGCTCGGGCAACGGGAACGATGGATGGGATGACGAGCGGATATTTTCGGTGTTCCCTCGCCTGCGCGAGCGCTACGAGGTGAATGCGGAATTGCTCTCGGGCGGCGAGCAGCAGATGGTCGCGATCGCGCGCGCCCTGGCGGGCCATGTGAGCGTCCTGCTGCTTGACGAGCCATTCGAGGGCTTGTCGCCGGCGATGACTGAAGAGGTGTTCAACGCGATCCTGACGCTCAAGGGTCACATGACCATTCTCATCGTCGATCATAATCTCGACCTGACACTTGCGCTGTCCGACAGTGCGCTGGTGCTGGACCGCGGCCGCATTTCGCACCGGGGGCCGGCGCGCCCGCTCCTGGAAGACCTTGAATTCAGACGTGAAAAACTATGGGTGTAAGCATGTTCCTGAAAGATCCCTCCCTTGCCGGCAAGCGTGTATTGGTCACCGCTGGCGCAAACGGAATCGGCCTGGCGATCGCACGCGGCTTTCTCGAATCCGGGGCACGCGTGCTCGTTTGCGATGTCGATGCCAGGGCGATTGATTCCGCGCGCGAGGCGTATCCGCAGTTGATGACGACGATCGCCGACGTGTCTGACGAGGGCAGCGTCAGCGCGCTGTTCGACGCGGTCGACGCGCAGTTGGGCGGACTCGACGTGATGGTCAACAACGCCGGCATCGCCGGCCCCACCGGAACCGTCGAAAACCTCAGGCTGGACGAGTGGAACAGGACCCTGGCGGTCAATGTCACCGGCCAGTTCCTGTGCGCGCGGCTCGCGGTGCCGCGACTGCGCAAGGGCACGAACGCCAGTATGATCAATCTCTCGTCGGCGGCGGGCCATCTCGGGTTTCCCGGTCGCTCGGCATACGCCGCGTCCAAGTGGGCCGTGGTCGGCTTCACCAAGTCGCTCGCGATCGAGCTTGGTCCCGAGGGCATCCGGGTCAATGCCATTCTGCCTGGCGCGGTCGATGGCCCGCGCATTCGGGCGGTGATTGCAGCCAAGGCCGAGTCGCTCGGGCGTGCGGTCGCCGACGTAGCACGCGAGTACGAGTCCCAGTCCGCGATGGGCTGTCTGGTCACGGTTGTCGATATCGCCAACATGGCGCTGTTTGCCTCGACCGATTGCGCCAGGCACATCACCGGCCAGGAACTCGTGGTGGATGGGTACACACAAAAACTGAGTTGAACTAGGAGACGCGATGAATATCGCCGTGGTGGGTTCCGGCCTGGTGGGCCAGGCATGGGCAATCGTTTTTGCGCGCGGCGGTCACGCCGTCCGCATGTGGGATGGCGACCCTCAGGCGGTGGCACGCGCGCAATCGCTGATCGCAAGCCAGGTCGCCGATCTTCAGCGCGCCGGCCTGATCGATGATCCGCAGGGCCTGCAGGCCCGCATTCACGGGTGCGCAACGCTTGAGGAAGCACTCGACGGCGCCGACTATGTGCAGGAAAGCCTTCCCGAGAAGGTCGAGATCAAGCGCGAAATCTTCGCAAAGATGGATGCGCTGGCCGCGCCGCAGACGGTGCTCGCCAGCTCGACTTCCAGCATCCCCGCCTCGGCGTTCACCGAGGCCTTGCCCGGGCGCGCGCGCTGCCTGGTCGCGCATCCGGTGAACCCGCCCTATCTGGTGCCCGTGGTCGAAATCTGCGGCGCGCCGTGGACTGACGCAAGCGCCGTCCAGAGCGCCTGGGATGTCATGGTCAGCGTGGGGCAGAAGCCCGTGAAGATCAAGCGTGAGCTTGAGGGGTTCATTCTCAATCGCCTCCAGGGTGCGCTGCTGCGCGAGGCCTTTCGCCTCGTCGAGCAGGGCTACGTGGATGCCGAAGGCCTGGACGTGACGATTCGCGAGGGGCTGGGCCTGCGCTGGTCTTTCATGGGGCCGTTCGAGACGATCGACCTGAATGCTCCGGAAGGGCTCGCGGACTACGCGCATCGTTTCGGGGAGATGTACCAATCGATCGCCACCGAGCAAACTTCGACCGAGCCCTGGTCCGAGGACCTGATCCAGAAACTGGAGGCCCAGCGGCGCGCCGCGCTGCCGGCGGATCGCCTGCTCGAGCGCCGTCTCTGGCGCGACCGTCGCCTGATGGCGCTGGCTGCCCACAAGAAACACGCCGAGAGCGGCGAGAAGTAAATTGCTGGGATAATCCGTCTGTCACCCCAAAGCGAAAAGAGCATCGACCATGGCAACCAATAACAAAGTCATCATCACCTGTGCCGCGACCGGCGCGATCCACACCCCGAGCATGTCGCCGCATTTGCCGGTGACCGCGGATGAAATCGCCCGTGCCGCGATCGATGCGGCCAAGGCCGGCGCGGCCATCCTGCACCTGCACGCACGCGATCCGAAGGATGGCCGGCCGACGCAGGATCCCGAGGCGTTCCGGCCTTTCCTGGCGCAGATCAAGGCTGAGACCAATGCGGTCATCAATCTGACGACCGGCGGCAGCCCGCACATGACGGTCGAGGAGCGCATGCGCCCGGCCATGACCTTCCAGCCCGAAGTGGCGTCGCTGAACATGGGCTCGATGAACTTCGGCCTGTTTCCGATGCTCAACCGGTTCAAGGAGTTCAAGTACGAATGGGAGCGCGAGCACCTCGAGAAGAGTCGCGACCTCGTGTTCAAGAACACCTTCAATGATATCGAGACCATCCTGCGTCGCGGCAGCGACAACGGCACGCGCTTCGAATTCGAGTGCTATGACATCAGCCACCTTTACAACCTGGCGCATTTCGTCGAGCGCGGGCTGGTCAAGGGGCCGATCTTCGTGCAGTCGGTGTTCGGCATCCTGGGCGGCATCGGCCCGCATCCCGAGGATCTGATGCACATGCGCCGCACGGCCGATCGGCTTTTCGGCGACCAGTACCAGTGGTCGATTCTGGGCGCGGGCCGCAACCAGATCCCGCTGGCGACGATCGGCGCGGCCATGGGGTCGCACGTGCGGGTCGGCCTGGAGGATTCGCTCTGGATCGGGCCGGGTCAGCTGGCCGCATCGAACGCCGAGCAGGTCACCCGCATTCGGACTGTCCTCGAGGCGCTGAACCGCGAAGTCGCGACGCCCGACGAGGCGCGCCAGATTCTGGGCCTGAAGGGCGCGGCTAATGTTGCATTCTGAAGCGGCTAATCGGAAATGATGATGAACAGATTTCGGATGACGGGTTTCTGGCTCGCTGCGGCGACGCTGGCCTTTTCGCTGGTCGCGCCCTCGGGCGCGCAGGACAAGACGGTGCGCATCATCGTTCCGTTCGCCGCGGGCGCGGTGCAGGATACGCTGGCGCGCAGCTTCAATTCGGAGCTGGGCACGGCGCTGGGCCAGACAGTGATTGTCGAGGACAAGGCGGGAGCCGGCGGCACGATCGGCACGGCGCTCGTGGCCAAGGCGCCGCCCGATGGCCAGACGCTGGTCATGGCCGCGGCAAGCCACGTGATTGCCAGCTATCTGTACGGCAAGCTTGCCTACGATCCGATCAAGAGCTTTGCCCCGGCGGCGTATGTGGGCCTGGCGAGCTATGTGCTGATGGTGCCGGGCGATCTTCCGGTTTCAAATGTCGCCGACTTCATCAAACTGGTCAAAGCGGCTCCGGGCAAGTACAACTACGCGTCGGCCGGCAACGGCAGCGCCACGCACCTCTCGATGGCGTATTTTGCGGGCATGGCTGGCCTGAATATGGAACACATCCCGACCAAGTCGACCGGCGAGGCTGTCATGGAAGTGCTGTCGGGCCGGTCGCAGGCTGTCATTGCCGCCAGCATCGCGGCGTTGGGCTACCAGGAAGACAAGCGGGTCAAGCTGCTTGCGGTCACGTCGCTTGAGCGCTCGAAATTCCTGCCGCAGATCCCGACGGTGACCGAATCGGGGTTGCCGGGATACGAATTCACGTCATGGTTTGGCTTGCTTGCGCCGGCGGGCACGCCCGAGCCTGCGCTCGACCGCATCCAGCAGGCCATGGCAGGCTTGCTGAAAGACCCGGTCGTGCTCGCGCGTCTGGCCAAGCAGGGCATCGAGCCCGCGATCCTGACCAACGCGCAGTTCGCCGAGGTGTTGCGCAAGTCTGATGCGCAAATGGCCGAGGTGGTCCGGAAATCGGGCGCGACTGTTCAATAGCACCGCACGCCGCCGGCATGGCCCGGCGGCGGCGTTTCATCACTGGACATCAATCCGCATGAAACTGGTTGAAGATTTCCTGGACGCGAGCCGCTTCGTCCAGATCCGGCGCGACATCCACGCGCACCCTGAGCTTGGCTTCGACGAGCATCGCACCTCGGAGATCGTTGCCGGCTTGCTGGGGGAGTGGGGCATCGAGGTGCATCGGGGCATTGCGGGCACGGGCGTGGTCGGGGTGCTCAAGAGCGGCAAGGGCAAGCGCGCGATTGGCCTGCGCGCCGATATGGATGCCCTGCCGCTGAATGAGCTCAATACCTTTGCGCACCGATCCACCCATGATGGCCGTATGCACGCGTGCGGTCATGACGGGCACACCACGATGCTGCTTGCAGCCGCCTGGCACCTTTCGCGCACGCGCAATTTCGACGGCACGGTGAACTTCGTCTTCCAGCCTGCCGAGGAGATGGGCAAGGCCGGCGCCAGAAAGATGATCGACGAAGGGCTTTTCGAGCGGTTTCCCTGCGACGCGATCTTCGGCCTGCACAATTTCTCGCTGGGTCGAGTCGGCGCCTTTGCACTGAACGGCGGCGCCTTCATGGCGTCGAGCAACACGTTCAAGGTCACCATGCGGGGCAAGGGCACGCATGCCTCGATGCCCCATACGGGGGTCGACCCCATCGCGCCCCTGCTGGCGCTCGCCACCGCATTGCAGGGTCTGGTGCCCAAGATTATTCCGAGCACCGAACGCGCGCTGCTGGCGGTCACCCAGATACAGGGCTCTGTGGCGCCCAACATCATCCCGGACGAGGCGTGGCTGGGCGGCACTGTGCGCACCTTCTCGGTGGAGGCGCTCGACCGTATCGAGCAACGACTTCGGGGTCTGGCAGTGCACATCGCCCAATCGCACGAGTGCGAGGCGGATATATTCTTTCGCCGGGCGTCGCCGCCCGTCATCAATCATCCCGCCGAGGCGCGGTTCGCCGCGGACGTCATGCGGGAAATCGTCGGCGACGACATGGTCGACGACCAGTTCCCGGGCGTACTGACCGCCGAGGATTTTGCCCACATGCTGCTGGCCCGACCGGGTTGCTACGCTTTTATCGGTAACGGCGGGGGCGATCACCGCTTGCCCGGTCACGGGGAAGGCGCCTGTATCCTGCATAACGCCTCCTATGACTTCAACGACACCATCATTCCGGTCGGGGCCAGCTACTTCGTTCGCCTCACCGAGCGCTGGCTCGGCGGCAAATAGGCGTTCGCTATCCAAAAAGTAGGAAAAATCAATTTCATTCTGTCATCAAGTTGGTCATAAACTGATTCCAGAGTGATGCGCCCGCGCCAAATACCGCGCGGCTAGGCTCGTTTTCCCCCATTTTCCAATCAGGAGGCCCCATGGCTCAACTCAAAGGTTCCAAGACCGAACAGTGTCTGAAAGACGCATTTGCCGGCGAATCGCAGGCAAACCGCCGCTATCTGTACTTCGCAAACAAGGCTGACATCGAAGGCCAGAACGATGTCGCCGCGCTGTTCCGCTCGACCGCCGAAGGCGAAACCGGGCACGCCCACGGCCACCTCGAATTCCTCGAAGCCTCCGGCGATCCGGCCACCGGCCTGCCGATCGGCCCGACCCGCGACAACCTCAAATCCGCCGTTGCCGGCGAAACGCACGAGTACACCGACATGTATCCGGGCATGGCCAAGACGGCGCGTGACGAAGGTTTCGACGAGATCGCCGACTGGTTCGAAACCCTGGCGAAGGCTGAGCGCTCGCACGCCAACCGCTACCAGAAGGCGCTGGATCAGCTGGTCGACTAATTACCGGGCCAGGCCGAACGCATCCCAGCGATGCGAACGGCTGGCAGGCATGTAGTCTCGTGTTGCGACTGTGACCAGCCTTGCTGGTCACAGTCGTTTTATGGGTCCGAAGCGATGGATCCGGTACCCGATGGAAGGAGCGAACATGTCAAACCGCGAAGGCAATCTCGAGGCGCCCACCCGGCATCCCCTGGACTGGACCAATCCTGATTTCTACGACGAAGACAAGCTGAACACGGAGATGGAGCGCGTCTTTGACATGTGTCATGGCTGTCGGCGCTGCGTGAACCTGTGCGGCTCGTTCCCGACGCTGTTTGACCTGGTCGACGAAACCGAGGACGGCGAAGTACACGGTATCGACAAAAAGGATTATCGGAAAGTCGTCGACGAGTGCTACCTGTGCGATATCTGTTACGTCACCAAGTGCCCTTACGTGCCGCCCCATCCGTGGAACCTCGATTTTCCCCACCTGATGCTGCGCGCGAAGGCCGTGGCGTTTCGCAAGGGCGAGGTGAAGTTCCGCGACAAGTTGCTGGCGTCCACGGATACGCTCGGCAAGTTCGCGGGAATCCCGATCGTCACCCAGGCCGTCAACGCGGTAAACCGAACCAAGATGGCCAGGTCCGTCATGGAATCAACGCTGGGCGTGGACAGCAAGGCGTGGATTCCGGAGTATGCGACCAGGACCTTCTCCCAGCTTGCCGAGGACTCGAAGCCTTACGCCGTGCGCGACGGCCAGCGCACGCCCGGCAAAGTCGCCATATTTTCGACCTGCTATGTCAACTACAACGAGCCCGGGATCGGTCAGGATCTTCTGAAGATCCTCGACCACAACGAGATTCCGTACGTCATCGTGCAGAAAGAGGCCTGTTGCGGCATGCCCAAGCTGGAGCTCGGCGACCTGGAGTCGGTGGCCGCCAACAAGGACAAGAACATCCCGGCGATGGCGACCCTTGCGCGCGAGGGCTACGCCATCGTGACGCCGATCCCCTCCTGCACGCTGATGTTCAAGCAGGAGTTGCCGCTGATGTTCCCGGGCGAACCCGACGTCGCCCTGGTGCGCGACGCCATGTGGGACCCGTTCGAGTATTTCATCGAGCGCAACCGGGACGGACTGCTGAAGACGGATTTCAAGCAGGCGCTCGGGCATGTCAGTTACCAGATCCCCTGCCACTCCCGCGTGCAGAGTATGGGCAAGAAGACGGCCGAAACCCTCAAGCTCGTGCCTGGCACGCAGGTCAACGTGGTCGAGCGCTGCTCGGGGCACGCGGGCACCTGGGGCGTGAAAAAGCAGTTCCACGCGCAAGCCATGAAAATCGGCAAGCCGGTCTTCCAGGCCATGGCCCGCGACGAGCCCGACTTCATCAGCTCCGATTGCCAGCTTGCCGGGCACCACATCGCCCAGGGCATGGCGGAAAACGGGCTTAAGAAGGCCGAAATGGCGCATCCACTGACCCTGATCGCCCGCGCGTACGGGCTGACCTGACGCCGTTGCCAACACGAAGACACTGCGCCCGTTTCGGGCGTGGCACGATTGAAACGAGGAAGATGAAATGAGCAAGATCACACGTGAAAGCCTGCTGACGCTGGAGGCTTATCACAAGGCGCGCACGGAGCTGCGCGGCAAGGCGATCGAGGAGCGGCGCTTGCGCAGCGTGCGCCTGGGCGAGCACCTGAACCTGATTTTCGAGAGCGAATCCCTGATGCGCTACCAGATCCAGGAGATGCTGCGCGTCGAGAAGATCTTCGAGGACGAGGGCATACAGGACGAGCTCGACGCCTATAACCCGCTCGTGCCGGACGGCTCGAACTTCAAAGCCACGATGATGCTTGAGTACCCCAACGAGGTCGATCGCAAGCTTGCGCTCGCCAGGCTCGTGGGGATCGAGAACCGGGTCTTTGTCGAAGTCGAGGGTCAACCCCGTGTCTATGCGATCGCCGACGAGGATCTCGAGCGCTCCACGGCCACCAAGACGTCCGCAGTGCATTTCCTGCGCTTCGAGCTGACGCCGGAGATGAAGAAATCGCTCAAGGCGGGCGCACAGCTGATGGTGGGCTGTGACCATCCGGATTACCCCATGCACCTGGCCTCGCTGCCGGACGCGACGCTGGCATCGCTGGTCCAGGATCTGGACTAAGAGGCGGGGGCAGCGTCTGACGCAAGCACACCCGAAAAATTTCAGAAATTGAGGTCCGCTGCGCACTGAACGCCAGTGCTTGCCCCGCGTCAGTTTAAAAACGGCGTCCGGGTGGGTAATTTAAGTATGATTCGGGGTTGACGTGACCGATCCGCCTCTGGCGGACGGGAATTTGGGCTCCGGAGTCCTCATGAAACCTTTGCTTGCGTTCGCCGGTCTGATCGACCGGATCTCGGACGCCTTCGCCGTTCTGGCGAAATGGTCGGTATTGCTGTGCGCTTTCATCAGCGCCGGCAACGCCGTCGTGCGCTATGTGTTCGGGTACAGCTCGAACGGCTGGCTTGAAATCCAGTGGTATCTGTTCGCTGCCTGTGTGATGCTCGGCGGCGCGCAGGTGCTGCGCGTGAACGAGCACGTTCGCGTCGATGTCATCTATGGCACCCTGAGCAGCCGCACCCGGGTTTATATCGACCTGTTCGGCCTGTTGTGCTTCCTGATGCCGGCCATGGTCACCTTCCTCTATCTCTCCTGGCCGCTGTTCGTCAGCATGCTTTATAGCCAGGAGATGTCGAGCAACGCGGGCGGGCTGATTCGCTGGCCCGCCATGATGCTGCTTCCGCTGGGTTTCAGCCTGATGGTCCTGCAAGGCATCGCTGAAATCATCAAGCGGGTTGGGTGGCTGAACCACACCTACCAGATGGAATTCCACTACGAGAGGCCGCTGCAATGACCATGCAGGATTTCGCTCCCATGATGTTCGGGGGCCTGGTCATTATCATGCTGATCGGGTTCCCGGTGGCATTTTCGCTCTCTGCGCTGGGATTGCTTTGCGGGTTCATCGCCATCCAGATGGGATGGTTCCCCGCGAGTTTCATGTTCAATCTTCCGCTGAACATATTCGCTATTCTGTCCAACGATCTCCTGCTGGCGATTCCTTTCTTCACCCTGATGGGGGCCGTCCTCGAGAAATGCGGTTTGGCCGAAGACATGCTCGATTCGATGGGCCAGCTTTTTGGCCCCATCCGGGGCGGCCTGGGGTACTCGGTCATCATCGTGGGCTTCATCCTGGGCGCCATTACCGGCACGGTAGCGGGGCAGGTGATCGCCATGGCGATGATCTCGCTGCCGGTCATGATGCGCTACGGCTACAACATGCGCTACGCCACCGGGGTGCTCGCGGCGTCCGGCACCATCACGCAGCTCGTGCCGCCTTCGCTGGTGCTGGTGGTCATGGCCGACCAGCTTGGCCGGTCAGTGGGCGACATGTACAAGGGCGCCTGGGGGCCTTCGATCCTGCAGGTGCTGATTTTCCTGGCGTATACGTTCATCCTTTCGAGGCTGCGCCCCCACCACCTTCCCGGGATCCCGCTGCAGGACCGCACGCTGCAGGGCTGGGATTTATGGAAGAAATGCCTGCGCGGCATCATTCCATCGGCAATCCTGATTTTTGCCGTGCTCGGCAGCATGGGCGGGTTGCCCGGAATGAACACCGCGATCGCCACGCCGACCGAGGCCGGTGCCATGGGCGCGGTCGGGGCCATTATCCTGGCGGCGATTCACGGGCGTCTGAACTGGGAAATCGTCAGGGACGGGATGACCGGCACAATGCGCATCACGGCGATGGTGGTGTTCATCCTCTTCGGCTCAAGAGTCTTCTCCCTGGTATTCCAGGGCGTGGACGGCGCGATCTGGATCGAGCACCTGCTGTCGGGGTTGCCCGGGGGGCAGGTTGGGTTCCTGATCGTCGTCAACGTCTTCGTGTTCTTCCTGGCGTTCTTTCTGGACTTCTTCGAGATCGCCTTCATCATCCTGCCCATGCTGGCCCCGACGGCCAGCAAGATGGGCATCGATATGATCTGGTTCGGCGTGCTGCTGTGCGTCAACATGCAGACCAGCTTCATGCATCCCCCGTTTGGCTTTGCGCTGTTCTATTTGCGCGGCGCGGCGGATTCGCTCTTCAAGAACGGTTCGCTGCCCGGCAAAGTCCTGTCCAAGGATATCTATCTTGGGTCGATCCCCTGGGTCATCCTGCAACTGCTGCTGGTGATCATCGTGATCTTCTTCCCGCAGACTGTGACGGTGTTCCTCGACAAACCGATCGAGTACGACATCAATCAGATCCGTATCGAGGTTCCCGAAGCCGACGAGGCCGAGCAGGCACAGGACCAGAGCAACATGGACGACTTGCTCAGGGGCCTGATGAAGGAAAACAAATCGACCCAATGAGCGCGCAGGCCCCCGATCTGCTGGCAACGCGTGCCGAGGGGCCAGCCTTCCCGCCCCTGGTCAAGCTGATGGCCACTTTCATGGTGCTTGCCCTGGTCTACTGGGGGGCGGCCGCGCTGATACAAGCCGGGCCCCGATCCCTGTCGACCGGATCCTGGCTGCTGGTGGGCGGCGCGTTTGTCATTACGCTGGTCGCCTATATCTGGATGCTCAAGAGCCGAACGTCCATCGACGGGGTCGCCATCGAGCAGACGTGGCTCTGGAAGCGGCGGGTCGCGCTCGCGGACATCACTCAGGCCAAATTCATCTACGTGCCCTGGCTGAGCTGGCTCCTCGCGCCCCGGTTGATCGTGCGGGCCGGTCCAGGCGTGCGCGTCTTTTATTGCGCCGATCCGAAAGTCATACGCGCGTTTTCGGCCCTGATGGACGGGTCATTGCCTCGTACCGGAGCGTCTGAATGAAGGTGTGCATTTTCGGGGCCGGTGCGGTGGGCGGCTACCTGGCCACGAAACTCGCGATTGCGGGGGAGGTCACCTTGTCGGTGGTGGCGCGCGGTGCCCACGCCGAGGCGATGTCGCGCCAAGGCATCCGGCTGCGCACGCCCTCCGGTGAACTGGTCGGGCACCCGGTGTGCGTGACGGATACCCCCGCGCAGCTGCCGCAACAAGATATCGTTCTGGTGACAGTCAAGGTGGGCGCCCAACCTGCGGTCGCTCGCGCCGTTCGCGAGATGCTCAGCCCCGAAGGCTGCGCTGTTTTCGCCTCCAACGGTGTGCCGTGGTGGTGGAAGTACGCAACCGATCACCCTGCATCGCTTCCTTTGCTCGATCCGGCGGGCGAGCTGTGGAACACGCTGACGCCCGCGCGCGCGCTGGGCTGTGTCGTCTACTCGGCAAACGAAGTCGTCGCCCCGGGCGTCGTTCGGCACCTGGGCAACAACCGGTGGGTTCTGGGCGAGCCGGACGGCACGATCACGCCGCGCCTCGCGGCGGTCGCGGCACTCTTGTCGCGCGCCGGCGTTAACGCCGTGGCGAGCGCCGACCTGCGCACGGAAATCTGGGCCAAGTTGCTGCGAAACGCATCCATCAACTCGTTGTGCGCGCTGACACGCCTTGCGGTCGATGGCCTGGCCGAGGATCCCGATTTGCTGGCGCAGGCGCAGGCCCTGATCGCCGATATCGAGGTTGTCGCGCGCAGCCAGGGCGTGGAGCTCGGCAGTCATGTCGCCGCCGCCCGCGAGCAGCTCACGCGCGGCGGCGCCGAAGGCGGCGCACCCCCCGTCAAGGGCCTTCGGCCGTCGATGCTTCAGGATGTGCTCGCAGGCAGGCCGCTTGAGGTCGAAGCCATCGTCGGGCAGGTCCAGGCGCTGGCGCGCGAGGCGGGCGTGGACTGCCCGGCGATCGACGCCGTGTTGCCGTTGCTGCGCGGGCTTGATCGGGGATTGCGCGTACGTGCCGGGTGACGCCGCAATGGCGTCAAGCGAGTATCATTTCAAAAAAACCAGCATGTGACCGATCGGATCCATGCACAACGGGAGGATGACATGACAACAAGACGCAAGTTTTTGGGTCGGGCCCTGACCGCCTCGACCTCGGCGGCCGGATTGGCGGCCGTGGCGTCGCCAGCCGTTGCACAGGAGATGCCGTCGGTCAAATGGCGCTGTGTCTCGAGCTTTCCGAAGAACCTCGAAGTGCTCTTTGGCTGCGCGCCTTTCCTGGCCCGGGCTGTCGCCGAAGCGACGGACAACAAGTTCCAGATCCAGGTTCACGCCGCCGGCGAGGTCGTGCCCGCGTTGCAGGCGTTTGACGCGGTGGCCGGGGCTTCGGTCGAGATGTGCCATACCGCCGCATACTATTACGCGGGCAAGGATCCGGCCTTTGCGCTGGCCACGCACGCGCCGTTCCTGCTTAACACGCGCCAGCAGGCCGCCTGGGCCTATCACGGCGAGGGCAAGGAACTGCTCGAGACGTTCTTCCAGCAGTACAAGGTGGTGGCGCTGCCGGGTGGCAATACGACAACCCAGATGGGAGGCTGGTTTCGCAAGGAAATCAAGGGGCTCGATGACCTCAAGGGCCTGAAGTTCCGGATCTCGGGCCTGGGCGGGCAGGTGCTCGCGCGGCTCGGTGTGATTCCGCAGCAGATCGGCGCGGGCGATATCTACCCCGCGCTTGAGCGTGGGACGATCGATGCGGCCGAATTCAACGGCCCGTTCGATGACGAGAAGCTGGGTCTTTTCAAAGTCGCGCCGCACTACTACTACCCGGGCTTCTGGGATGGCACGTCGCTGCAGCACTTTTTCATCGGCAATGCAGCCTGGGAATCGCTGCCCAAGTCATACCAGTCGATCCTGCGAACGGCGGCCGCTGCCGCCAATATCGACAGCATCGCCCACTACGACGTGCTCAATCCACCCGCGTTGCGCCGGCTCGTGGGGTCGGGCGTCAAGTTGCACGCGTTTCCGGCCGCAGTCATCGACGCCGCGTATGACGCATCGATCAAGCTCTATGCCGAAATCTCTGCGACCAACCCGACATTCAAGAAGATCTACGAAAGCCAGCGAGCCTACCAGAAGGAAGCCTCGCCCTGGAACCAGGTGTCGGAATTTGCATACGACACGGCCATCAACAGGCAACTGCGCCGATAAGAACCGCGCGCACCAGACCGCGCCGCGCCTTGCGGCGTGGGCCGGTGCGCGTTGAACGTAACGAGGTAGCGATGACACTGCTCAATTCCATCAAACGATCCGTCGCGCTCGCGGGCGCGCTCCTGCTCGGACTTTCCGGGGCTGCGCTCGCCGACTATCCCGACAAGCCCATTACCGTCTACGTCGGGTTCCCGCCGGGCACCTCTACGGACTCGGTGGCGCGCGTGATCATGGAAAAGGTCAGCAAGGAGCTCGGGCAGCCGATCATCATCAAGAACAAGCCCGGGGTGGGCGGCAGCCTGGCGGTGACCGAAGTCGCGCGCGCCAGGCCCGATGGCTACACCCTCGCACTGACAGCCTCCGGGCCGCTCGGGATCAATCCGCATATCTACAAAGAGCTCGGTTACGACTCGCTGACGGATTTCGCGCCGATCGGCCAGACGTCCTGGCTGCCGTACGTGCTGGTGATCAACAAGACCAAGGGGCTCGACACCTTTCCGAAGATGGTCGCCTTTGCGCGCGCCAATCCCGACAAGCTGACGTTTGCGTCGATTGGCATGGGCACGACCAGCCATCTGCTGATGGCGATGATGCTTCAGAAAACGGGTCTGCAGATGGTCCACGTCCCGTACACCGGAAGCAGTCAGTCCCAGGCTGACGTCATCGGCGGCAACGTCGACATGACCCTGGACACCCTGGTGACCGTGCTTCCGCACGTCAAGAGCGGACGGCTCTGGGCGCTGGCCGTCAGCACGCACGAGCGTGCCAGGCTCGACCCCTCGATTCCGACGCTCGAGGAGCAGGGCGTCCCCGACTACAACATGGGCGCGTGGCTCGGGTTTGTGGCGCCCAAGGGCACACCGGATGCCATCGTCAAGCGACTGCATGACGAAATCAACAAGGCGGTGCGCGATCCGGAAATCAGCGCCAAGCTCGAGGCGATGGGCACCGAGGTGGTGACGAGCCCCACCTCTGCGGATTTCAGCAAGTTGATTCAGACGACGTATGCGACCTGGGGCAAGCTGATCGAGCAGGCCGGGGTCGAGCGCAAGTGAACACTGCGGGCGATCAGCCGCAATCGCGGCATCGCTGCCGTTCTTCTTTTGGGAGTTACCGTGTTTAGACTGGATGGAAAAGTGGCCCTGGTCACAGGGTGCGGGACGCTGGGCGAGGGCTGGGGCAATGGCAAGGCCATCGCCACGCTGCTAGCCCGGCAGGGCGCCAGGATTTTCGGCTGCGACCTGAATCTTGAGGCGGCCGAGGCGACGCGCAAGATCATCGAGGACGAAGGTGGCGAGGCGCATGTGATCTCGGCGGACGTGACCGATTCGGCCGACGTGCGTCGCCTGGTCGATGCCTGCATGGCGCAATATGGACGCATCGATATCCTGATCAATAACGTGGGCCGCTCGGAGCCCGGTGATCCGGTCACAATGTCCGAGGAAACCTGGGACGACCAGATGGATGTCAATGTCAAGGCGGCTTTCCTGTGCTGCAAGAGCGTGCTTCCGGTCATGGAAAAGCAGGGCAGCGGATCGGTCGTGAGCATTTCATCGGTCGCGGGCATGCGCTATGTCGGCAAGCCACAGGTGGGCTATGCCGCGGGCAAGGCGGCGCTGATGCAACTGACCAAGACCACGGCAGTACTTTGGGCGAGCCGTGGCGTGCGACTCAATTGCGTCTCGCCAGGCCTGGTCTTTACCCCGCTCGTCAAGCGGCTGGCAGATAAATACGCCAAGGGTGATTTCGAGGGATTCGTAAAAACGCGCCACAACCAGGTGCCGGCAGGCCATATGGGCGACGCGTGGGACGTGGCCCACGCGGTACTGTTCCTGGCGGCCGATGAAAGCCGTTATGTGACGGGACAGAATCTCGTGGTGGATGGCGGCCTGGTCTCAGCCACGCGCTGAGGCCCGGGCGGCGCACGCCCGCATTTGAACCAAAGTAGACCGCATTGCATGACCAACAAGGAATATTGAATATGAAAGCAGCCGTTCTGACCAGCAGCGGATTCGAAATCGCCGATGCCAAGCAACCCACGCCCGGAGCGCAGCAGGTGCTGGTGCGCGTGCGTGCCTGCGCGTTGAACCGCGCCGACCTCGGCGTGATCTCCGGCCATATGCATGGCAGCGTCGGTGGGCCTGGCACGATTCCCGGGATGGAATTCGCAGGCGAAGTCGTCGAGGTGGGTGCCGAGGTTAAGGGCATCAAGGCCGGCGACCGCGTCATGTGTTCGGGCGGCGCGGGATACGCCGAGTATGCGGTGACGGATTATGGCCGCGTGATGCAGATCCCGTCGGCCTCGATTTCCTACGAGCAGGCGGTGACGTTGCCGATTGCCGTGCTGACGATGCACGATGCCATCATCACCAATGGCCGCATGCGTGCGGGCGACGCCGTGGTCATCCAGGGGGCCTCCTCCGGGGTGGGCCTGATGGGCATGCAGATCGCCAAGCTCATGGGCGCGCGTCTCGTGATCGGCACGTCGTCGAATCCAGCGCGTCGCGAGCAACTGAAGAACTGGGGGGCGGATGTTGCGCTCGACAATAGTGACGAAACCTGGTCCGCCCAGGCGATCGCGGCGAATGGCGATCAGGGAATCGACGTGATCATCGATCAGCTTTCGGGCAAGTTCGTCAACCAGAACATGAAAGCCGCAGCAGTGCTTGGGCGCATCGTCAACGTCGGTCGGCTTGACGCCTTCAAGGGCGAGATGGATTTCGACCTTCACGCGCTCAAACGCATCCAGTACATCGGCGTGACGTTTCGCACGCGCAGTATTCAGGAAGTGCGCGAAATCGCGCGTCGTGCAATGGAGGACCTCGGGCCCGCGATCCAGGCCGGCAAGCTTTCGTTGCCGATCGACCAGGTGTTCCCTTTCGCGCAACTCGCCGACGCTTTTGCCAAGATGCGTCGCAACGAGCACTTCGGCAAGATCGTCGTCACCCTCGGTTAATCCGCGGCGTTGCCTCAGGAGGCTTGATGAGACTACCGTTTGTGTTTGGGCTGAGGTGCGTCCTCGGTGCGATGGCCCTTGCAGCCGCCGCCGCGACCGCGGTGGCGCAGCCTTATCCTTCGCGCGACATCACGCTGATCGTGCCGTACCTGCCAGGCGGATCGACGGACCCGATCGCGCGGGCGTATGCCGCCGGCATCGCCAAACGGCTGCCGGCGTCGGTCAACATCGAGAACAAGCCAGGCGGCGCGGCGACGCTGGGTGCGAGCGCAGTCGTGCGCGCAAAGCCCGACGGCTACACGATCGGCCTGGGCACCTACAGCGCGCTGGCCTACCAGCCTCTCGTCAATAGCAAGCTGCCCTACAAGGATACGGGCGACTACGAATCCATCGTGAAACTGGTGCAGTTGCCGGCCGTGCTCAGTGTGCAGGCAGACGCTCCCTGGAAAACTTTCGAGGAGTTCATCGAGGATGCGCGCCGGCGGCCCGGGAAAATGCGTGTGTCTGTATCGGGTCGTCGCGAGAGCTCCGACCTGGCGGTGCAGCAGTTGAACAAGGCGGCGAACATTCACCTGGTGACGGTGCCGTTTACGGGCGGCGGCGGGGAATCGCTCGTTGCATTGCTGGGTGGCCGCGTCGAAGCCACGGTGGGTTTTGGCCCCGGCGCCCTGGGCCATGTCCAGGCAGGCCGCATTCGCCCGCTGGCCGTGTTCATGAAGGGCAAATATCCGCTGTTTCCCGACGCGACCTCAGTGGTTGATGCGGGCTACGACGCATCGTTGCAGGCGGTCTACAACATCATTGCGCCCAAGGGCATGCCCGAGCCGGTTCGCGAAAAACTGGTCGCCGCATCGCTTGAGACCGTGCGCAGCGACGAGTTCCGCGCGTTCGGCCTGGCCCACGGTTACATTGTCGATAGCAAGGGGCCCGAGGAGATGCGGGCCGAGCTGACCCTCTACCAGGAAAAGTTCGCCGAGTTGCTGAAGTTCCTGGAGAAGAAGTAGCCATGACACGACCGGAGGATTTCACGCATCGCGAGGTGCACACGCCGCGAGGCCGCATGCACTACGTGGAAGCGGGCCAGGGCAAGCCGCTGGTGCTGTTGCACGGTGGACACGGCGGCTGGGTGCACTGGATCGCCAACATCGAGGCGCTTGCCAGGACGCATCGCGTGATCGCGCCCGATTTGCCGGGATTCGGCCTGAGCGATCCGCCGGCGGCTCCTCCTGAATTGCCCGACCATGTCGCAGCAGCGGTTGGCTTTCTCGATGCGCTTGACCTTCAACGCATCGACGTGGCGGCATTCTCCTTTGGCACGACCGTTGCGACCACGCTGGTCATTGAGGACCCCACGCGTGTAGAGCGCCTTGCGCTCGTGAGCCCGCCGGGATTGGGGACAACCTCGCCCGAGTCTTCGGCGCTCCCGCAACGCTCCTCGGCTGCGGCACGCCGGGGCGGCTTTCGTGCGGGCGTGGACAATACGATGCGCGAGCTGATGCTCTGCAACCACGAGCGCGTCACCGATCCATTGCTCGACATGATGGTCGAGTACGTCGGCCTGACGAAGTATTCGACCGGTCCGATCTCGATCGGCTACCGGATGCTCGATGCGATGCGGGAAATCGAACTTCCGACGCTTGCGCTGATCGGCGACCACGATCCCTTCCAGAACCACGAACTCGACCTGAGGCTGGCGAATGTCCGTGGGGCGTTACGCGGGGTCGATGCGCGGATCGTCGAGGGCGCCGCGCACTGGATCCAGTACGATCAGCCTGAGTTGGTGGATCGGTTGTTGCTGGAGTTTTTTGCCCGGCCCTGAACGGCGCGGTCGCCATTTTTGGTGCCGCGGGCAGGGTCGGCCGACCCTGCGATCGACGTCGATCGTTCACGCCCGCATCGGTAGCACGGTCGTTTGGCCGGAGACGGCACAATCGACTTGCACCTGAAAATGCGGGCAGGTACGATAGGCCGGCAATTCGTCATCAATATCAATTTGTATCGCAAATTATAAGAACGAGTAGCAGGAGTGGTTGCCCCGATGGGCATGCGCGTTGTCGCCACCTGTTGCATCGCGCCTGAGGGGGGCAATTGAAGAGCCATCTGTTTTCACCGATTCAGATCCGCGACGTCACGATCAAGAACCGGATCGCGCTGTCGCCGATGTTGACTTACTGCGCCAACAACGGTTGCGTCAACGACTTCCATCTCATCCATCTGGGCAAGTTCGCGATCGGCGGCGTCGGACTGGTGTTCATGGAGTCCACCAAGGTTGATCCTCGCGGCTGCACGACGCCGCGGGATCCCGGGTTGTGGAAGGACGACTTCATCGCGCCCCTGCAGCGCATCACCGGTTTCGTGAAGTCCTTCGGCGCCACGGTCGGCATCCAGCTGGGTCATTCGGGCCGCAAGGCGCGCAACTCGGTCCCCTGGGAGGGCCGTGCCCCTCTGGATGCCTCGCAAAAGGGCGTCGATCACGGCGAGGAGTGGGAACTCATTTCTCCAAGCGCACAGGCGCATAGCCCCCGGGCCAGCGTGCCCCGCGAAATGACGCTTGCGGATATTCAGGAGCAGATCGAATTCTGGGGAAGCGCGGCCGATCGTGCGAACCGCGCAGGCTTCGACGTGCTGGAGATTCATGGCGCGCACGGCTACCTGATCCACCAGTTCCTGTCCGACGCCAGCAACTTCAGGACGGATCAGTACGGAGGTTCGTTCCAGAACCGCATGCGCCTGGCCATTGAGGTGGTCGAGCGCGTACGGCAGTCGTGGCCCGCGGGCAAGCCGCTGTTCTTTCGAGCCTCGGCCGTCGACGAGGCGGGCTGGTCGCTGGCCGAAACCGTGGCGCTTGCGCGTGAGCTCAAGGCGCATGGCGTCGACGTCATCGATTGCAGCAGCGGCGGGATGACCGAAAAATCCATTACGGCCAACGTCGCCAAGCCTCAGTATGGTTATCAGGTTCCGTACGCGGAGACCGTGCGGCGCGAGGCCGATATTCGTACCATGGCGGTGGGCCTGATCATTCATGCCGACCAGGCCGAGCGCATTCTGGCGAGCGGTCAGGCAGATATCGTCGCGCTGGGCCGGGAGCTGTTGCACAATCCGAACTGGGCGCTTGATGCAGCACAAAAGCTCGGTGAGGACGCGACCTTTGCCAAAGTCCCAGACAACTATGGCTACTGGCTCGAAAAGCGCGCTCAGTCGGGCTTTGAGGGAACCCCCTCGACCTGGTCCCGGGGAATGGACAGCGAATCCTGATCGCCTTTCCCGCAGGACCCTGAAGGACCTACAAGGAACCAGACTCACATGACTTCACCCCTGACCGGCATCAAGGTGGTCGAGATCGGCGTTGCCATGGCCGGCCCTTTTTGCGCCATGATGCTGGGCGACTATGGCGCTGACGTCATCAAGATCGAGCGAACCGAGGTCGGCGACGACAGCCGGTCCTGGCCGCCGCACTTCCATGATGCGATGGGTTACTACTACGCGGCAGCCAATCGCAACAAGCGCAGCATCGCACTCGATCTCAAGACGCCAGAGGGCGTTGCCATTGCCCGGCGGCTGATCGAGGATGCCGACGTCTTCGTGCATAACTACCGGCTGGGTGCGCTGGATCGCATTGGTCTGGATTACGAAAGCTTATCCAAAGTGAACCCGCGACTGGTCTATTGCGGCATCAGTGGCTTTGGCGCCTCGGGCCCGCTGTCGACCGAGCCCGCGAACGATCTTTTCATGCAGGCCTACGCTGGCGGCATGAGCATTACCGGGGAACCGGGCGGCAGCCCCGCGAAGATGGGCATGTCGGTCGCGGATATCGGCGCCGGGCTGTTTTCGACGGTAGGGGTGATGATGGCGCTCGAGGCGCGGCATCGAACCGGGCGCGGACAGCGCGTGGATACCTCGCTGCTCGAAGGGCAGATCTCGATGCTGGCCCACTTCCTGACGCGGCACTTCGCCAGCGGCGAGATCCCGGGCCCGAGCGGCAGCGGATCGCTCGGCAGCCCGACGTACCGGGCCTACCGGGCGAGCGACAACTGGATCATCGTGTCCGCATTCAACCAGCGCATGTGGCGAGGCCTGTGCACCGCGCTTGAGCGCACCGAATGGATCGACGATCCGCGCTTTGTCGATGCCCGCGGTCGTTCGCAGCATCGGCCGCTGATGATCGAAATGATCCAGGACGTCATGCAGCATCACCCCGTCGCCTATTGGGAGCAGCGCCTGAAGGACAACGAGGTCCCGTGCTCCCCGATCAACACGGTCGACAAGGTGGTCGCGCAACCTCAGGTTCAGGCGCGCAACATGATCGAGCACATTGAACTTGAAGGGCTCGGCATGATGTCGATGGCCGGCCTGCCGATCAAGTTCAGCGAAACGCCGGGCGCGGTGCGCTTGCCGCCGGCCAGGCTCGGGCAGCATACCGCCGAGATCCTGGGGCATCTGGGCTATGACGCTGCGCGCATCGACGCGCTGGCGGCGAGTGGGGCGATCGGGCTGGACAAGGGCTGGGTTCCGGTGACGGGTGCCGCGTCCGGTGGTGCCTGACCAAGGCGTTACGATCGCGTCGCGTGGCGCACAGGCGTGATATTGCACATGCCAGGAGAGGCAGATTGAAAACATTTCGTAGAAGGCTCCTCGCGTCGGTGTTGGCCTCGACGGCGGTGATATCGCTCCTGGCCTTGCCCACGCGTGCCGGGGCCGAGTATCCGGATCGCCCCATCCGCATGATCATTCCGTTTCCGACGGGCGGTCTGACCGATATTCTCGGACGGATCGTGGCCAAAAAGCTCAGCGAACTCGGCGGCCAGCCGGTCGTCGTCGAGACCCGGCAGGGTGCGGGCGGTAACGTCGGCATGGAGGCGATTGCGCGCGCCAAACCCGATGGCTACACCATCGGCATGATCATCACCTCGCATGCGATCAACATGAGCATGCCGATCAAGCCGGGCTATGACGTGACGAAGGACATCGCGGCCATTCGCATCCTGAGCACGTCGAACAATATCCTGGTGGTCAATCCCAAGGTGCCCGCCACCTCCGTCAAGGAGCTCATCGCGCTGGGAAAGTCGGGCACGATGCCGCTGAACTTCGCCTCGTCCGGCAATGGCACTACCCCGCATTTCTCGGGAGAGCTGTTCAACAAGATGGCCGGCATCAACATGAAGCACGTGCCCTACCGTGGCGCGGGCCCTGCGATGGTCGACGTGATCGGCGGCAGCGTCGAGGTGATGTTTGACGCCATCAGCACGGCGGCACCCCAGATCCGGGATGGCAAGGTGCGCGCGCTCGCGGTCACCGGCGCCAAGCGCTCGCCGGTGTTCCCGGATATTCCGACGATCGACGAGGCGGGACTCCCTGGCTACGCGATCGACGGCTGGCTCGGTCTGGTCGCGCCGGCAGGTATTCCACCGGACGCGATGGCGTGGCTTGACAAGCAGGTGGGCGTGGCGATGCGCAGCCCCGAGATCGTTGCGAAGGTGGAGGAGCTGGGCATGGTGGTGGCCAACCTCGACGCGCAGGCGTCGACCGTGTTCATCGCGAACGAAGTCGCCAAGTGGGCCTCGATCGTGAAACTGACCGGCGCGACGAACGACTGACGTGACGTCCCTGCGCCCCTGAGACGGGGCGTGCCACGCACCGTGGCCAAGGACGACAGAGAGGCGCGACGGCGCGCCCTTACTCCTCGCCCTCGGGGAAGATCCGCTCGGCCTTGAAGCCGAAGATCCGTGCAGCGAGTTTGCGCACCGGATCGAAGCACAGTACGGCCAGGACGACCACCCAGATCGCCACCGCCAGCGGGCTGGAATAAAAGTACGACGGTTCGCCCAGACTCAGGAAGAGTCCCTCGCGCAGGTGCTTTTCAATCAGCGGCCCCAGCACCAGCCCCACCACCATCGGCGCGAGCTGGAAGTCGAGCTTGCGCAGCAGCCATCCGATCAGCGCGACCACCAGCAGCAGGAACACGTCGAGCATGCTGTTGCGCACGCTGTAGCAGCCGATGGTCGCGACGATCAGGATCACGGGCAGGAAAAGATGGTTGGGCACGCGCAGCAGGCTCACCCACAAGCCGATCAGCGGCACGTTGAGGATCACCAGCATCACGTTGCCGACGACCATCGAGGCGATCACGCCCCAGAATACCTCCGGGTGGCTTGCCATCATCGTGGGGCCGGGCTGCACCCCATGGACCATCATGGCCGACAGCATCAGTGCGGTCACCGAACTGAACGGGATGCCGAGCGCGAGCAGCGGCACCATGGAGGAGGTTGCCGCCGCATTGTTGGCGGTCTCGGGGCCTGCGACGCCTTCGATCGCGCCCTCGCCGATTTCGTCCTTGTATTTCGACACGCCTTTCTCGAGCCGGTAAGAGGCGAAGCTCGCCATGGTGGCCGAGGGCCCGGGAAGCAGTCCGAAGAGAAAGCCCAGGATCGTGCCGCGCCCGAACGGCGCCATTGAGCGGCGCCATTCGGTCCGTGAAGGGAAAAGATCGCGCAGCCGGACAGCGACGGGCTTGGGCTGCGTGTGCAGGGTCTCGACCACGTTCATGATCTCGGCAACGCCGTAGAGCCCGACGACCAGCGCGACAAGCTCGACGCCCAGGGCAAGATCGGGCAGACCCAGCGTAAACCGATCCTGACCGGTCACCGCTTCCTGACCGATCGTGCTGAGCATCAGGCCGAGCGCCATCGGAAGAATGCCGGCCGCGAAGGTGCCGCCCGAAATGCGCGAAAACAGCAACAGACCGCCAGCCGTCAGCGCGAAGAACTCGGCCGGCCCGAACATCAGGCCGAACTCCGCCAGCGCCGGGGCGAACAGCATGACGCCGATGACCGACAGCACGCCGCCGAAAAACGATCCGGCCGCGACGATGGTGAGCACGGCTCCGGCGCGGCCCTTCTTGGTCATTTTGTAGCCGTCGATGCACGTGATGACCGAAGCCGATTCGCCCGGCATGTTCATCAGGATCGCGGTCGTCGATCCGCCGTACATGGCGCCGTAAAAGATGCCGGCCATCATGATGAGCCCGCTGGTGGGATCCAGCGAGTAGCTCAGCGGCAGGATCATCGCGATGCCCGCGGTCGGTCCCAGGCCGGGAAGAACGCCGATCAGCGTCCCGGCCAGCGCGCCGACGAGCGCGGCAAGCAGGTTGTTGAAGGTAAAGGCAACGCCCAGGCCGTAGAGAATCCCGTTCAGCGCATCCATCGTGTCGGGCTCCTTGCTAAAAGTAGATCACGCCCGAGGGCATGGGCACCTTGAGGAAATAGATAAAGAAGAGCCACGTGAGCGCGGTGATCAGCACGCCGTAGACGATGCACCTGAACCACCCCGAAGCGGACAACAGCCGGACCAGCAGCGTGGCGAACGCCAGGCTCGAGAGCAGGAAGCCTGCCCACGGCATCGCGCAAAAGTAGGCCAGCAGCAGCAAGACGAGCCCGCCCAGCCGCTTTGCATCGGCACCGACAGGGAAATCGAGCTTTCCTTTCATGTCGGGGCTCATCAGCGCTTCGCGCACGCACGCAAGGCTGGCGATCAGGAGGAGCGCGTCGACGAGGATCGGAAACAGCCTCGCGCCTGGCTCGTCCATCGTTCCAAGTGGCAATTCGGCGGCAGCGGCGAAATATCCCGCGGAAAGCACGATGCCGAAAAGGCCTGTCCAGAGATAGCCCTGGCGCTTGGTGATTCCGCGTAGGGTCATCCGGCTGGTGTCCACGGTCGATTGATCGGCATCATCGGGTCACTTGCTCGTGTCGAGCAATTTGATCAGCTCTTTGAAGGTGGCCGTGTCGCGGATGATTTCTTCGCGGATGCCTTCGGGGCCCAGGGGGTTGAGCGCGTAGCCGACCTTGGCGAACGCAGCGTATTCCGGGCTTTTAACCACTTGCATCGAGGCGGCCGTCAGTTTGTCGAGCACGGGCTTGGGCAGGCCTTTGGGCCCGATCACGTAAAAGGACGCCGTGATGGTTGTCTTGTATCCCGCATCGATCGTGGTGTAAGCCTCTGGCAGCGGACCATATGGCCCCTGCTTGAACACGGCGAGCACGCGGATTTTTCCGGCTTCCACGTGCCCCGGCAGGCCAAAGGCGCCGGTGAAAAGCGTCGCCTCGACCCGATTGCCCAGCAGCGCCACGAGGGCTTCGCCGCTGCCGCCTGTGAAGGGAACCGTGCGCAGGTTGACCTTCGCGTTCAAATTGAATTCCTGGGCGAGCAGATCGGGCACCGTGCGCTTGCCCGAGACTGCCGCGCGCACTTTCCCCGGATTGGCGCGCACGTGCGCCATGAATTCGTCGAACGTCTTCCAGGGGGAATCCGCGCGCACCACCAGCACGATCGGCGTTTCACCCAGTTTGACGATGGGCTGGTAATCGTCAGGCGTCTTGAACGTTAGCGCCGGGTTGACCAGGGGTTGATAGGCCAGCATGCTGTTGGTGGCCAGGCCGATCGTGTAGCCATCGGGCTTTGCCCGCATGACGATCCCGAAGCCCAGCGTGCCGGAGCCGCCTGGCTTGTTTTCAATATTGATGTCGACGCCAAGCACCTTTTCGAGTTGCGAGACGAACTGCCGTGACACCGGATCCGTCGATCCGGCCGGACCGTAGGGGACGATGAAGGTGATCGAACGGCTGGGGTAGTTGTCGGCCTGACCGAACGCGGCACCCCCGAGGCATGCGAAAAACAGGGCGGCGAGCAAGCGCCATGCACCGCGCTCCCGGAGTCTATTTCGCATCGGATTCCCCTTTCTGGTCGGCGCGCGCCGGCGCTTCTGCCCGTGCCATGATGTCCCGATAATCGGGGTCAACGGCGACCAGCGTGCGCAGCTTGAGCATGCCTTCGGTATCCATCGTGCCGGAGATCCCCGGGTTGGTCGGCAGGTCGCTGACGATCCCGGCTGCCTTGAGCGCCGCGATGCGCTCGTCATCCAGGCCGGCGATCTCGCGCAGCACGCTGTCGTTGCCGTCGCCAAAGCGTGGCCCCGGTTTGCGGATGTGCACGTTCCTGAAGCGCAACCGATAGGGGCGCCCGATGATGCGGCGCATGCCGATGGGTTCCGGGTGATCGACCCGCTCGTAGAAACCCCGGTGCGTCAGGTGCGGATCAAGCAGCAACTCCCGGCTGTTGAGCACCGGGCCTGCGGCAATGCCGCTGCCCTGCAGGATTTCGGTCAGGCGCGTCTTGTCTTGCGCAAGTGTCCATGCGGCGACCACGGCGTTGACTTCGTCGCGGTGCGCGCGCCTGCCCGCGGCGGTTGCAAAACGCGCGTCGGCGGCAAGCGCGGGCTGGCCCATCAGGTGAGCGAGCGTTGCCCATTGCGCATCGGTCTCGACCGTGAGGGCAATCCACTGATCGTCGCCCTGCGCGCGGTACACGTTGCTTGGCACATGCTCGCGATGCTCGTTGCCGATGCGCGGCATGTCGGTGCCGTCGACCTGCTTCTGGATGATGGGCTCGGGAATCAGCGCCACGCCGAGCTGGTACATGCCAACGTCGATCCACTGGCCAACGCCAGTCTTGCGCATATGGTGGATCGCCGACCAAAGCGCGGTCAGGCCCGACCAGCACGCGAGGAAGTCCGGATAGGATTGGCCGACCTTCCAGGGCTTGTCGCCGGGGTAGCCGGTGTAGCAGGTGATTCCCATCGTCGCCTCGAGCGTCGTGCCCTGGCTCGGGAAATTGCACCACGGCCCCGTGGATCCGTATCCGGTGTTGGACAGCATGATCAGCGAAGGCTTGATCTTGCGAAGCTCGTCGTAATGCAGGCCCCACTTGCGCATGACGCGCGGCGTGTAGTTCTCCAGGACAATATCGCTCTCGCGCACGAGGTCGAGGAAGACTTCCTTGCCCTCGGGCTTGCCCATGTCCAGCACCAGCGAGCGCTTGCCGCGATTCACCACGTAGAAGATGCCGGAGCGGTTCCAGGGATCCCCGGCTGGATCGTTGTCCAGGTAAGGGCCGAACGCACGCCCGCGCGTCTGGTCGAGTTTGTGCGGCGCCTCGATCTTGATGACATCGGCGCCAAGATCGCTGAGAAGTCCCGCCATGTAGGGAACGGCAAACACGTAAGAAAGATCCAGCACGCGCATGCCGGTCAATGGCAGGGTTGCCTTATTTTCCATGCGTCACGCTCCCCGCGGCCAGGTGGGGTGCAACGGCCAGCGCAGCACGCTCTGCGGCGTCCAGGCCCGTGAGCCCCGCCAGGATTTCCGTGCGGTGCTCATCAAGCATGGGTGACCTGCGCCGCAGCGTAGCGGGCGTGGCCGACATCTTGGCGAGCTCGAACGGGAAAGTAATTTCGGTGGCGGTGGCCGGGTGCGGCACTGCCGCAAAGGCCTTGCGGTCGCGCAGGTGCTCGCAGTCGAGCAGGTCTTGCGCGCTCTGCACCATGCCAAGGAGCAGACGCCTGGACTGCCCGGCAAGAAATACTTCCTTGGCATCGCGATCGGCGACGCATTCTTCGAGCAGCGCGCGCACTTCCGGCACCCGCTTCTCGCGCTGGGGCGGGCTCGAGAACCGCGGATCGCGAAACTCAGGCCGGTCGAACAACTCGGCAAATGTGTCGAATGGTGCGCCGCCGCCTGTTTGAAAGGCGATAAATCCCTTGCGCGCGGGAATCGGCTCGCCGGCAAAGGGATCCTGCACCACGGCGCGACGACCTTGCACGGCACCGAGAAAAGCGTAGTACGACTGGTTGAGCACGAGCTCGGAGGCCAGGCACTCCTGGATGGAGAGGTCAATATGCTCGCCGATCCCGTCGGTCTGGGCCGCGCAGGCCGCCATGACAGAGGCATAGGCGGCATTGAGCCCGGCGCAATAATACGACTGCGACAACCCGTGCTTGAGCGGTTCGCGATCGGCCTGGCCGCTGATCTGCATGATGCCGCCCATGGCCTGCAGCACGAGGTCGCTGGCGCGGAACTGTGCGTAGGGACCGTCCTGCCCGAAATTGGTGATGGAGGTGACGACGATGCGCGGATTCCACGCCAGCATCTGATCTACCGAGAGGCCCCAGCGCGCCAGGGTGCCGGGACGAAAACTTTCAATGACGATATCGCTCGCGCGCACCAGCTCGCGGATCGCCGGATGCGATTCGGCTAAGCGCAGGTCAAGCGCGATGCTGCGCTTGTTCCAGTTGAGGTACTGAAAAAGCAGGCTTTGTTCGGGCGCCTGCGCGTCGGGCGCGAGCGGCGGCAGGGCTCTGGCAAGATCGCCGGACACCGGCTTTTCGACCTTGATGACCTGCGCGCCGTAGTCGCCCAGCAACCGCGCGGCAAACGGGCCCGCGATCCCGTGGCTGAGATCGAGAACCCGTATTCCGTCGAGCGCGCCAGACTGGTGGCTCGTATCCACGCCTAGAGCGCCGGCGGCACGAAGGGATAGGGCAGCGGCTTGCCGTTGCGGTAGGGCAGCGCGATCGTGCCGGTGCCAGGGGTCGACTCTTTGTCGTCCTGGTTGAGGATGCCGAGCTCGATGTCGACGACGCCGAAGTCGGGCCCTTCGCGCTTGCCGGTGACCTTGCCCCAGACGCGCAGTGCTTCGCCGACCTGGTTCATCGCGCGAAACTGAAAGCTCGCCTTCCAGACCCAGCCGCCGGGTCCGGCCCAATCGGCGAGCAGTTGCATGACGTACTGCTGCTTGAGCGAGCCGTTGACCAGCAGCCCGGGCAGCTTGTCATGTTCGATGGCAAAGCGCTCGTCATAGTGGATCTTGTGCCAGTTTTCCATGGCCGCGGACCACCGCATCAGGTGAGCCGTCGTGAAGGCGCCTTTCTCGAGCGTCGGGATCGACTGCCCGACCGCCACGTCTTCGAAGAACAGGGGTTTGCCGAGTGCCATGACTATTTCCTCCGAATCTGGGTGCGACGGGTGCGGATCAGCAACTCGCCTTCCGGCGTGCGGTATTCCGACTCGGTAATGACCAGGATCATCGGTCCCTTGCTCGTCTCTTTTTCGATGATGTCGGCATAGCGCGATTGCAGCGTGACCTTCTCGCCGTGGCGCGCATAGCGGAAAAATTCGATTTCAGATCCGCCATTGAGCAGCGCGTACCCCTTGAGCGGCTCGATCGCCGGCAATCCCTGCGAACTGGTCGCGGCGACGATTCCGTCGAAGTCCGGGTTGTTGACGTTGTCCTGGATCGGGTCGGACACGCCGAAGGGCCGCCTGAACATGTGCGTCGGAAACAACGGCGGGGCGACAGGGCCGCCATAGCGCGCATTGGTCTCGCACGGCGTGTTGAAAATCGGGTCTTCGTTCTGGATCGCCTGGGCGTAACGGCGCACGGCGCCGCGCTCGACGGTGTCGCAGGCCACATCCGTCTCGGATTTCAATCCGATGTATTTTTTGAGCGATTCGGTCAGGGCAGACATACGCTATCTCCTTGATGGATGAATACCAGTGGCTATGAGCCGCGCTGCTGGCATCCCGAAGGAATGCACGCAGCGCCATACAAACAGAAAGCCTGATACGGGAAACGAGCCGCACAGGCGCCGCGTGGCGCCATGGCCCGTGCAAGGCCGCCCGAGGCGGCCCCGCGGCCGCTCAGGCCTTGCCGGTCAGGTAACGCTGCGGTGCGACCATGAACTTGGTACGGCAAGACAGCGTGTCGAAGAAATACCACTCGCCATCGTGGAACTGGCGGGTGCCCTTGCTCGGATCGACTTCCCTGGCACCGAAGGCGGTTTCACCCGTCTTGGAGTCGGCGCTGGCCGTGTCGATTTCCTTTCCGCACACGAGACATTTCATTTTCACTGCTCCGATTGAATGAGGACTAGTTCGCGACCGGGGGAACGGGCTGGCCCAGGACCACGCGACCCGGCAAATCCAGCAGCGCATGGGCGACCCGGGCGCGGTGTTCGTAGGCGGTGCCCAGGCGCATGGACCAGGCGGTCACCCGGCGCAGCCACAGGTGCAGGTCGAACTCCATCATGAAGCCGATACCACCGTGGACCGACTGGGAGTTACGAACGACTGCTTCGCACTTCTCGTTGCAGAAGGCCTTGGCCTGGGATACCTCGACCTGGGCCGGCATGCCGTTGTCCATCTTCCAGAGCGCTTCGTACGAAAGCAGCTCTCCGCCGTCGATGAAGATGATCATGTCGGCGCAGGTGTGCTGGATCGACTGGAACGCGCCGATCGGCTGGCCAAAGGCTTCGCGGAACTTGGCGTGCTCGATGGCCATTTCGGCGTCGATCCGCGTGGCACCCAGCATCTGGGTGCAAACGAGGACGGTTCCAAGATCGAGCAGTTGCTCCATGATGGGCCAGCCTTCGTTGAGCGCCCCGACCAGATTGGCCTTGGAGACGCGCACGTCCTTGAACACGATTTCCGACTGGCGATCCTTGGCCAGGGTGCGCAGCGGGATATATCCGTGATGCCCGCGGCCTTGGTGTCGACGAGGAACAACGAAAGCCCGGCGCTTTTTTCCGAGGCGGGCGCGGTGCGTGCGGCGACCAGGCAAAGATTGGCCGCGAGGAAATTGTCGACGAACAGTTTGTTGCCGTTGAGCACGAAGTCGTCGCCGTCAGCCTTGGCCGTCATCTTCACGGTTGCCGGCAGGTAGCGCGCGTCGACTTCGGAGAACGCCCAGGTGAGGATCGTCTTTCCTTCCGACACGCCGGGCAGGATCGCCTGGCGTTGCTCGGGGGATCCTGAGCGCGCCAGCGTGATCGAGGTCACGACAGTGCTGTGCAGCGGGATCGGCGCCATCGCGCGCCCGCATTCCTGCATGACCAGGCCCAGGTACGTCAGGGGCAGTTCCTGGCCGCCGTATTGCTCGGGCAGGCACATGCCCGGCCAGCCCATCTCGGCGCTCTTGGCCCAGAGTTCGGGCGAGTAACCCAGCCGGTCTTCTTCCATCTCGCGCACCAGGGCAGTCGAGCATTCACCCTGCAGGAATTCGCGGGCGCTCGAGGCAACCAGTTTCTCTTCGTCGTTCAGCAGCACATCCATGTTCGATCCTATCTTTTGCTTTCAGCAGCACTGTTCTGTGGACATCGCAGGCGACGCGCAGTGCGTCGCTCCCCCCGGGGCACGGGGCCCTTTTTATGCCTTGGCCTTCTGGCTCCTGCGCTGGGAGGGCAATTCGAGACCGCGCTTGGCCACCTGATCGCGCATGATCTGCACGCTGCCGTGGTTGATGCCGGACTGGAATGCGCCCATCGTGTTGTGGGCGAAGACGCCTTTTTCGACGGCGCGCGGCGAGCCGTTGAGCAGCGTCCCGTACGGTCCGAGCATTTGCGTGATGGCCTCGGTGCAGCGCACGCCGTGCTCGGGCGACCAGACTTTTTCGGCCGAGCCTTCGTAGGTGAAGTTGCCGCCATGCTCAACGATGGACATGCTGCGCAGGGTCATGAGGCGGCAGACCTGGCCTTCGATCCACATCTCGGCGATCTTGTCGCGGATGGCCGGATCGTCGGCCGGCGTGTAATCGCCGAACTTGTTGGATTTCACGAAGTTGACGATATCCTCGTCGCGACGCACCGAGCGCAGATAGCGCGCCGCGCCCACGCGGTCGAGGTTCAGGCCCATGGAACCCACGCGCCAGCCCTGGTTTTCGCGCCCGAGCAGTGTCGATTCGTGCACCCGCACGTTCTCGAAGAACGTTTCGTTGCTGCGCGCTTCGCCATAGGTCGTGCCACGCGGCGCACGCGGATTGTTCTGGATCGTCCAGAGCGGGCGCACGGTAATGCCCGCGGTATCCATCGGGATCAGGAAGATCGAAATCCCGTCGTGGCGACCCACATCGGGATCGGTGCGCGCCATCAGGTAGATGTGCGTCGCGTAGTGTGCCGACGTGGTGTACATCTTCTGGCCGTTGATGACGAAGTGGTCGCCATCACGCTTTGCGCGGCACTTCAGGGCGGCGAGGTCTGCGCCCGCGTGCGGTTCGGTAAAGCCCAGCGCGAAGGAGTAGTCCATCTTGATGAGCTTGGGCAGGAAGTAGCGCTTCTGCTCTTCGGTGCCAACGGCCATGATCGCGGGCGCCCCGCTGCCGGCCAGGCTGATCTGGATGCCGGCGCGCAGGAACTCTTCCTCGATGATGTTCTGGCCGACGCGATCGCCGTTCTGGCCGCCGTACTCTTTGGGGTAGCTGTAGCCCAGCCAGCCGCGCTCGCCGATCTTGTCGAAGACGGCCTGCAGCAGGGGGCCTCGCTTGCCCGGGTGGCGTTCCTGGGAGGAGCTTTCGGTCGCCTCCTCAGCCTCGTCCATCTCGGCGTAGACCTCAGGGGTCATGTTGACCCGGATAAATTCGAGAACGTCCTTGCGCAGGTTCTCTTGTTCTTTAGTAAAACCGAAATCCATAAAATCCTCCGGAGTTGCAGGGGGCATCTGATTTTGAACGCACTACGACAGGAATCGCGGCAACATCGGCGAATAATCGTCCGAAAATGATGCGGATGTCTCGTCGAATCGTTGTTCTTCTAATCTGTGCACGGGTCGAGTCCGTCCCCGCGATAATCCTATCATAATCCTCCTATGGGGTGCCTCTGGATTCGGCAGGACGTGGCGGGTTTTCTGCCAGTTTTTCTGAATAGTGTTTTTAGAGAAACCGGCAGTGTCACCGAGCGGCGCTGTATTTCGCCTTGCGCTGTGCGGGCCGGGTGCCGCATGCCCCCTGTCGGGCTCAGACTGCGCCGGTCCG
>CAITPF010000180.1 GCA_903894155.1 uncultured beta proteobacterium | reverse complement strand
GCGCGATGCAGCACGTAGACGCATCGGCACAGGTTGCGATCAAGCAGCGTGCGCTCGAAGACGGTCTAACCCACATCGCCGGCGTCAAGCCCGAGCGCATGCTGCCGCCGCTGCACGGGCCCGACTGGGGTTACCGGTTCCGGGCGAGGCTGGGGGTGCGGTGGGTCGCCAAGAAGAACAAGATTCTCGTGGGTTTCCATGAGCGCAAGAGCAGTTTTGTCGCCGATATCGAGTATTGCGAAATCCTGCCGCCCCACGTCGCGAGGCTGCTCATGCCCCTGCGCGACCTGGTCGGGAGCCTGTCGGAGCCGGATCGCATCCCACAGATCGAGGTCGCGGTCGGCGATCGTGCCACCGCCCTGGTGCTTCGCCATCTTCTGCCGCTCACCGCGCCGGATATCGCCGTGCTCAGGGCATTTGCCGAGCGCTACGACATCCAGTGGTGGCTGCAGTCCAAAGGGCCCGATACCGTCCACCCACTGGTTCGCGAGCACGAAACCGAGCTCGCCTATACGTTGCCTGAGTTCGGTTTGCGCATGCCATTTCGCCCGACCGACTTTACCCAGGTCAATCAGCAGATCAACCGGGCCCTGGTTTCCAGGGCGCTCGGCCTGCTTCAGGCAGGCCCGGGCGATCGCGTGGCCGATCTGTTCTGCGGCCTGGGCAATTTCACGCTGCCGCTGGCCACGCAGGCGCGCGAAGTGGTCGGCGTGGAAGGCAGTCAGGCTCTGGTGGATCGGGCGACGCAGGCGGCATTGGCCGCGGGGATCGTGAACGCCGGATTCCAGACGCTGAACCTGTTCGAGGTGAACCTCCAGTGGCTCGAAGGCCTCGGGAAGTTTGACCGCATCCTGATCGATCCGCCACGCGAGGGAGCGCAAGCCGTGTCGCTGGCGCTCGCGCAATTGCCTGTCAGCCTGAAGCCCGCGAGGATCGTGTATGTTTCATGCAATCCGGGAACCCTGTCTCGGGACACGGCGATCCTCGTGCATGAAGGCAACTACGTGTTGCGCGCGGCGGGGGTCATCAATATGTTCCCCCATACCGGGCATGTGGAATCAATCGCGGTTTTCGAGCCCGGTGGCCTCTGAGAGAACGCGCTGTGCCGCCTCGCGCACGCGTACGGGTGCTGTCCCGCCGATGTGCGACCGGGCAGCGACCGAGCCTTCAAGCGTCAGGACGGCATGGACGTCGTCATCAATGGCCGGATTAAAGCGCCGCAACTCTTCGGTCGTCAGATCGGCCAGGTCGCAGCCCTTGAGCTCACACTCTCGCACGACGTGGGCGACGGCTTCGTGCGCATCCCGAAACGGTACGCCGCGCTTGACCAGGTAATCCGCTAGATCGGTGGCCGTTGCAAAGCCCTGCAGCGCGGCGGCGCGCATGGCGTCCTCCTTGACCCGGATTCCACCGACCAGATCGATGAAGATCGTGAGTGTGTCGCGCACCGTGTCTGCGGTATCGAACAAGCCCTCCTTGTCCTCCTGATTATCCTTGTTGTAGGCCAGCGGCTGGCCTTTCATCAGCGTGAGCAGGGCCACGAGGTTACCGTTCACGCGACCGGTCTTGCCGCGGGCGAGCTCCGGCACATCGGGGTTCTTTTTCTGGGGCATGATTGAGCTGCCCGTGCAAAAGCGATCGGCAAGGTCGATGAACCCGACGCGCGGATTCATCCAGAGCACGAGCTCTTCGGAAAGGCGCGAAATATGCGTCATGATCAAGGCACAGGCCGCGCAAAACTCGATCGCGAAATCCCGATCGGATACAGCATCGAGCGAGTTGCGGCAGACGTCGTCGAACCCGAGCGCGCGTGCCACGCGCTCCCGGTCGATCGGGAAGCTGGTTCCGGCAAGCGCAGCGGCACCAAGCGGCAACGTGTTGACGCGCTTGCGGCAATCGGCGAGACGCGCCGCGTCGCGCCCGAACATTTCGGCGTACGCAAGCAGGTGATGCCCAAATGTCACGGGTTGCGCCACCTGCAGGTGGGTGAAGCCTGGCATGATG
>CAITPF010000179.1 GCA_903894155.1 uncultured beta proteobacterium | reverse complement strand
GTTCACGAAAGGGGTCATCGTTGAAAGGCCAATCATTCTGGAAGCGCCTGGGTTTCGCATTGCACGGCATCAAAGTCACGACGACACGCGAACGAAGCTTCCGCACGCAACTGCTCTTTGTATTTTCGCTGATGGTGCTGCTTCTGGTGATCCGGCCATCGGCGGTATGGTGTGCCGTCATGGCGCTGACCGTTGGTCTGGTGCTTGTCACTGAGCTGGTCAATTCAGCGCTTGAAACGCTAATTGACCACATTCACCCCGATCAACATCCCGAAATTGGCGCGGCCAAGGATATTGCCGCCGGAGCTGTGCTGGTCTCAAGCCTGGTTTCGCTGGCGGTTGCGTTGATTTTTTTCGTGGATTGGCTTTTCCCCTGAACGCTGCGTGCGTTCATCCTAACAAAGCGATTGATTTTTATTCGGGACGACAGCCTCATCCACTTTGATCCCGTGGGCGGGAAGCCGCAGGTCGCGATCAGCAAGGCAGAACCGCGCTAGCTTAACCAATCACGACAATTCCGGTGCCAGCGTCTTGCTATAGAGCGACGCGCCGATCAGGTCACTGAGCATCACCGCCAGCGCTTTGGTTTTTGCGTCAATGTCGACTTGTCCAAAAAGCTGCAATGATCGAACGTTTCAGGGTTATGAACTTTGCTGGATGGTGGCCTTCTCAAGGCCCAGGCCATTTTTCTTCAATCGCGTCGACACGGCCTCCGCAACTCACATAGCACGAGCGATAGCCCTCGTCGCATCGATAGGTGTTCGCGTTGGCCCAGCAACTTGTCTGTGCCCTGGAGCAGGCTTTGGCGTCGTCCTTGTCATCCGCACGCCGCATACAGTTCTGGTAGTTCCAGTGGTTGCGCTGCTCGCAGGCGATCCGATCGTTCTGTGCGCGCTGGTTCTCATTGCCAATGCACATCTCACGCACGCCCGAGCATTGAACGACACACTGCCGTCCGGCCTCCGATGCAGGGGGTGGTACTCATAGCGCACGAACGTGCAGGCCGAGAGGGCCACCGTCAACAAGACGGTGAGCAAGCACCGTACAAGGATGCCGGTCACGTCAGCGTACCCGTGCGGCATTTTGTACCGCGGCATGTGACCACGGTCGCGTGTTCAGTTTCAGAACCGCCATTTCAATTCTCCCCCGGCGCCAAAGTTGTTACCGTTGGTGTTCAACGCTGCGATCAGGCCGACGCGAAGTTGCACGTCTTTCATGATGTCTCCCTGCAGACCCAGACCGAACAGATTGCCAACTGGCCCCATATTCGCCCCGACTTGCGTAAACGACCCATACACCGGGCTGTTAGCCGTTACCGAATGCGCCGAGTCGTTGTTGGCTGACCAGTTGTAGCTAAAGCGGTAAAAGCCGACGACCGACAATGGGTTTCCGGTGTTTGACTCGGCAATCGGGTGGATAAATTCAACCCCGGCGTATGTGACTGCGGCGTAGGAGGTCGCCGAATTAATTGAATAGTTGAAGTCGCCGCCGCCCGACTCGTTGACTTTGCCGCTCCAGAGTTGTGAGTAAGAGGCGCCGATGTAGGGGGTTACGGTGAGCTTTTCCGTGGCGAGCATGCTGCGCCCAAGGCGAAGTGCCGCAAACGCACCGCTGTTATTGTAGTTGGCTGCTGCGGTGCCACCGGTAAAGTCCCCGAGGCTAGGGTTGCTGCGCTTAGCCGACGTGCTGCCGCCGACATAACCTGCGGCACCCGACAATTTGAAGTCCGCTGGCAAGTAAAGACCGCCGTAGAGACCGCCATAGCCTGTGTTGTTGGTGAAGCTTTGCGAAACCTGCGAACTCTGCGACATCGTCGAATAACCGATGCCGCCAAACACGCCCAAACCACCTGTGGGATTGCGGATAATATCGGCGCCGAAGGTCACGTTCGTCGCGTTATAGCCAAAGCC
>CAITPF010000178.1 GCA_903894155.1 uncultured beta proteobacterium | reverse complement strand
GGCGCGAAGTCCTACAATTCGCCGCCGCTTCGCTGACGCTTCTGGTGTCGCGCGTCGCGGCTGCTGCCATGAGCGGAGAGGCCAGTGTGTTGGCGGTGCGTGTCTGGCCGGCGCCGGACTACACTCGCATCACGCTTGAGCATGACCGGCCGCTGAAGTTCAACCAGCAGCAACTGAAGGATCCGGCAAGACTTATGGTGGATCTTGAGGGTGTCGAGTTCAATTCGGTGCTCGCCAACCTGCCGGGCAAGATTTCCCAGACAGATCCCTATATCAAACTCATACGCGCCGGGCGCAACAAGCCGGGCGTTGTGCGTCTGGTGATCGAACTGAAGGGCGACATCAAGCCGCAGGTCTTCACGTTGAAGCCGGTCGGCGAGTATGGGCACCGGCTGGTACTCGACCTTTATCCGGCTGAGCCCATCGATCCCTTGATGGCCTTGCTTGAGAAACAGCCGCAGTCCGATCAAAACCAACCCCAGCCGCGACTCGCGGAGAAGCCCGACAACAGCATCGCGCGCCTGGTCACCATCGTGCTCGATCCCGGCCACGGTGGCGAGGATCCTGGCGCCATAGGCCGCGGCGGCAGTCATGAGAAAAACGTCACGCTGTCCATCGTGCACCGACTCAGGAAGCTGATCGATGCCGAGCAGAACATGCGCTCCGTGTTGACCCGCGACGGTGATTACTTCATCCCGCTCGGGAGTCGCGTGCAGAAGGCGCGGCGCGTCCAGGCCGATCTTTTCGTGTCGGTGCATGCCGATGCCTTCATCAATCCGACCGCGCGCGGCTCTAGCGTTTTCGTTCTCTCCGAGAACGGCGCCTCCTCCTCTGCAGCGCGCTGGATGGCGAAGCGTGAGAATGCCGCAGATCTGATAGGAGGGGTCAATTTCGCCGTCAAGGATCCCTACCTTGCCCGAACTCTGCTCGACCTTTCCCAAACAGCCACCATCAATGACAGTCTGAAACTGGGTAAGGCCGTGCTCGGTGAATTGCGAAACATCAACCCGTTGCACAGGGGTAAGGTAGAGCAGGCAGGCTTTGCCGTACTGAAGGCACCAGACATTCCTTCCATCCTGGTCGAGACGGCCTTTATTTCCAATCCGGAAGAAGAGAGGCGCCTCAATGACGAGGCCTACCAGAATGAGATGGCCGTTGCCATGCTGCGCGGCATCAAGCTCTATTTCTCCAGGAACCCGCCGTTGGCGAAGTCCAAGCTGGCTAGGATCACAGACCCACGGGCGGGACTAGGGCCGGCGCTGTTATAATCGACGTTTTTTTGGCGCGTTCATGCTGGTCTTTCGCGGAGTTCCCGGGCAGGCGACGACATCCACGGTGCTCACCATCGGCAACTTCGATGGTCTGCACCGCGGCCATCAGGAGTTGCTCGCGCGCTTGACGGCACATGCGCGGCGGCTCGCACTGCCTGCTGCAGTCCTGACTTTCGAACCCCATCCGCGCGAATTTTTCTCCCCTGAACAGGCGCCGGCGCGCCTGACAAGTCTGCGCGAGAAACTGAGCCTGCTGGAGCGCTGCGGCGTCGATCGCGTCCATGTTTGTCGCTTCAATGCTAGTTTGGCTTCCCTGAGTGCGACAGACTTCATTGAGCACATCGTGGTGGGCGGATTGTCGGCACTGCATCTCATCATTGGCGATGATTTCCGCTTCGGCAAAGGCCGCAGCGGTGACTTTGAAATGCTGAAAAGTGCCGGGGCGATTCACGGTTTCGCTGTCGAGGCGATGGAAACCATAGACTGGGAGGGTGACCGTGTCTCCAGCACGACGGTGCGCGATGCCCTCGAAG
>CAITPF010000177.1 GCA_903894155.1 uncultured beta proteobacterium | reverse complement strand
CAGCGCCGTCGGAAACCAGATCGTCGACTCCAGCCACAGCAGGAAGATCGCCACGAACCCCCAGCGCGGGCCGAACGCCTCGCCCACCCAGCGGAACACTCCGCCCTTCTGCGGCCACGCGGTCGCGAGCTCGGCGGCCACGATTGACACCGGGATCAGGAAGAAGACCGCGGCAAAGAGGTAGTAGAAGACCGAGGTCAGGCCGTAGGTTGCCTCGGCGGGCAGCCCGCGCAGGCTGACCACGGCGGTGACGTTCATGATGGCCAGTGCGCCCACGCCAAGCGTGGCCGCGCGAACGATCGGGTTTCTGACCTTCGGTCCTGCTGGTGTTGGTGTTGTTGTCATGGCTAGCTCTCCTTGATCACTAGAACTGGTGGCGAACACCGGTCACGACGACCGTGCTGTTCACGCCTGAAACCAAGCCCGGGCCGGATCCGTAAGATCCGACGACATACATGTTCGTGCGCTTGGTGAAGTTGTACTGGTACCCGAGGTTGTACGTGTTCTGATTGCCCGCCGCCGCTGCCAGGCCGGTCAGGGATGCGCTCGGCTGGGCCAGCGTCCACGAGGCAAAGACGCTGGCCGACTGGCCATACGGCACCGTCACGCCCACCAGATAGGACGTGAAATTGATCCCGTCGCCAAACAGCACGCCGCCCGATGATCCGCCCCATGTGCCACCGTTGACGTCAATCGCCGCCGCGTTGCCGCCCGATGTGTAGTTCTGGCCGTTGATGACGCCCCCGCGCGTCTGTCCGAACGCGAGTACCAGTTGCAGCACTTGCCAGTTGTAGCTGCCGCCGAGAATCCATTCGCTTACCGTGGCCGGCGAGGTTCCGCCCGGCACCCCGGGCGTATTCGGGTTGGGCATGATCTGGTCGTAGCTGGCCGCCACCGTGAGCGGCCCGTTCACATAGTTCGCACCCAGTGTCAGGGCGCGGGTGTTGTTGGCCGTGTCGAAGTTGTACCCGGTACCGGCGCCTGAATAGACCTGGCCGTTGTTTGTGTAGAAGGCCGGCATCTGGGGTGCGAACGAGTAGCCCACACCGGCTGTGAAGCCGCCCCAGTTCGGCGACTGAATTTTCAGCATATTGCTGTAGCGGGTCGTGTTCATCGACCCGAAGGCCGTGCCCATGTTGGCCTGCCCGAATCCCGCGCCAAACGGATCCAATGGGGTGAAGAAGTCGGTTGCGAAGTTGTACTGCAGGCCCGCGCGTACGAAGCCCCATTGGGTGTTTTCCAGACCAACCCACGCTTGCCGGCCGAACAGACGCCCGCCCTGATTGAGCGTGCCGTTGCCGGCATCAAAGCCGTTTTCCAGGGTGAAGGTGGCGCGCGTGCCGTTGCCCATGTCCTCCACGCCACGCAGCCCGAAGCGCGAGCCGCTTTCGATCCCGTTGTTCATCCCGAAGCGGGATCCATTGAACCGGGGATTGTCCGAGCTATTGATGGTCTGGTAGGCGAGTCCGATATCGATCACACCGTAGAGCGTGACAGACGATTGCGCGAACGCGGCACCGCAGGCGAAGGGCAGGGCCGCCAACAGAAGCCAGCGCTTGTCGGGGCGCTTTCGCTCAACCCCCGGCAACTGCGCACTGATATTTTCGTGCGCCCTGACTCTTTCGTGCGTTGCACAGCGTGGTTTCATGCCCGCTCACCCTGAAGGTGGTGTCCTGCGGCGCGCCCGGATTGGTGCGCGAGCCATCGAACACTGCCATAAAACCATACTGGCAGAGGGGATTTCCTACGCTTGCCTACAAGGCAAATTGTTCAATGAATGGAAATGGGCACGCAGAGCTGGTAGCCGCTGCCACGGATCGATTTGATCGAAGGCCCCCCGGCTCCGGACTGATCCAGCTTCTTGCGCAGGCGCACGATCTGCACTTCGAGTGCGCGCTTGCCGTGCTCATCGGCGGGCCGCCCCGAGATCTCAAGCATTTGCCAGGTCTCCAGCCGATTGCCCGATGCCCTGCACAGGGCGATCAGCAGCGAGCATTCATGGTCTGATAAATCCACTTCGGCCTCCGGCCCCTTCAGGGTGAGCGTCGCCTCGTGAAGGGCAAGTTGTCCATCCGGCGTCGTTGAACGCATGCGACGCGAAAGCGCCTGAATCGCCGCGCCCAACTCCTCGGGCGACGTCGGTTTCACCAGGTAGATATCGGCGCCGCTGCCGTAGCCCACGAGCACGTCCTGGCGCTGGTGGCGTGCGGTGACCATGATGATCCCGATCTCCGGTTGCGCGGCGCGAATCCGCCGGGCCAGGCTGATCCCATCCTCGCCCGGGAGCCCGAGATCGAGCACCATCAAATCGGCCCGAAACCCGGCCAGTTCGTCATCGAGCGCCTCTGCGCAATCCGCCCCCCGGGCATCGTGGCCCATCGCGCGCAGGGCTTCCACGGTTACTTCGCGCAGCACGTCGTGATCCTCGACGACGATGATGTTCAGCCTGGAATCCATAGGTGAAACCTGACCTCCGTGTCGCTGGGTTGATACCGAATGGATCCGCCGAGTTTGGAGGCAAAGCCTGCTGCGATATGCAGCCCAAGCCCGGAACCCGTTTTGCCCCGGGCGCGTTCGCCGCGATAGTACTTGCCAAAGACGCGCTTCGGATCGGGTGCGCCCGCCGTGCCGATCGAATTCACGACTTCGATCGCGATGCCTTTGCGCTTGCGGCGTATGCCTGCCGTGGCAGTCACCTTGATCGGCGAGCCCGGCGCTGCGTACTTGAGGGCATTGTCCACCAGGTTGCCCACGATCATCCGAACCAACTGCGCGTCGGTTGTGCAGGAGGGCAAGTCTTGCGCGTCGAGCGTGACGCGCGCAGGTTCGGCGCACTGCTCGCGGACCTCCTCGAGGATGTCCGCGAGCTGGCAAGGCTCGGGCCACCAGCGCACGCGCCCGAACCGCAAGCGGTCGGATTGCAGGCAGCGCTCGATGATCAGGTTCATGTCGGCCACCGAGCGCTCCACGCGGTCTTTGACCGGGCCGGGAACCCCACCCGTGCCCAGCATCATGTGGATCACCGACATGGGCGTTTTTAGCTCGTGGCTGAGCATGGACATGAACCGATCCTGCTCATCGCGGCGCTTGGCCTCCAGGGTGAACAATACCCCGAGCATCAGCACGAAGGCGAGTATGGTGGCTGCGATGAGCGAAATATGCTGCAGCCGATCATTGACGCTTTGCGCAAGGGTCGCAGCGGAATACCCCGTCATCATGACAAGCGGCAGCTTCGGCACCGTCCGGTACATCGCCTGTACGTTCGCGCCGTCGATGAAGCTCGTTGTGCTCAACTGACCAGAGGGTGCCGTTTCGAGGGCTTGCCATATGGGCGAATCTACGCGGTCTTCCCATCGCTCGGGTGCGATCTCGGGCACGCTGGCGATATAGGAATGGTTCGCGGTATCGAGAAGCGCGGCGAAACTTGCCTCCTTCCCAAGCAGATCCCGAAAATATCCCGTAAACGATTCAGACCGGACGGTTGCGAGCACGACGCCGCCAAAGCTGCCGTCTGGTCGATTCACGCGCCTTGTGATTCGGAAGAAAATCTTCCCGGTGACGCGACCGGTCTCCAGACGCGACAGCCGAATCTCCGGGCCAGGGTTTGCCTGGTGATACAAAAAATACTCGCGATCCAGAACGCTGCGGTTCAAGGTAACGGGGTCGTGCGTGATGACGGCGAGCCCATCGGCCGATAGCAGGTAGATATTCTCCAGAATGGATAAGTCAAAGCCGAGGCCGCGGATAAAGGCTTGCGTTTCCGGGATCGAATCCGTGCGAATATAGAACGCGCTCACGGCGTTGAGCATCATTTCCGTCTGCGCGATCACCTGCTGGGTATGCTCGACGAACGCGTCGTTGATCGTTGTCGCTGTTTGCGTGAGGCGGGCCTTTTCGTAATCGTGGAAATTGACGTAGGAGATCGACAGCGCCCCGATCATGGCGAAGGTCATCACGATCACGGCCGACCAGAGCAGCAGCAACTTATTGCGGAAGTACTCCAGAAAGGCCAGGAAGGGGCCGATGCGTTGCGCTTCGTGGGGGGAAGTCTCCTGCTGCCGGTTGGCCTCCATCCACATCACGCAGACCGCAGTCAGCGAGGCGAGCGCGATATACCCGAATACCGTCAGCCACTGGGTCGGGTTGGCGGCCCGCGCATCCACAGGCGGCAAATCGGCGATGAGCAAATGCACGCACCGCAGGGTCATCCAGACGACCAGCGTACAAAACAGCCCGGCGAGCGCCCACGTCGGCGCCCCTCCAATCCGATTGAATCCCGCGCGTACCAGCGCGTGCGCGCTGCGCACGTAGAGCAGGACCACGGCAAGCGAAAACACCACCGAGCGATAAGGCCCATTCGGATCGATCAAGCCCCAATACCAGAAGGCAGGCGCCGAGGCCGCGACGATGATCCAACCCCAGGCGTCAGTGCGGGGCTTGGCGCCCTTGCAGTAGGCGATCACCCCGGTATGCAGGATCGGCCCGGCCGAGAGCAGGACCAGATTTGCGACGACGACGCGCATCCAGGCCGGCAGCAACGGGCCGATGCCCGCCAGAAAGAACCCGATCGTCATCAGCAGCAAGCCAAGCGCAAAGCGCCCGATCAGCGGCGTGCTGGCCTGGAAATACGAAAAAATCGCCATGACCAGGCTCAGGCAAATGCTGAGCCCTGCGGCAACCGTGTAGAGGTTCAGAGTGTTGGAGTCCACCGGCAGATCATACAAAACGCAGGCCTGCGTGCGAGTTGATCGGGTCAACTCGTAAAAAATCGGCCGGCGTGCAAGCCTGCCTTAGGGGCTCGATGGGGTCGCGGTGTTGCCTTACATCGTCAACAGGATGTTGGTTAGTCAGGTATCCAGGCTTGATGCCGGGGCAGGCTACGAACTAGCACTCAATATTCTCGGCTGGAGTGAGTTTGGCGTGATTTCCTACTCGCGTACAGCGACCGTAAGATTCGTGAAGTGTTGTAACGAACGATGAATGACCATTGCTTGCCGCTGATCAACTTGGCAAAATTCCCGGCTTCCAACCGTCGCACATCAGAACCCATCGCAATTGCGAGGCTGGCTCGCCAAGGAAATATGGACATACGAACTATCTGCACGGAAGCAGACTACAAGGCCACCCTCAAAGAGATTTCGGCCTTAATGGAATTGGATCCTGATCTGCGCAGCCCCGAGGGCGAACTTCTGGATGCACTGGTCACGTCGGTGCAGGCCTACGAGGCCGAACACTTCCCTTTCGTGCTCACGATTGATCCTTAGTGGCGAAATGCTGGCCGCTCGTTCCACTCGTCTATCAAGAATATATAGTCTTTGCTGCTGCATAAACATATCTATATTATAAGTTTGCGATCGTTTGACAACCTTCAGCGAATTGGTTAAATTTATATCATAAACATAGCATATCAATAAGTTTATGAATATTCCAGAACTTAGAACTCTTGGTGGCCACGGCGCCAGGCTCATACTCGACGCCCTCGCCATCGGGGAAACCACGATCAATCGGCAGTCGGCGGCTTCTCGGCTTGGAAGTTCATTGGGATCAACCGATCAAACGCTCCGGCGGTTGGTTAGATCGGGGTGGCTTTCTCGAGCCGGAAAAGGTATCTATCTCATCCAACCCGCCGAACTTGGAAGCGAGGCAACCCCGGACGGGGAGGCGTATTCGCGCTTGGCTGTCTCCGAACCAGAGGCTGTTGTCGGCTACGGCACCGCGGCCTTTCTTTGGAACCTCACCACTCAATTGCGTCACGAGATCATCGCTGTGTCGCCAAAGCGATCGTGGACGCGTGAATTGGGGCCGGTGACACTGCGGCGGATTCAACGGCCCGTACACGAGATCAGCGTTGAGGTCGTTGAGAAGAATGTGAGAGGCTGTCGAGTGCGACTTTTCTCGATCGAGCGCACCACTCTTGATTGCCTTCACAGGCCTGACTTGTGCGGTGGAATGGACGAAGTCGCTCAAATCGTCAGGGCAGCATCGAGAAAATGGGACTGGGCCAAAGTCACCAAGTTGCTTGCGGCGAGTTACGACACAGTCACGCGTCAGCGGCTGGGATATTTCCTCGATCGAAGCTCAAACCAAATCCCTGAGGCCTTTCGGGCCTGGTTAATCGAGAGTATTCCCAAGTCGGCTCGAGCCTACCTTGAGCCAGGCCGTAGAGGGCGCTATGACAAGATTTGGAAAGTGATTGCGTGAGTATTGCAAGGAAATTTAATGGCGCATGACTACAGGCTCAGGCAAATCATGCTGCAGGCGAAATGCCCCAACATGGAATTCGCGGAAAAGGAGTTCACACTGACTTACATGCTGCAGGCACTGTCCGAGTCGAATGCCCTGGCCGGGATCGCATTCAAAGGAGGAACTTGCATTCGAAAGATGCTGTCGGGCCCGTCATCGCGCCTTTCCACTGATTTGGATTTCACGTCGCTGTCAACCGATCAAGACCCTGATGCGCTTGTTTTGGATTTTCATCGAATCTCTGAGAAGCCATTCCACGGTTTTAGGTTCAGCATGGATCTTGAGTCAGGTAGTGGCTGGTATTTTTCTGGCGACTCGGTTGGATTCGGAATCGGTTATGAGCATGAGCAAATGGGCCTTTCAGGCGAGATCAGAGTTCAGATCAGCCTGAGGGCTGCTCCGATTCTCGAGCCAATTACATCGAATCAACTCGCTCAGGGGTACTTCAAATCAGTGGGGTTTGAGCCGGCAGCCTTGCTCCGACTTCGCGTGGAGGAAATGTTGGCGGAAAAGATCAGGGCCCTATGTCAACGTCAAAAAACTCGTGATCTTTACGACCTTCACTGGTTCGCGGCGTTCCCTCATGTCCAGGATGTGGTTCGGGGCTTGGTGGTGCAAAAGCTGTGGGAATCCAGCGATTCGTTCAACTTTGAGTATTTCAAATCTCGCTTGTCGTCGGAAATGGATTGGGACTGGGATGATTTAGGGCAGATTGTTAGAGGGTTTGACAGGAGGCTTGGGTCGAGAATGCTCGACAAATGCAGCAGCGCGTTCGCATTTTTGGCCTACCTCTCATCAGAGGAGTGCACTTTGGCAACTGACCGGCATCGGAAGCGCGTGGCAGAGGCAACCAACGCAGCCGCAAATTTGCGCCAGTTGGCCGCCGAGGGCGAGGCTCCGCATTGGGCGTGCGCGCATGAGCGCCCCATCGGCTTGATTCAATAATGCGGGCTGTTTGCTGCAAACTGACAAGGAGACTTACAAATGGCTAATAAATTTGCAGATTTACGGGCAATGCTGTCACCCGAGTCGCGCGTACGCTCCGAAACCATAGCGAAGCGCATGCTTGCAGAGATGTCGCTTAATGAATTTACCCAACCAGTCGACGCCAGTGTCGTGCAACGCCTCCGCGAGCAGACGCGGCGTAAACCGCACACGATAGCCCGAACGTCGAGAAAAATGGGTGGTATCCGAGCAACGACGACCCTGGCTTACTTCCTTGAAAGCGCATCATGTAGGTTAATTGACGCTCGGCTAGAATCCCGATATCCGCCACGTTAATGTCCGATATTGCAGCCAAATGAAAAGATTGTTCGATATCGTCGCTTCCATCGCGATTCTGACGATTTTCTCTTTGCCGCTGCTCGTTCTAGTTGGCTTGGTTCGTATCAAGTTGGGAAGCCCTGTTTTTTTCACGCAAGTTCGCCCTGGGCGTGGCGGCAGGCTCTTCAGGCTGATCAAATTTCGCACGATGACAGATGCACGCGGGCCCAACGGCGAATTGTTGCCTGACGCTGACAGGCTCACGCCATTCGGTCGCATGCTTCGTTCTACCAGTTTGGACGAATTGCCCGAGTTGTGGAACGTGATCAAAGGCGAAATGAGTTTGGTGGGGCCGCGCCCGTTGCTGGTTGAATATTTGCCGCGCTATTCGCCTGTGCAGGCGCGTCGCCACGACATTCGCCCGGGAATAACCGGGTGGGCCCAGGTCAACGGGCGCAACGCCATCAGTTGGGAAGAAAAATTCAAATTGGACACCTGGTACGTGGACAACCAAGGTTTTTGGCTGGACCTCAGGATCCTGTGGCTTACGCTGTGCAAAGTCGTGGTTCGCGAGGGAATCAGTGCCCCAGGTGATGCCACGATGCCCCCATTCACTGGAACACATCGGGACTCGGAAACAAGGTAGCACGCAGCCTAGAAGCGAATGCTGCGGTAGCCCGAAAGCAAGTACGGGATCCGCGAATTGAGGGTAGGGGATCGGTTGCTACTGACGGGTTCGACGATCTTTGTGGCGCGACCGACCAAGCGGAAATAGGAATTGCAATATGCAGGAAAAAGACCAAACCCTTGCGGGCATCGAGCAGGATAGACAGTATCGGGCGAGTCGCGCATTCGGTCGCGCCCTTGAGGCGCAAATCAAACTTGAGCCAGCCT
>CAITPF010000176.1 GCA_903894155.1 uncultured beta proteobacterium | reverse complement strand
TCATCGCGCCAGCCGCGTCCCGGATCGGACTGATGATCGCAAACTCCGTGTACTCGCTGCCATCCTTGCGCCGGTTAAAGAGTTCGCCCTTCCAAACCTGGCCGGCCAGGAGAGTTTGCCAAAGGCTTGCATAGGTCTTGGGCGGAGTCTTGCCCGATTGGAGAATGCGCGAGGTTTGGCCGATCACCTCTTCACGGGTGTAGCCAGAATTCCTCAGGAAGGCTTCGTTGACGTATTCGATGCGGCCCTCAAGGTCGGTGATGGCGACACTCTCCGGGCTCTGCTCGACGGTGAGCGAGAGTTTTCGAACCCGTTCAGCGAGGGCCAGCTTCTCGGCACGGTTGCGCATACTCTCGATGCCGTAGGCCAGGTTGGCCGCAAGTTCCTCGAGCAGTTTGATCTCGCCGGGGTCGAAGGCGTCGATCTCGGCAGCGTACATCGTCAATATGCTTGCGTCCCCGGTGGAAATTCTGATCGGGAGGGCAATGCTCGCCTGGAAACCATATTTGATCGCACTTGCGCGCCAGATCGCGACCGCAGGGTTGGTCAGGCTGTTCTGGTTGACTTGCACGAGTCCGGAACGGATGGCGGTACCGGCTGGCCCCTGACCCCATTGGTCGTCGGCCCAGGTGATTTTTACCTCCGTCAGGTACTCGGTTCCCGTCCCGTACCACGCTACAGGACGGACGATCTTCCCGGCGTTGTTTTCGGCCCGTCCAATCCAAGCCATCCGGTAGCCTCCAGTCTCCACGATCAGGCGGCAAATCCAATCCAATAGCTCGGCTTCATCGGTGGCATGGATCAGCATGGCGTTGCAGGCGCTCAGCACCTGCAATACCCGGTTTGCCTTGGCCAGGGCCTGTTCGGCGTGCTTGCGTCCGGTGATGTCGCGCGCGATCTTGGAGGCACCGAGGATATTGCCGCCCTCATCCCGGATGGGGGAAATAGTCGCGGATATATGGATCAAACGACCATCCTTGCAGACCCGGATGGTCTCGTAGTGGTCGATGCGTTCACCGCGTGCGATCCTTGCCAGGATTTCCGACTCATCGTAAATCTGCTCAGGCGGGATGAGGATCTGGATCGACTTGCCGACGACCTCGCGGGCGGCATAACCGAAGATTCTCTCTGCACCGGGATTCCAGCTGGTGATAATCCCGGCCAAGGTCTTGCTGATGATCGCGTCGTCGGTCGAATTCACGATCGCTTCATAATGGCGCAACTCGAGGTCAGAGAGGTTGTTATTGGCCTCGATCCGGTATTCCATAACGCTTTACTCCCTCCTTGGGCGGGTGCGGGAAAGATATGACCGTCGACTTAATCAATCGACGCTCAATGTCAAATTAGTTGACACATTCAGTACTCGCCCGGCAGCATCACGACGCAATACGGATCTGACTTGCTTGTGGAAGCAGCCGCTGTCGCGAGCCAGTATCTGGGTCGGCTTCCCATGAAAACCGTGCGCTGGCGGTGATGAACAGCCTGCCATTCTGCAGAAGTGCGTCGATCGCGCCGGGAAACGATATCTGACGGCGCATTACGTTCGCGCCAGCATGGTGGGCATTTTTTCGAATTGCGTCTGTACGCTGCCGAACATAGCGTCAAATACCCAAGTCACCTGTCGACAGCAAGCTCAACCGTCTCCGTAGAAATCATGCGGCGAAAACTCATTGCGTCAATACCGTCGCTTTAATCGACGCTCGCCGTTTGCAAGGTAAATGAATCCTTTGGTCGAACCTCACAACGCCACTATAATTGCCAATATTGTTGTAGGAAAAAATCGCCGAAGTGTTTAGTATCAAGATACATGGAGGCGACATGGCCACAAAGACATCAGTCCCAGTCAAAAAAAGCTCTGTTCTGTTGAACCGACAAAGAACATCAGCAGCTGAGCGATCACGGGTGCTCGGTTATCCTAACCAGTTGTTCATCTATAAGTCAGGCCCCAGTTCGTACTGGTGGGTTCGTGACTATGTTGGTGGGCATGTCGTGAAGAAATCAACACAACAGCGGTTGAAAGCGCCAGCTCTGGCTTTCGCCAAAGAATTCTTTCTTGGACGTGCGCGACCCGAAGGGTAATCTTGGGAGGTAAACCGCACCATGCGGCCGCGAGAACCGTGACCGTCGTTTACATCGACGCTCACCGTCCTGTAGCGTCATGCGGCGGCATCACGGTTGTGAGGCCATTGACTGCGCACTGGACGCTCAGCATCGGCAAAATGTAGTAGCAGCAACCCTATTGTTAGTGCAGCACATGCCGCTTTGCGTCGCGCACGCTGCCAACCGCCGATGCTGTGCACCCTGGCAAACCATTTCGAGGCGCGCAAAGTCCGGGATTACGTTTTGCTGAACCGAAACCAAAGATCGACGTTGCGGCAACCTTAGCCGATTCAAACTGGTGGAACTCATGATTCGTTCGATTTCATTCATGGCAGTGTGCTTCGCGCTGTTTGCGCCACCGGCAAGTGCTGTGGTCTATTGCGATACAGTTGGCATACCTAAAGGCTGTGTCGTTCGGCCGGGGGCTCCGGGTGTCGGCGCGCCGGGCGTGGGCGTTGCTCCGGGCGTGGGCGTGGGCGCCCCTGGCGTGGGTGTCGCGCCTGGCGTCGGCGTGGGTGCACGAGGCGCTGGCGCCCCAGGCGTCGGCGTGGCTCCTGGCGTTGGCGCGGGCGCCCCTGGTGTGGGGACGGAACCCGGCAACCGCGGTGGCCCGGTGGATCGGCCCGGTCGCCGTTAAACGCCGCGGGCGGCGCGCGAGGCTAACGTATACAGATCGTATTGCGCGACGCCATAGGTCGCAGTGACTTTGTGCGCGCCGGTAACCTCGGGGCTTTCGATTTCCTGCAGAAGTCTTTCGGCGATTTTCAATGCGTCAGCGGCCGCGCGTGCGTCTCGACAAGCAATTTTGAGTCGTGCAAAGTGGGGAATTGCGCAAATGTGTATAATTTGCGCCCTGCAAGTCAGTTGGTTTCCCATCGGCCCGATGTTCTGGCGCCATGGGCGGTTAGCTCAGTGGTAGAGCACTGCCTTCACACGGCAGGGGTCACTGGTTCGAACCCAGTACCGCCCACCATGTCTGCAGTATGTAGTTGATTTTGAAGGAAATTAAGCGCCTCGCAGCGGGTTTCATCAAACAGTTCACGGCAGTGGACTCACTGGAGAAGCCTAAATGCTTAAGTCCTTCGATATGTCGGCGGAAATCGCCAAGATTGCCAGTCGTGAAGTGAAGGAGTTGACCTTCACCGAACTTGTTCGCGCGTACTCCGCGCAGGCGCAAGACGAGACCGATCTGAGAGTAAGAAAATGGTTGCCGGCTTTCGGCCACCTTTCCGCCTGGTCAATCACGGCCGACCAGATGGCTGCGGGCCATCAAGCCATGATTAACAGCGGTTACTCAGTGGCATCAGCAAATCGCGATCTTTCAGCCATTGGAACCATCTACCGGTGGGCGATCAATGGGGCAAAATGCTCGCCCGCAGGATTTGCCTCGCCCACCGTCGGCGTTCGCCGAGCCAGGGAGTCAGAAAGGATTGTCGAGGTGGACGACGAGGTAATCGACCAGCTTCGCGCTAGGTCGCTCGCGTTCAAAGATCGCAGGTTTGGCTTGTTTGTTGCCTTGTTGTGCGACACGGGCGCTCGCAAGTCAGAAATCCTCGAGCGTCGGTGGTCGGATTTCCTCCTTGATCAACGCCAGATCGTTGTCCAATTGACAAAGAACGGAAAGCCCAAAATCTTATACTTCTCGGAAGAAACACTGTCGTTGTTGAAGCGCGTTGCGCCCACCCGTCAACCAGAGAGGCTGGTGTTTGAAGGGCGTATTCCAGACTCGCCGATTGATTATCGTAAGAGTTGGTTCCGCGCGATCCGTGATGTCGAACTACAAGGCTTTCACGTTCACGATGTTCGCCATTTCAAAGCAGCGCATCTCTTGCGCTCCGGGCAATCGATTGCGGTATCGGCGCAGATTCTCGGGCATTCGCCCGCTGTTCTGGCGAAACGATATGGACATCTTGAAACCAGATTCTTGCAAGAGGCACAGGAGAAGTCGTGGAAGAGCGCGTAATAAGTGGGTTGGTGAGCATCGCTTCGCTTTTGCGGGACGGTCGGGCAACGATCCCGGAAATCATCACGGAGGTTGAAGATCCGAGTGAATGGCCGGTCAGCACAATCGACAAGTATGGACGATATGTGGAAGTGGAAAAGATCGATGTGCTGCTCGCGCAACTCGATGAGCTCTGGCATATGAAGCTAGAGGCGGT
>CAITPF010000175.1 GCA_903894155.1 uncultured beta proteobacterium | reverse complement strand
GGTATAACGCATCTCGTAGGGGAAGCGCAAATATCGTGCCAGGAAGTCTCGCCGCAAACCGTGTGGACGCGGAGCGCCAGGGCACGAGATGCGCACCCTGACGGTGCGCGGAATCGTGGCGCGCACCAAACGAGGGCAACGCGCTCGTGATCTGGCTCTGTCGCTGTCACCAGACAAGGGCAATCGATGCAAACCGCGCACCCAGCAAGCAGGGATGCTCCTTTCCTTTCCTTGCCCGCACAAACGTATCTGCTTTCCTTGCCCGCATAGCCGTGCCTGCTTTACTTGCCCGCGCAGCCGTATCTGCTTTCCTTGCCCGCACAAACGTATCTGCTTTCCTTGCCCGCACAGCCGCTTCTGCTCAAAAAAAATCGGGCGGCGCATCAAGCGCCGCCCGACCTGGTGGGCAAAATGCCGCTATCGCAGCCTAGAGCTTGCCTCCAAGCACATCGATGATACGGGCCGCGGTCGGGCTGGTATCGCGTTTGCCATCGGCATCGAGAATGGTGACTTCGGTCTTGTCGCCCTGAGCCGTCAGGTGGATGCGGAACTGCTGCGCGGATGGGGGCTGTTTGGCACCAAACAGTCGGCTGAAGAAGCCAGGCTCCTCGCGCTTGACGCCAGTGTCGGTATCGACGTAACGCACGAAGAAGTCACCTGCGGTCCGATCGCGGTCATCCACGCTGAAGCCACCCGAATCGAGCGCTACGCCCACTCGACGCCAGGCGCGTTCGAACGACTCAGAAATCACGAGCGCGGTCTTGTCGCCAGCAACGGGCGCAACAACCTTGGGCTCCTGCGGCGAACGCTGCGCCTGGGCCATCTTGCGACGTGCTCCGTCGACGTCATCACCCAGGAATACCAGCAGGCGAGCCAGCATCGCCGCGTTCAGGCCGGGATCCTCGCGACCATTGACCCAGCGCACGTCGGTTTCGGTACCCGACAGCGAGCTTTTTTCTTCCATGTGCTGGTGCGAGATATAGATCTCGGTACGGCCCGGCGTCGTCGAGCGCTCGACGCGCGTGCGGAATTTGTCGCGTGTCCCGCTATCCCACAGGCCCTCGAGCACCGATCCCAGCGCCTGACGGATCCAGCTTTCAGGGATCTTGGCACGGTTTTCCGCCCAATTGGTGACGAGCAGGCCGGCCTTCGGATCCACCACATCGAGCACGAACCCGGATTCGGTCCAGAAATCACTGACCTTCGGGAACACCTGATCCGGCGGCATGTTGATCACCAGCCAGCGCAGATCGCCATCGCGTTCGACGCGCATGTCGGTGCGCTCGGGCAGCACGCCTGAAGCGCGTGCGACCTCCTGCGGATTCTTGGACACGACCTGGCTCTGCTGGTACTGCGAATAGGTCGTCGAGCCTGCTGGCGCCTTGTACCGGGGATCCCCGGCGGCCTGCGTAAGATCCGGCGGGATGCTCAGCGGATCGGCGCGAACCACGCTCCGATAGTTGATCGAATCCTCGCCACTCATGGAATCTCGAAGACTGTTGCAACCGTGCAGCCCGAGCAGGCAAACCAGCGCAATCAGCGACGCGAACCATTTATAACCTTGAAACACTTTCATGTCAGAGCAACCCCGCCTGGACCATCGCCGCGCGTAACGGCGCGTGAAATTGTTCGCTGAGTTCGGCCAGCGGTAACCGGATCCCGGAAGGAATGCGCCCCATCTGGGCCAAGGCCCATTTGACCGGCACCGGGTTGCCTTCGACGAAGAGCAGCTTATTGAGCGTGCCAAGCTGGCCATTGATCTGGCGAACTTTGGCAACATCGCCGGCCAGGGCAGCCGCGCACATTTCGTGCATGGCGCGCGGCGCGATGTTGGCCGTGACGGAGATGTTGCCACGGCCGCCGAGCAGGATCAGCGCGGCCGCGGTGGCGTCATCGCCGCTGAGAATCTGGAAATGGGCGGGCGCATCACGCACCAGCAACGCGCCACGACCGATGTCGCCCGTGGCATCCTTGATACCGACAATGCCGGGAATCTGTGCCAGGCGCATGACAGTGTCATGGGCCAGGTCGGCCACCGTGCGACCGGGCACGTTGTAGAGGACGGTCGGAAGATCGACCGCTTCCTGGATGGCTCTGAAGTGCCGGTACATGCCTTCCTGGGAAGGCTTGTTGTAGTAAGGCACGACGGAAAGCCCCGCCTGTGCACCAACGCTGCGCGCATGCTCGGCCAGGTGAATGGCTTCGGCGGTCGAATTGGCGCCCACGCCTGCGATGACCGGCAAGCGCCCGGCGGCATGAGTGACTGCCACGCGGATCAGTTCGGAGTGCTCGTCGACATCGACCGTCGGCGATTCGCCCGACGTGCCCACGACGACCAATGCGTCGGTGCCTTCCTGGGCGTGCCAGTCGATCAGTTTGCGGTAGCTGTCGTAATCCACCGAGCCGTCGGCGTGCATTGGCGTAACCAGCGCAACCATGCTGCCCTGAAAACGGGGCCCCTGGGAGGATGAGATCGAGGATGTCATAGACGAGTCCAGAATACCGTTACCAGCGCAACTGCGCCGACCGTGAATAAGAGCGTAAGTTTACCGGATTGCCGTAAAAAAAAGCTGAACCACCCAATATCCTGCGACCCGGAAGGGTTCAATGATGACCGGCAGGGCACCGAGCGCCAGCAGTGCGATGATAATCAGCATGCCATAGCGCTCGGTTCTCCCGTACTGCCAGGCCAGTCGGTGGGGCAACAGGCTGAAGACTACCCGTCCACCGTCAAGCGGCAAGACAGGCAGCAGATTCAGGGCCATCAGCACGATATTGACGTCAATACCGACCTTCGCCATTTCCATCCAGAAGCCCTCCTCCATGCCCAGGGCCAGCAGGATGCGGATCACGAGGGTCCAGCCGAGCGCCTGAAGGATGTTGGTCACGGGGCCCGCCAGGGCGACCCACAGCATGTCCTGTTTGGGCTTGCGCATCCGACCGAAATCCACCGGCACCGGTTTGGCCCAGCCAAACAGCATGGCGGGGCCGCCCAGCAGGCGCGACGCGAGAAGGATGCCGATCGGTACCAGAAACGTCCCGACAAGATCGACGTGGCGCATCGGGTTCAGGCTCACCCTTCCTGCCAGGGTGGCCGTCATGTCGCCGAAGTAGCGTGCCGCGTAACCGTGTGCCGCCTCGTGCAGCGTAATCGCGAACACGACCGGAATCGCGTAGACCGTGAGCGTCTGGATAAGCTCGTTCATGGGGCCTCCAGCCCGAGCAGACGGGGATCGCCCCGGCCGACCCGCAAGACCACTGGCGTGGCGCCAGACAGGTCGACGACCGTGGTCGGATCCATCGGGCAGGGGCCGGCATCGATGATGGCGGCCAGCACGTGCTCGTAGCGATCCCGGATTTCGGCCGCGTCGTTCAGGGGCATTTCCTCGCCCTGCGGAATGAGGGTGGTGGACAAGAGCGGTGTCTCGGCGCATTCGATCAGCGCCAGCGTGACCGGGTGATCGGGGACCCGGATGCCGATCGTCTTGCGCGAAGGATGCGAGACGCGGCGCGGCACCTCCCGGGTTGCCTCAAGGATGAACGTCCAGGGCCCGGGGGTCGCGAGTTTCAGCAGCCGGTACTGGGCGTTGTCGACACGCGCGAAGTGGCTGATCTCCGCCAGATCCCGGCACAGCAGGGTCAGGTGGTGGCGATCGTCAAGCCCGCGCAGTTTGCGCAGCGCGTCGGCCGCGCCCTTGTCGTCCAGGCGCGCGACGACGGCGTAGCTTGAATCAGTGGGGGTTGCGACCAGGCCACCGGCCTGGATGAACTGGGCGGCCTGTTTCATCAGCCGGGGCTGCGGATTGGCGGGATGGACCGTGAAGAATTGCGACATGGCGCAACGATACAACGGATTGCGGTTGCCGCGCCCGTGGCTGAAACCGATTGCAACGCTCAGCCGCCGGCACCGCCGGACCATTCACGTCCTCGCCGCCCAGAACGACGCGGCGTGCCTCGCGCGTGGTCATGCGATGCACGGTTAGAATAGTGCCGCACCGTCCCCGTAGCTCAATTGGATAGAGCACCCGCCTTCTAAGCGGGCGGTTGCGTGTTCGAGTCACGCCGGGGGCACCAACAGAACAACAATAACCGACACCTCATGTCAGTATTTGTCGAAAATCAAGGGGTTAGCTGTCGGGCGTGAAACAAATTGTTGAATGGGGCGTCAAGTAGCCCACTGACCTCCAGCGCCGCAAACATTCCTTAAGTAACGCAATAGGAATAAGCCGGCGAAATACTGATATGAGTTCAGGAAATCATAGACAGCGTGTTGCGACCTTTACTGGAGTGCAGCAACTCAAAAAGAGTAAGTAATACAGATGGAAAAGGATCGCTTTAGAGCTTCTCTCACTCCATCTTTCTTAGCAATGCCAACATCACTCACTTGAGACGATGATAGTCATTTCGACCTCACCGACTACGGTAGTACCTTCCTTCACCTGAACTTTCACCCTCAATGACGAGACACCCTCGGGCACTTGAACTGCAGAGAATGTTTTCGTAGCAGCATCATAGTTAAGCCATCTTGGCAATGAAGATCCGTCCGCAAGAACCGCCGCAGTGTTCTGGCCAGAAGGCGCTGCAGAGAATGCTCCTCCTGAGATAGCAGGAATGTTATTGATTAACCCTTGCGGGACGGTATAAGAAAAGCCAGAGTCACCTATGGCGGTAGTTAGTATGGTTTGAACCTCGCCGTTAGCCAACTGAACCTTAACGATCGCTGCCGTCACCATCGAAGTAGCCGAAGCAGAGCTGCCACCAAATGAAGGGGCAGCACTATTAATGCTACCCACCGCTGGCACTGACCCCAAAACCGATCCGCCTTGAAAGCCAGCAGTAGAAAAAGCAGAGTTTTGATTCGTGGCTGAGGCAGGAACCATATTGGCCGCAAGCATTTGATATGGTGGAATGCTGTAGGCGGGATTGTTGGCGGGATTAATCGTGGCGCTTACGGCACCACCCGTTAATGTGTAATTGGCATTACTTAATGAAAAAGTGTTGGTTATAAAACTAAAATATGCCGTTGCACTTGCGTTGGCACTAGATACGGATGCAGACCCAGAAGCAATTCTGGGCGCAGCATCCCCGCGCACGGTTCCGCTCAACACATAGGTATTGGCGTTTGTAAATGTAGCCGTACCGTCATAGGCCTTGGAGATGGTGATATTGAGTGGCGCAGCACTAATCGTCACTGGTGCAGTAGCAGCACTTAGGGTTGGCAACTGATAGTTGCTTGCCAAACCAGCGCAGCCTGCACCAAGACAGTTTTCTAAAGTAATGGCATTGATGTACTTATTCGACGCGGCTGCCACGTTTTGATCGCTAGCAGTAGCAGCGCTATAGGATAGCGTCTGACCAGCAATACCGGTGCCAATCGTGACCGTGCCCGCACCTAAGGCGGTAGAACCATCATAGGTTTTAGAGGCTGTCAGGGTGACCGCCTTGGGCGAGATCACGAAGTCGGCATTGGTAATCGTCGGGGTGTTGTAGTTACTCAGCGCCGCACCCGTTGCCGCCAGGGCCGCGGTATACGTGCCCGCGTTGGTCTGCGAAACCATCCCCGTGATGGTGGCGCTGTCCGTGCCCAGCAAGGTGGTGGTGTAGGCGCTGGTGTAGGCGTTGCCGTTATAGGTGTTGCCCGTGAGGCTTGCCGTGCCGGTGATCGCCAGGAACGCTTTGGCCACCGTGTTGGTCGCCGGGACATACGTAAAGCTGTAGTTGCTCAGCGAACCGGTCGACAGCACGACTGCGCTTGGCGTGGAGACGAAGCTGCCGGCTTGCGCCACGCCGCTGACCGGGTTGCCGCTGATGGAGCTTGCCTGGGTGACGGAGCCGACTGCATCCCCGCTCAACAGCCCGGTGGCCCCAAAGCCCGCCGCACTCATCAGGCTGGCGTAGGTGCTCACGCCGTTGTAGGTCGTCGCGCTCGCGGTGTCGGTGATCGTCAGATTCGCCTTGGCCACCGTGTTGGTCGCGGGGGCATACGTAAAACTGTAGTTGCTCAATAGCCCCGTCGACATCACCGCTGCGCTTGGCGTGGCGACAAAGCTGCCCGCCTGAGCCACGCCGCTGACGGGACTGCCGCTGATGGTGGCAGCTTGTGTGACAGAACCGACCGCATCCGCGCCCACCAGCCCGGCGGTCCCGAAGCCCGCCGAAGTCATCAGATTGGCGTAGGTGCTCGTCCCGTTGTAGGTCGTCGCGCTCGCGGTGTCGGTCAGGGTGACCGCCTTGGGCGAGATCACAAAGTCGGCGTTGGTAATCGCTGGGGTGTTGTAGTTGCCCAGCACCGCACCCGTTGCCGCCAGGGCCGAGGTATACGTGCCCGCGTTG
>CAITPF010000174.1 GCA_903894155.1 uncultured beta proteobacterium | reverse complement strand
GGATCAACAGGTTGCGGTCGGTATGGTGAAACGGTTCACTCTGCCCGCGCACGATCAGTGTCGTATCTTCCTCGTAGCCCCAGGTGTCGTTGTCGTTGATCGTCACCTTGATGCGAAACTCGACCGTCTTGAAGGCATGATCCAGGAAGGGCGCGGAGCGGATGCCGAAGTGCTGATCCGCATGCGTGGCCACGAGCTCGAAGCTGCGCGCATTCGGTTCGGCCTGGCCGCTCGCCATGGTGACCATGCCACGCGGGATGGTCAGGGTATGGATCAGTGTCCCGGTCGCCGGCTCCCAGAGCCAGTACCCGACCTGATCGTGGTAGGTCTCGACTTGGCCGGGCTTGGTGATGTGGGTGTGGTAGCGCAAGCCGTAATACAACTGCGGACCATTGGTCTGCGGGTCGATGGGCTGCAGTTCGATGTTCTCGATGAACGCCTGCTTTTCCGGGCCGTCCGCCTTCGGGTTGACATCCAGGCCGCGCTTACCCCGCCAGACGCCCGCCATCGGGCGCAAAGGCCCCAGGTTCGCCAGCGTATCGACGTCCGTGTCAGACGGCTCCGTGTAGATATCCTTGGGATACTGACTCATGCTGACTCCTGATGCCGTTTCGTCCCGCGCGCAAAGCGCTGCCCGCGATGAATTCGCTGCGCTCTTTCGCTGTTGTTATACCGCATTGCCGCGGGCGGCCGCGTCGCGCCCGGCAACCCGGCCGAAGATCGTGGCCTTGCCGTTCGCAGTCCCGGTCATGTAGGCCTCGCCGTGGAATCCCCCCATCACGCCGCCTGCTGCATACAGCCCCGGAATGGTCGCGCCGAACACGTCCTGAACACGCATGCACACATCGACCGTCAGGCCGCAATAGGTCGCCAGGACCACCGTGGTGCAAGGGTAGGCATAGAACGGCGCCTGGGTGATCTGTGCCAGGGGACCAAAGCCATTGCACAGGTGGGTCCGGCCAAAAAGCGGGTCCTGCTGGCAGGCCGCCCCGGCGTTGTAGTCATCCACGGTCTTTTGCAACTGCAACGGATCCAGGCCGACCTTGCCGGCCAACTCGTCCAGAGTGTCGGCGCGGATGATCCGCCCGGCTTCCAGATAGTGGCCGAAATCCATCGACGGGATGCCCGGGCGCTGTCGCTCGAACACCGGCTGGTCGTAGATCTGGAACGCACGCGCTTCGGGTTGCTTCAGGCAGGCATCGCCAATCAGCTTGTAGGATTTGGATTCGTCGGTGAAGCGCTGCGCATTCAGGTTGACGGCGATGCCGCCGGCGTACATCCCGAAACTCAGGAAATGGTCGCGCGGCCCGGCGCTGACATGGCTGCCGAACGTGCCCTTGATATAGCCCATGTCACGAAACGCGGCCCCAAGCTTCCAGGCCATGATCAGCCCGTCACCCAGGTTGCCGTCGCTACCCATGCGTTGGGCGCTGGCCTGCGCAGGCGCAAATAGCTCGAGCAAGGCGTCGTTGCGCGAGAATCCACCTGTCGCCAGCACAACTCCCTTGCGCGCCGCGATGTCACGCTCCCCTTCGGGGGTGGCGATGCGCACCCCGGTGACTGTGCCCTCTGGCTCAGGCCGCAGAAGCCGTGTGACACGGGTGGAAAGCCAGGTCTGCACCCCGGCGCGGGTCGCGTGGTCGATCACGATGTCCAGCACTTCGCGCGGGCTGCGCGAGTGACCGCGCGGAACAGACTGGCCCGAGGCGATATAGACCTTGTCGAACGTGGCGCCAAGCGCCGCCAGCCATTCGTACGCGTCGAGTTGCTGATCGGCATACAGTCGCACGAGCGCTTCGTCGTTCTTGTGGTTGCCCACGCGCATCAGGTCATCAAAAAGCAGCGCCGGGCTGTCGTCGTAGCCGAGCGACTTCTGCAATGCTGTCCCGGCAAACGCGAATGAGCCGCCGCTGAGCACCGTCGCCCCGCCGGTCTGCGGTTCCCGATCGAGCAGCGCGACCGATGCGCCGAGCCGGGCGGCCTCAAGCGCCGCACAATAGCCCGCCAGTCCAGCCCCCACGACGATGACGTCATAGGCGTCGCCCATGTTGCGTGCCAGACGGTTGCCCCCGCCGGCCGAATCGATCAGGTTCATGCTTTGCCCCCTGCGCGTTCTTGTTCTGATGCCAACGATTCTACTGCGTCATTAGGCCCCCGCATGACGCAGGTCAACTGGGCGCAGGCACACGCAATCGATTCCGCGGTTAGCATGTGCGTTTGCTTTTGGATAACCGGGCGCCCCCACGTGGGCCGGCGTCCGCTGGTGGAGACCCGGATGATAGGACCTCTGGCAAACAGCGCGGCGCTGATCCTGGGCGGCGCGATTGGCGCAGCGCTCAGCAGTCGAATCCCGGCGCGCGTGCGCGAGCGCATGCCCCTGTATTGCGGGGCGATCGCCATGAGCATCGGGACGTATCTCTTTTCGCGCGTTCATTCCATGCCGGCGGTGGCAATCGCCGTGCTGGCCGGAAGCATTCTCGGAGAATTGCTGGGTGCCGAGCGCCGCGTTGAGGCAGGCCTCGGGCTGTTGCGCATCCGCCTTCAGCGCTGGCTGCCATTTGCCGCGGATGATCCACAGTCAGAAACGTTCGCCGTGAAGTTCGCCACCATCTTTGCCCTGTTCTCGATAAGCGCGATGGGTGTATTCGGCTCGCTGGAAGAAGGCATCACGGGAGACCCCACCATCCTCATTACCAAGGCGATTCTGGATTTCATCACCGCAGGGATCTTCGCCACGGAGCTAGGCCTTTCGGTAGGATTGATTGCGATCCCGCAGTTTCTGGTGCAGGCAACGCTCCTGTTGAGCGCCTTCCTGATCGCCCCCATGGTGACCCCTTTCATGCGCGCGGATTTCTCGGCCTGCGGCGGCGTGATCATGCTGGCCACCGGCATGCGCATCTGCAACATCAAGACGTTCCCGATCATCAACATGCTGCCGGGGCTATTGCTGGCGATGCCTGTCTCGGCGCTCTGGACGCGGTTTTTGGGATAACCCGCGCCGTTAAATTGACTTGACGGATCGTGCGCAACGTTGTGATACTCAACGCGGAGTCAGGCGCAGCCGCACAATTCAACAGACGCTTGATTTTTAAAATAATAATCAAGGGAGACGCTCATGTTCGCATTGCATGCGGAAGCTATTTCGCACCCGAATCGCAGACTAACCAGATTATTCCGGGCTCTCGCAGCCGCCACCGCATTCCTGACCAGCGCGGGCGCATACGCTGCTGACGAAGTCACGATCGGCATCAGCGCACCACAATCCGGAGGCGGCGCCGAATATGGATCGGCTTTCGTCGACGGCGCAAAGCTTGCCGTCAAGGATCTCCGCGACGAAATCACCGTAGGAGGCAAGAAGTTCAAGCTCAAACTCGCCATATGCGATGACGAATTCAAATCCGACAAAGCCGCCAACTGTGCGCGGCGACTGGTCAGCCAGGACGGAGCCCGCATCGTCATTAACCCGGGCACCTACGCAACCGTTCCGGTGCTGTCGTTTAATCAGGACAAAGGCTCGGAGTTCCTGGTGCTAGGCGCATCGGGAGATCCTTCCGTGACGGCCAGAGGCAACAAGCTCTTTGTCCGCACCTGGAACAACGCGAGCCGCACAATGCCAGGCTACGTTGACAACGTGCTTGCCTATATCAAGGCCAACAAGCTGGACATCAAGAAAGCTGCATTGATGGAGGTCAATACGGACTTCGGCGCTGCCTGGGTGAACAACTTCAAAAAAGAATGGGAAAAGCAAGGCAACCAGATTGTCGGGCGGGTCGTCTATGACTCAAACGGCACCGACTTTTACGCGCAGTTAACCCCACTGCTTGCCAACAAACCCGACATCATCATCCTGACGACGGTTTGCGAACCCAGCTCCCTGGTCATCAAGCAGGCGCGTGAGCTTGGCTACAAGGGCACGTTCATGAACCATGGCGGATGCACCGGCGCGCAAATGCTCAAGCTGCTGCCCGCAGCCGACGTGGACGGCATGCTCTTTGAAGGCTCACCGTGGTCAAAGGATTCACCCGAAATCGCCCAGTTCCGAAAGGACTTTGCCGCGGCCTTCAAGGCCGAGCCGCAAATCATCTCTGCGGGCGGTTACCTGAATGTCCTCTGGCTTGCGCGTGCGATGGAGGCCGCCAATACGACCAGCGACCCGGCGGCCATTCGTGCCGCGATGCCAAAAGCGCTTGAGTCGCTCAAGCCCAACCTCCTGGGCTGGAGCAATCTCGACGAGGCCGGAGATACGGTCTGGCCGATGCACGTCAGCTTTATCAAGGGCGGATCGACTCAAAACTTTACCCAACCCTGAACATGAGCGTGGTCCTCGCCCAGTCCATCGCCAACGGGGTGATGCTGGGCAGTTTGTACGGTCTAGTTGCCGCAGGCCTGGCGCTGATTTTCGGCGTGGTCGGCGTGCCCCAGTTCGCCCTGGGCGCCTTTGCGATGGTCGGGGCTTACGCGACGTACTTCTGCACGACCGCACTTGGGCTGAACTACTGGATTGCCCTTGTCATCGCGGGTGGCTTCGTCGGAATCGTCGGCGTCGCAGTCCACGCCGCCGTATTTCGCCCGATGGAAAAGGGGCCCGGCGTGAACATGTTCATCGCCGCGTTCGGTGTGTTGCTCATGCTCCAAAGCCTTGCCATTCTCGTCTTCGGAACCAGGTACTTTCGTGTTGCACCACCGATCGGCGGTTCGATCAGCTTTGGGGGCGTATTCCTGACCCCACAGAGGCTGATCGTCATCGTTGTGGCGCTCGCCCTCATTGTGTCTTTGCACGTCCTCATCATGCGCACCCGGCTCGGCGCCTGCATTCGTGCCGTTTCAGACAACCCGGCCGGCGCGGCGATTGTCGGCATTAACGTGGGCGCAGTCGGCCTTGCCACGATGGCGATCGGTAGTGCCATGGCTGGAATCGCCGGAGGCCTGATTGCGCCAATCGGCCAGGTTTTCCCCGCGATGGGCGACCTGCTCGTCATCAAGGCATTTGTGGTGGTCGTTTTGGCGGGCATGGGAAGCATCCGTGGCGCACTGATTTCCGGATACGCCCTTGGGCTGGCCGAATCACTGGGCGGAATGTACGTCTCTCTCGCCTATCAGGATGCCATGGCGTTCGTCCTGTTGTTGCTGGTGTTGCTCTTGAGGCCAAACGGGCTGTTCGGCAAGGCGAACGGAGCAGGCCTGACATGAGGATCCGCCCAAGTTTCAGTCGTCAGGTCCTCATTGCTGTCGCCGTGGCCATCCTGGTTCCGGCACTCTTCGTTTCGGGTACGTATGGCCGGCATTTGCTGACGCTCACACTGATCTATTGCACGCTTGGCGTAAGCCTGAATCTGGTCATGGGATACGCAGGCCTGGTTTCCGTCGCTCACGGTGCCTTTTTCGGGATCGGAGCCTATACAACCGCATTAATGACAGTCAACGGATACGGATTCACGATTTCCGTCATCGCCGGAATGGCGCTCGCGGCGGCCACCGGCACACTCGTCGGGTTGGTCACACTGCGCTTGCGCGGCCATTATTTTGCGCTGGCTACCCTTGCCTTCACCATGACAGTCGTCACCATCCTGGAGAGATGGGATGAAGTCACGCGCGGCTCCCGCGGGATATCCGACATCCCTCGCCCAGCCTCTTTCGAGGTCGGCGGATTCGACGTGGTGTTCAAGCAATTCTGGCCGATGTATCTCCTGGTCCTCGCCGTGTTGTGCCTCGCCTTGATCATCACGCACCGACTGGTTCACTCCCCATTCGGTCGCGCGCTGCAATGCGTACAGCGAAACGAATTACTGGGCCGTGTCTTCGGCGTCAATGTCGTGAGCGCCAAACTGCAGGCACTCGCGTTGAGCGCGGCGCTCGCAAGTGTATCCGGCAGTCTATACGCAAGCTACATCGCATACATTGCGCCTGCGGACGCGAGTTTCATGCGCAGTTTCGACGCCATCATGTTCGTCGTCGTCGGAGGTGCGGGAACGATATGGGGGCCCGTGCTTGGGACCTTTTTCATTCAGTTCGTGCCGGAAGTTCTGCGAGGGCTTCAGGATGCCAGGCTGTTGGTGCTTGGGTTGATCCTGGTAGGCGTCGTGCGCTTCTATCCTTCGGGGCTCTCCGGGCTGGTCGGACAGCTCTCGCGGCGCCTTCGCGCGCGGTGGGCAGCATGACCCACATCATGGAAGTTCGAAGTCTGACCAAACGGTTCGGCGGCCTGGTGGCGGTCGACGACGTCGATTTCGATATTCGGCGCTCGACGATCTTCAGCATCATCGGTCCAAATGGTGCGGGGAAAAGCACTCTGTTCGATTTGCTGACTCGCGTGCAGGACGCCGATGCGGGTCAGGTCGTCACGGACGCCGGCGACCTCTTATCCCTGCCGACACATGCGGTCGTGCACCAGGGGATTGCCCGCACGTTTCAACACGCCCAACTGATCGAAACCGCGTCGGTCAGAGACAACGTCACGATTGGCTACCTTCGATTCCGCCCAGCCGGCCTCTTGGCCTCGCTCTTTCGCCAGGGTCGGTATCGATCGGGACAACGGCTGGAGGACGAGCAAGTCCAACGCGTGCTGCAGCTGATGAATCTGGACGCGGTGCAGGATCAGCTCGTCAGTACCTCCTCGACGCTCGTGAGACAACTTACGTCTGTCGCCATGGCAATGGCATCCGAGCCGACCATGCTATTGCTCGACGAACCGATGGGCGGATTGGTGGAAAGCGAAGTGCAGATCCTCATGGACTCACTGCGGACGATTAACCGGACGGGCGTCACGATCGTTCTGATCGAACACCGCATGCCCGCCGTCATGGCCCTCTCCGATCACGTCCTGGTGCTGAACTTCGGTCGACGCATCGCGCTGGGAACCCCGGACGAAATTCAGCGCAACCCTCATGTCATCGAGGCTTACCTCGGATCCCGGCATGCTGATTGAAATCGACCAACTCGTCGTATCTTACGGAAGGCATGAAGTCGTGCATGGCGTCAGCCTGGGTGTCGGCCGAGGCGAAATCGTCGCCCTGCTGGGTCCGAATGGCGTGGGCAAAACCACGACCCTTCTCGCCACATGCGGCCTTCTGCGCGCATCCAGCGGCACGGTGGCCTTCGACGGCAAGATCGTGACCACAACGGCCCCGGCCACGCTGGTGCGCGATGGTTTGGTGCTCTGCCCGCAGGGACGCGAGCTGTTCAAATCGATGTCCGTGCGGGAGAACCTCATCCTTGGCGGAATAACCCGCAACGATGCTGAGGAAACACTTGAGCGCGTTTACCACTTGTTTCCCCGCCTGCGCGAGCGCGACCGTCAGATCGCGGGCACGCTCAGCGGTGGAGAGCAGCAGATGCTGGCAATCGGGCGTGCGCTCATGGCGCATCCGCGTGTTCTGCTGATCGACGAGCCCTCGACAGGCCTGGCCCCGAAGATCGTGGACTTCGTCCTGGAACTGCTCAGCAGCCTGGTCCCGGAAAGCGTAGAGGGGATTCTATTGGTCGAGCAAAATGCAGATGCCGCGCTCCGAATCGCGCAACGCGCGTATCTCATGGAGGCTGGTCTTATTCGCCTGACGGGATCGGCCGAGTCGCTCAGCAACGACGACATCATCAGAAAAATGTATCTCGGCACTGAAACGCCAGGCAGAGGCTGAATTGGAGTTCACGCATGAAAAACGACCGCCACGACATCATCATTGAGCGCAACGTCGATTGCCCGATGCGCGATGGCACCATTCTTCGCGGTGACCTTTATCGACGGGCGGACGGTGCTCCCGGCCCGGCGCTCGTGCATCGCACTCCTTATGGAAAGATGCACCCGACCTACGTCACCTCCCTGATGATCCACCCCTTTGACGCCGTGGAGCGCGGCTACGCGCTGTATGTACAGGACGTACGCGGTCGCTTCACCAGCGACGGCGAATGGACTCCGTTTCACTGCGAGAAAGATGACGGCTACGACACGATTGAATGGGCAGCGATGCAATCGTGGTGCAACGGAAAGGTCGGCATCTATGGCTCGTCGTACATGGGCGTCACGGCCGGACAGGCTCTGGCAGCGCGGCCGCCGCATCTGGGCGCGGCTGCACTCTACCTGACCGGCACAAACTATTACGACGGGTTCGTCTACAGCGGCGGCGCATTTGAACTCGTGTTCATGATGCGCTGGTTTGCAGCACAGGCGCTTGACACGCTTAAACGAGGGGTCCTTCAAGGCGAAGCCCTCGATGCGGCGCGCGACCGGTTAATGTGGATTATCGACAACCCTGCGGAAGCGTCAAAATTCAGGCCCTTGATCGACGTATTCGGTCCTGCCGACCCTCTGCTGCCCCACTGGAAGGCGATCCTTAGCCATCCGGACTACGACGACTTTTGGAAATCGGTCAATCCAAACGACGCCATAGCGCAATCGCGCGCCCCGGTACTGAACATCGCCGGCTGGTATGACGGTTTCCTGAAAGGGCATCTCGATGTGCATGCGGCGATCGCCGGCGCGCGGCGTTCCGGAAAGCCATCGCCGGTCGAACATTTCATGATCGGTCCATGGGATCACGAGTCTTACATTAGCCTGCGCCCTTCGTCGGCTGGCGACGCGTTCTTCGGATCGGTTGCGCTTGGTGGCCAGCCAGGCCTGGGTCAGACGATACTCGGCTGGTTTGATCGCTGGCTCAAGGGAGACGAAATCCCAGACGCCGCGCGCGACTCGGGCGTGCGCTACTTTGTCATGGGTGCGAACGAATGGCGAAAGTCCGCAGACTGGCCCCCTTCCTCATCAATCCAGCGCACCTATTTTTTGTCGGGAGGCCCCGCAAATTCGAGTGCCGGCCAGGGATTGCTGCAAACGCCATCGCCCGGAGCGGTGACTGTCGATCGCTTTATCCACGATCCCGCCAACCCGGTTCAAACCGTGGGCGGGCGTCACCTGGGATACTGGCATGGACACGCCGGGGTGTTGAATCAGTCTGTCGTTGAAACCCGGCACGACGTGCTGGTCTATACAACGCCTCCATTGGACGAACCCATCACAATCACCGGGAGCGTCGAGGCGGAGCTTTTCGTTCGATGCACAGCGAAATCTGCGGATTTCGCACTCAAGCTGGTGGACGTCAGGCCCGACGGCTACTGCGCCAACATTGTGGATGGCATCCGCAGAGTGCGCTGGGACGAAGCGCCCGACGCAGAAGGACAGGCAAAGCGCGTCACGGTGGAACTCTGGGATACAGCGTACGTCGTACCAGCGGGAAATCGCCTGCGCCTTGAAATTGCCGGCAGCAATTCCCCGCGCTTTGACATTAACGACGGCCATGGCGGCGACTGGAATCTGACGTCCGGCTTGCCTGCCGCCGCGTTCGAACAGCAGGTGCTGGGTGGTGGCGCCTGGGCCTCGAAAATCAGCATCCAGACAGCGGCCGACTAGCGCGTTGCGGGCGGCCAGATTTCAGACGGATATCGCACTGACAATGAGGTTTCCCAACCCGTCGACCCGGGCGCTGAAGCCCGGCTCAATCCACACGGTGGTGTCGCTTTGTTCGCAAATCGCTGGCCCCTCGATGACAGCCCCCACGGCAAGCGCGAGGCGATCGTAGCGGCGCGCGTCCCACCAGCGACGCGCATGGTAGACCCGTTGTACACCCAGCGACTGCGGCTCTGCCGCATGTAGTCCCTGCGCACTGGTGTCAGCGTGCGGAGCCAGGATCCGCAAGTCGAACTTCGGACGCACGCCGATTCGGGCATAACGCAGGTTCATCACGCGCACGGGGATTCCCTCAAGCAGGCGGCCGTAGGCGGCCCGGTAGGCGGCCTCGAACTGCGCCTTCACGCTCCGGGCATCCGGCGCCGCGGGCGACACTTCGACGCGCAGCGTATGCGTCTGCCCTGCGTACAGCATGTCGAGCCAGACATGCTCGCGGATCTCGCTGAACGCCACGTTCGCTGAATCGAGCCGATCCTGGCAAGCACGCGCAAAGGTCTCGATGCTGGCTGTCAGCGCCGCGTAATCCACCTGTTCGACTCCGCGATTCAACGTCAGCACAGCATCATGGCGCATATCGGCCATCACGCAGCCCAGCGCCGACGTCACGCCGGGGTAGCGGGGAATGATGGCGTGCACCACGCCGACCTCGCGCTGCATGGCGCACACGTGCAACGCGCCGCCTCCGCCGAAGGGCATGTAGGCGAAGAGCCGCGGGTCATGCCCCTGTTCGATCGACACCAGGCGAATCGCCCCGGCCATTCGGGCATTGGCCACCGTCAGGATCGCCTCTGCCGCCTCGAGCGCCTCGATGCCCAGCGGATCGGCCACATGCAACCGGATCGCCTGGAGCGCCAGATCACGGTTGAGCGAACCCAGCAGACCGCCGCCAATGGGGCGCGCCGGGTCGATGCGGCCCAGCAGCAGGTTGGCGTCTGTCACGGTCGGGAAGGGATTGCCCTTGCCGTAGCACGCTGGCCCTGGATTGCTCCCGGCGGAAGCCGGCCCGACCTGCAGCATGCCGCTCGCGTCGACGGATGCGATCGATCCGCCCCCCGCGCCGATGGTCTCGATCTGGATCATCGGCGAGCGGATCACCAGGCCAAAATCGATGGAACTCTGCTCCGCGATCGACGCCACGCCGTTCGCGATCAGCGATACGTCGAACGATGTTCCGCCCATGTCGCCTGTGATCACATTCGGAAAACCGGAAGCTTGCGCAATCGCAGCGCACGCGATGACGCCGGCCGCCGGCCCCGACAGCGCCGTGCGGACGGGTAACTGCGCGGCGGTGGCCGAGGACATGACCCCGCCGCTGCTCTGCACGATCAGCAGCTCCCCGGTGAACCGCTGCTCCCGAAGTCCTTCGTCCAGGCGTCCCAGATAGTCCCCGATGACCGGCTGAAGGCTTGCGTTGATCGCCGTCGTCGAACAGCGCTCGAATTCGCGGATTTCGCAAAGCACCTCGGTGGCAACGCTCACGTGGGCATTGGGCCAGAGTCGCCGGATCAACTCGGCTGCCGCGCGTTCGTTGGCCTGATTCGCGTGCCCGTTGATGAAGAAAACACAAATCGCTTCGCAGCCAAGACTCAGCAGGCGGCGGGTCTGCCGCTCGACCTGCGCCAGATCCACGGGCGTGTGCACCGTGCCATCAGCCAGGGTGCGCTCGGCGACTTCAAGGCGCAGATCGCGCGGCACGAGCGGTACGAATTCGCCTCGCAAGCCCCACGTGCGAGGCCGGTCGCGACGGCGCATCTCGAGCACGTCGCCAAATCCTTCGGTCGTGATCAGACCCGTGCGAGGCAGTTTGCGCTCCAGAAGCGCGTTGGTGGCCACGGTGGTGCCGTGAACGATCGTCACGACGCCGGCGAGGTCCTGTGCGGCCTCCTGCGCGCCTGCGGCGTGCGCAAGCCCGGTCATGAACCCGCGCGCTTCCTCGCCGCGCGTTGACGGCACCTTGACGATGCGCACATTGCCGCGAGCCTCGTCCAGGACGAAGAGATCGGTGAATGTCCCGCCGACATCCACACCGACGATCAGACCGTTGGCGCCCGTCATGGAGATGCCCGCGTCGCATCGGCGAGATAGCCCATCGCGGCGTCATGGCGCGCGCGCTGCGGGTCGCGCTCGGTGGCCTGGCCGTAGCCTCCGCCACCGGGCGTTTCGAGCAGTACGCGGTCGCCCTGGCACAACGCGATTCCGACCATCTTCGAGACCATCGGGGGCGTGTGCCAGGCGCCGTCAACGCGATAGCGAAAGACGTTGGCCGCGCCCTCCCCGCCGCCGACGATTCCCCTGGGGCGGAACTTGCCCCGCTCGCCGAAAATGAAGGCCTGTGCCTGGCGCTCGAGCAGTTCGATTTCGTAAACGGCGCCAAGCCCGCCGCGGTACTGTCCGGCGCCTGCGGATCCGGGCCTCAGCGCCCACTGGACGAAACGCACCGGGTAGGCCGACTCCAGGATTTCCAGCGGCGGAATCGTCGCCATCGAGATTGGCGCGTTGCCATGGCTCAGGCCGTCACCTGCGCTGTGCGCACCATGGCCGCCACCGAAGAACGAAAACATGACCCAGCGCTCGCCGCGCCGCGCCGGGTCGGTCCGAAGTCCCGCGATCGACAGCGCGTTGATCGTGCCATAGGCGTTGGCCAGTCCACGCTCGGGGCTGACTTGCGCCATCGCGACGAACATGACGTCGATCATGCGCAGGATGGTCTCGGTATAGCCGCCCACGGGCGCCGGGCGCCGGGCGCTGATCACCAGCCCATCGGGGATCACGAACTGCACCGCATCGAGGATCCCGGCGTTGGCCGGCACGTCGGGAAACAGGTGCTTGAGTGCGACATAGCAAGCCGCAATGGCGGTCGGGCGCGAAATATTGACGGGGCCCTGGCACTGCGGCGACGACTGCGAGAAATCCAGCGTCAGTTCGCCGCCGGCGATCGTCATATCCAGCGCGATGCGCAGCGGCTCGTCAACGACCCCGTCGTTGTCGAGAAAATCCTGCGCGCAATATTTCCCGTCAGGCAGTTCGCCCACCAGAGACCGCATCAACCGCGCAGCGCGTACCCTCAGCTCGGCGAGCGCGTCGAGAACCGTGCGCGGCGCGTATTCCGTAAGAAGCGCGTCCATGCGGCGCACGCCGAGATCCAGCGCGGCAAGCTGTGCATTGAGATCGCCCCAGAGGCTGCCCGGCAAGCGGGTGTTGGCCCGCAGGATCGCCAGGACATCCTCCTGGATCTCACCGGAGCGAACGATGCGAACAGGCGGTATCTGCACCGCTTCCTGCCAGCATTCAGTCGCGACCGGGTTGTAGTTGCCGGGCACTGCACCGCCGACGTCATGCCAGTGCGCGGCGGACGCCAGGAAGCAAAACAATTCGCCATCCCGGTAATACGGCCTCACCAGCTTGAAGTCGTTCGCGTGCGTGCCGCCCTCATACGGATCGTTAAAGAGCCAGATGTCGCCTTCAACCATGCCGCCGCGCTCGCCGGCGGCCTGTATGGCGAGCCGCACCGCGAAGGCCATGGCGCCGACGAAGATCGGCAGGCCGGATTTGCCCTGCACCAGCGTGTCGCCCGTCGCGCGGTCATAGATGCCGTGGCAGGCATCGTGCGCCTCGGCAATGATCGGGTTGAACGCGATGCGATAGAGCGTCGCGTCCATTTCATCGGCGATCTGCTCAAGCCTGCCGCGCAGCACGGCCAGCGTGACCGGATCAGTTGATGGTGACATGGGCGTCGGTCACGATCTTGTTCCATTTGACGAGTTCGGCCTGGATGTGACTGGCAAACTGCTCCTGCGTGCTGCCAATCGGCTCGGCGCCCAGCGCGGCAAATTTGCCGATGATATCGGGCATGCGGGTAATTTCGACGATCGCACGGTTGAGCCGCGTCACGATCGGCTGCGGGGTGCCCGCCGGCGCGAAGATCCCCATCCAGGCACTGACGTCAAAGCCCGGAAGGTTCAGCGCCTCGGCGACGGTCGGCAGCTCAGGCATGAGCGCGGAGCGACTCGAGCCGCCCACCGCGAGCGGGCGAAGCTTGCCGGATTGCGTGTAGGGCAGCGCCCCCGCGATATCCGAGAACAGAACCTGAATCTGGCCCGCCATCAGGTCAGCCACCGCAGGGCCGCTGCCCTTGTAGGGCACGTGAGTCATCTTCAGGCCCGACCGCGACTTGAGCAGTTCACCCGACAGATGATGGGAGCTGCCATTGCCCGCCGAACCGAAATAGAGATCGACGCCGGGTTGCTGTGAATAGGTCACGAGTTCACCGACCGTCTTGACCGGAACCCCGGGGTTGACCAGCAACACCAATTGATTGGTCAGCACCAGCGAAACGGGCACGAAATCCCTGACCGGATCGAACGGCATCTTCTGGTAGAGGCTGGGATTGATGGCATGGGTGCCGATTGTCCCCATCAGCAGCGTGTAGCCGTCGGGTGCCGCCTTCGCAACCAGATCGGCGCCAATATTGCCGCCCGCCCCGCCCTTGTTCTCGACGATGACGGGTTGCCCCAGCAATTCGCCAAGCTTCTGCGCGATGGATCGGCCAAGAATATCCGTCGCACCGCCCGGCGCGTAAGGGATCACCAGTCGGATCGGTTTGCTCGGGTAATCCTGCGCGTGGGCGCCTGCCGCCAGGCCCAGGAACGCCAGGGCAAGCAGCGCGCGGCGCGCGGTCGAAAATCGTGTCGTCCAGTGCATCGGAAAGTCTCCGCCAGCATGATCCCGACCAACTGCGCCACGCCACGCGACGGCAAACATGGTGCAATGCGGGATCCGATACAGTACCATCCCAGCGTACTGGAGTGCGACATGTCCGATCACATTGAAGTTGACGTTCTCGTGGCGGGCGCCGGTGCCTGTGGGCTGATTGCCGCGTTGCGCGCCCGCGAACTCGGCGCACGCGTGGCGGTGCTGGAAAAATTCGACCGTTTCGCAGGCAACACGGTGCTGTCGTGCGGGTCGATTCCCGCAGCCGGTACGCGCATGCAGCGCGAAGCCGGCATTACCGACAGCGTGCAATCGATGGTCGATGATATCGAGCGGGTCTCCGGGCGGCACGATGCCTCTGGCCTGATCCGCCCAATCGTCGAACGCTCCGCGGAACTGGTCGAATGGCTTGTCGACCATTGCGGCGCCGAGGTCAAGCTCTATACCAACTACAAGCATGTCGGGCACTCGATTCCCCGTCTGCACACGCAGCCTTCCGGGCAGGGACTGGAGCTCGTCAATTCGCTCGCAGCCGCTGCGGCGCGCGACGGTATCGACATTGCGTTCGGCAACCCCGTGCAGTCACTGATCGTCGATGCATCGGGCGCGGTGACGGGAGCGCACGTCGGCGCCGGCAACGAGACCTATACCGTGTCGGCCGGCAAGACGATCCTGGCGACGAACGGCTACGGGGCAAACCGCGCGCTGCTGCGGGAATTCTGCCCCGAGATCGCCGATGCGCAGTATTTCGGCGCACCGACCGCCGAGGGTGAAGCGGTGCAATGGGGGCGCGCGATTGGCGCCGCGGTGGGTAACACCGGCGCCTATCAGGCCCACGCGAGCGTGGCTTACCCCCATGGCGAGTTGCTGACCTGGAGCGCCGCAGAAAAAGGCGCCTGCTACGTCAATCGCCAGGGCCTGCGCTTTGGCAACGAGAACATTGGCTACTCGGGCTTTGGCGCACTGGTCATGGCACAGGGCAACGAGGCCTACGCGATCTATGATTCCCGCATTCGGGACTACGTCGCGCACTACCAGCAGACCTATAAGGCGCTTGTCGACATGGGCGGCGCGCGCGAGGCGGCAAGCGTGTCGGAGCTTGCCGCACTCACCGGAATCGATCCCGCGAATCTCGAAAAGACGCTCGCAACCTACAACCAGGCCGCGCGCGGCGAAATTGCCGATCCGTTTGGCCGGCGCGACTTCGGCATGGCGCCGCTTCAGCCCCCGTTTGTCGTCACGCGCGTGGGCGCCGCACTGTTTCACACCCAGGGCGGCCTGATGGTCGATGCAGGCGCGCGCGTGCTGCGCCCCGGCAATGCCCCGATTCCGAATCTCTTCGCCGGTGGCGGCGCTGCGGTCGGGCTCAGCGGGCTGCGCGGCGGCAATGGATACGTCTCGGGAAACGGCCTGCTGACAGCCACGGTCCTGGGCTACGTCGCAGGGGAAAACTGCGCGCGTGAGCTCGGCTATTGATGCGTTGATTCGAGTGTACTCAGGAACAGCATGAAATCACCTTTCGTACCCTCTTCGGTCAGACAACCTGTTTCGCGTCGTCGCCTTCTGCAAGGCGCTCTTGCCGGAACCCTGGCGCAGATCGCCTACCCTGTGCTGGCCCAGTCCCCGGCCTCCAGACCGCTCAAGCTCATCGTGCCTTTCGCGGCCGGCGGCCCTACCGACCTGATGGCGCGCACGATCGCCAGCATCATGTCAGAACGATCGCCGCGACAGGTGATCGTTGAGAACAAGCCAGGCGCCGGCGGCAACATTGCCGCGGTCGCCTTCGCAGCCGCGCCGGCAGACGGAACATCGCTTCTCGTGGCCGGCCAGGCCATCATGGCGATCAACAAGGCGCTGTACGGAACCATCAGCTACGACCCGGAAGGATTTGCCTGGGTCGGCGCGCTGGGCTCGCTGCCCAACGTGCTCGTGACCAATCCCAACACCGTCCCCGCGCGCAATGTCGCTGAGTTCGTTGCTCTGGCGCGCAGCAAGCCGGACGGGTTGTCCTACGGATCCAACGGGATTGGATCGCTTGCACACTTGTCGACCGAAGTCTTTGCCTCGGCTGCCAGCGTCAAGTTTCTGCACGTACCCTACCAAGGGGTCGCACCTCAGATCTCGGATCTGCTGAGCGGGCGCATCGATTTCAGCCTGATTGGCGCCTCGTCGGCCGCACCGCTGGTGTCGGGCGGGCGGCTAAACGCGCTCGCCCTGACCTCGGCGGCCCGCATGGCATCGCTGCCGGGAATTCCTTCCTTTGTCGAGGCCGGTTACCCGATGATGGATATCCCTGTTTGGTTTGCCATCTTCGCGCAGCCTGGCGTGCCTGCCCCGGTGCTCCAGGAACTGCGTGCCGCAGTCACGGCGGCGACAGCGAACCCAACGTATATCGGCGAAATCGAAAAGCAGTTCGGGCAGGTCAATCCGCTCACGCCCGAGCAGGCGCAACTGATGCTGTCGCGCGAGCGCAAAGTGTGGACAGAAACCGTCGCGCGCACGGGCGCCAAGGCAAACTGAACAGGGTCGCATGAGCGCTCCCTCCGCAGCCAGGGGAACGCGCGAGCAGGTGTTCAAGCAACGACGCGCTGGGCGCGCAGACACGAGCGCGAACAGATTGCGTCGTTGTCATGCCCGATCAGGTCCGGGACTCGTCGCACGAGCCAGCCGTGCGTAAATCTGCGTCGGGCGTCAGACGAGCAGCCCTGTGTACGGGACATCGAGATCGCCATACAGCAGATCGTTGGCAATTCGATGCGCGGCATCAACACCCACAGTGCCCTGTGCATAAGATATGAACTTCTCGATCACCTGCGCATCGGTCAGCGGCAGCGCGGCATCCCCAAGAATCGTCGCCACGGTCGCCTCGAGCCACTGCCCGTTGACGAGAACCCGAAGGGTGGCCCCGCGCGTCTGGCGCGCGGTCAGATCGGGATCAACGGCGACTTCGACCAGCGACTCCAGCCTGCGTAGCTCGGGATCGTTGAATTGCGCGGGGCGGTAGGTCTCGTGATCAATGCTGCCAAAGCGCAGCGCCGCCGCCAGGCCAAAGGTCAGCGAAAACTGCGCCTGTATCGCAGTCGCTGGTGCCCGATTGGCGCAGTACACCGTCGCTTCCTCGTAGACCGACAGGCGAATCTGCTCGATGCGCGCGGTGCCGATGCGTTCACGCAAGGCGAGCGCCGCCGCAGCGCCGTAATGCACGTGCCTGACGGCCGCGAAGGGTTTGAGATACGCCTCCAGGATCTCGAAGCGCCCCGGGCCGACCCACGGACCGACCTCCTTGCCCAGGCCCACCCGCGCGTATTCGCTCACCGACTCCAGGGTGGGCGCGTCGATACCCGCCTGCGCAGCCAGCGCGCCCTGGATGCCCAGCACAGCGGCGTGCCCAAGGTAGGCGTTGCGCGCCGTCGATCCCTGCCGGACCGGCAGATACAGGCTCATCGGCACCTGGCACGCGGCAAAACTCACGGCGCTCGCGGCTTGCTTGTCGGTCAGACCCAGCGCGCGGGACGCGGCGACCGCACATCCGAACGCCGGCCAGTTTCCATCGACATGCATGCCCGGCTTGATGCGCAACGCGCGCGCCATCCGCGCGCTGACCTCGTATCCGTGGATAAAGGCGGCAAGCACTTCGCGATACGTCAACGCCCCGGCGAGCGCGTGCACCGTCGCGAGCGTGGCGACGCCTGGCCTGCCGTGTGCGCCGGCGTGACCCTCGCAGGCCTCATCCCAGCATGCCGCGTAAGCAAACAACTGTGCTGCGGCGCCAACCGATAGCCCCGGCCCATTGCCCAGGCGAACATGGCCGGGATCGACGCGGGCGCAGGCATCCTGCAACGACACGAGGCTATCCGCGCGCGATCCTGCGTACGCGCAACCGACCGTATCGAGCACGATCCGCCGGGCCTGAGCGACGACGGCCGCCTCCTGCGTCAGCGGCGTGCTACTGAGCCAGGCAAGCACGTCCGGAACACTGTGAATACCAAATGAATCGCTCATGGGATGCTGTGCCTTGCATGGCTCGCCATGCATAAATTAGATTGCGGAAGTTTAAATAATAATTTGACCCTGCCGCCGCGCCCGCCTACAGTCGGGTCAGTTTTTGGGCCCGCCACCCCGGGTGCGGCCCCTTGGACGACCGCACGCGCGGTCAAAGGATCGAAGATGCCACTCTGCCGAACCGCCAGGTATGCCGCCAGAATCGCGTTGTGCCTGAGCCTTGCCATCGCAGGGTGGGTCCAGGCTGAAGAATACCCGAGCCGGTCGATCAAACTCCTGGTGCCGGCGGCCCCGGGCGGCGGCGCCGACCTGCTCAGCCGCGTGGTCGGGCAAAAATTGTCGCAACAGCTCGGCGTGCCGATCGTGGTTGAGAACCGGGCGGGTGCCGCAGGCGTCATTGCCTCCTCCGCGCTGGTGAATTCCGCACCAGACGGCTACACGATGATGATGGGCTATTCGGGTCATGCCACCAACCCGCTGTTCGTCAAGCAACTGCCTTACGACTCCGTGAAAGACTTCACGCCGGTCGTCATGGCCGCGTACACCCCGCTGATGCTCGTCGTGAAGGAGTCGTTTCCGGCAAAGTCGGTCAGGGATCTCATCGCCATGGCCAAGGCTCAACCCGGTCAGTTGCAGTTTGCTTCGGGCGGGCGCGGAGGCGGCCCCTTCATGGCCGGATTGCTGTTTCGCAATGAGGCCGGGATTGACCTCGTCCACGTCCCTTACAACGGCAACGCACCTGCCCTGAACGACTTGCTTGCCGGAAACGTCACGATGATGTTCGACACGATCAACACGTCCGTGCCCCAGGTAGCGGCCGGCCGCCTCAAGCCGCTCGCCGTGACCGGTGCAAAGCGCTCTGCGCTCGCGCCCGGTGTCGTGACCATGTCAGAGGCAGGTCTTCCCGGGTTCGAGGTCTACGCCTGGTTCGTGCTGATGATGCCTGCCAACGTCCCGGACGCTGTCGTGCGCAAAATGAACGTCGAGTTCAACCGCGCACTGGCAAGCCCGGAGATTCGCTCGCGTCTTCTGGAAAGCGGCGTCGAACCTATGGGCGGAAGCGTCGAAGAGGCGAAGAAATTCGTCACGGACGAAATGAAGAAGTGGTCCAGGGTCATTCGCGAAAGCAACCTGAAGGACGACTGAACCTGATACCCCGGGCGACACGGGCAAAGCATAAAACGGAGACTGGACATGGCATTTTCGGACTATGCGGGAAGTTTCGATCGCATCGTGATGACACGCAGCGAAACTGGCGTGCTCGTCATGCGGCTGCATTCGGATGGCGGCCCGCTGATGTGGGACCTGGATGCGCAATTGCAACTCGCCAGAGCATTCGAAGAGGTCACCCACGATCGCGGCAACCGTGTCGTCGTGCTCACGGGAACGGGGGACATTTTCAGCGGGCCGCGCGTGGATCCGACCGCACACGGATTCTTTCACGACGTCAAGCTGACCCCGTCGCGGGCCGAGCCCGTATTCGTCAATGGGCGGCGCCTGGTCAACGCGCTGCTCAATGTCGGGGTTCCCATGATTGCCGCCGTCAATGGGCCGGCAATGCGCCACTCCGACCTCGCCCTGATGTGCGACATCGTCATCGCGGCGGATCATGCGAGCTTTGAGGACACGGCACACTTTCACCTTGGCAGCATCGTTCCCGGCGACGGGATCAGCACGGTCTATACAATGCTGATCGGGTTGAATCGCGCACGCTATCTCCACCTGACAGGTCAGATCCTGAACGCGCGCCAGGCGCTTGACCTGGGGCTCGTCAGCGAGCTCCACCCGCTCGAGCGGCTTGCACCCAGGGCGCTCGAGCTTGCCGAGCAACTGGCACGCAAACCCGACATGTTGCTGCGGCACACGCGCACGGTCCTCATCCAGCCGTTGCGCCAGGCGATCGAACGGGACCTGCAGCACTTCATGGCGCTCGAATGCCTGGCCGCCGTCGACCGGCAATGACCGATGCCGTGTCCGCGCAATAGAATCAGGTCAGACGACAGGGAACAAAGGCCACCCGGGAACCAGCGATGACAGCCGATAAAAAAATATACGTCATTCACGCCACGCGCATCTCGTTCGCGCCAGCCAAGGCAAGCTTCGACAAACACTGGCCGCAGGCAAAGGTATGCAACCTGCTGGACGATTCGCTCGCGAGCGACCGGCAGGCCGACGGCGAGATCACCGATTCAATGCTTCGGCGTTTCGAAATGATCGGTGCTTACTGTGCCGAGGCCGGTGCAGACGCGATCCTTTTTACTTGCTCGGCGTTCGGGTTGGCAATCGAGCACGTCAAACGACTCCACGATATCCCCATCCTGACCCCCAATGAGGCGCTCTTTGATTCGGTGCTTGAGCTTGGTGGGCCGCTTGCGCTCATGACGACCTTCGGGCCATCGATTCCGGCCCTGCGCGACGAACTGTCCGCAATGTCTGCCGCGCGCGGGCAATCCCTGCAACCCGAGGCCGTGGTGGTGGATGGCGCCCTTGACGCGCTGCTCGGCGGAGATCAGGCACTACACGATCGTCTGGTCGCCGAGAAGGCCGTCGCGTTGCGCGGATACTCGGCAATCATGTTCGGGCAGTTTTCGATGGCGGGCGCGGCAGAACTGGCTCAGCCCCGGACGCAGACCCCGATCCTGACGACCCCGGATTGCGCTGTCCAGAAGCTGATGCGGCTGGTGCTTGCGTGATGAACCTTCTACCCATTCGGCGGTTCATGCGGATCGCGTGCAATGTCAGTGAGGAACACGTGTAATCAGATTGATCGGCGTTGCGGCGCAATGCTGAACCGACCAGAGAAACATGCCACGACCGAAGCCTGGGGAATCAACAAATGGATCTGCAAGACATTGCACGCGTCATCCGCAGCAAGAACGCCGGCCCGCGATGCACCACGCTGGACATCATGTTCAATACGGACGAAGACTATCGTCGCGTCATCGCCTCGGGCGCCATCACCCGCGAACTCATCTCGCAGCTCTATTCCCTGCCTGTCGAGGACGTCAACATCATTGAATACCCGATGTCCCGGGCATTGAAGGTGGCGATCCCACGCAAAATCACCGCGGGCGATCCCGGTGACCGCGACGTGTATGGCGCGCAGCAGCACGCACGTCTCTTCAAGGTGCAGGTATGAGCGCGACCGGACGCATCCTCGCCGAATTCGCGTCGTTGCCCACGCGGCGCCCGCTGCGGTTGCTCGGTGCCTCCGGGCAACTCGGCTACGGCATCCCCACCCCGGCATTCAATGCCGGGCTCGAGCACAAGCCGGATCTGATCGGCTGCGACATGGGATCCATCGATATCGGGCCTTACTATCTCGGCAGCGGCAATATGGCCACGGCGCGCGAGTCGACCAAGCGCGACCTGCGAAAGGTGCTGGTCGCCGCGCGACGCCACGACATTCCGCTGGTCATTGGGTCGGCGGGCTCGGCGGGCGCGGCACCGCACCTGGAGCAAACACTTGAGATCGTGCGTGAGATCGCACGCGACGAAGGCCTGCACTTCAGGCTCGCAGTCATCCCGGGCGACGTTCCCCGGGATATCCTCGTCGAAGCGATTCGGGCCGACGGCGTGATCGGGATCGACGGCATGCCCGCGCTCACCGAGGAAGAGGTCGCGGCCGCATCCCAGATCGTCGGGCAGATGGGGATGAGCGCTTTCGAGCGTGCCTTTCGCGCAGACATCGACGTGCTGATCAGCGGACGCGCTTGCGACACGGCGATCTTCTCGACCTTGCCCGTCTTGCTCGGCTTTCCGATCGGGCTGTCGGTACACATGGCCAAGATCATCGAGTGCGCATCGCTCTGCTGCATTCCAGGTGGCCGCGACTCGATCCTCGCGACCCTGGACGACGAGGGCTTCGTCCTGGAAAGCATGGCCCCGCAGCGCTTGGCCACGCCGATTTCCGTCGCCGCGCATAGCCTGTATGAGCAGAATGACCCCTACGTCATTATCGAACCGGAGGGCCGGGCCGAGTTGCATGAAGCACGTTACGAAGCAGTTGACGAGCGCCGCACCCGCATCAGCGGGGCGACCTGGTTACCAGCGCCACACATCACCATCAAGATCGAGGGATCGCGTCGCGTCGGCGAACGTGCCGTGTTGCTCTGCGGCGCAGCCGACCCGCGTTTTATTGAGCGTCGCGAAGACATCCTGCGGGAAGTGGCCAAGGTTGTTCGCGACCTGGTTTGTGAGGATACGGAAGAGGACTATTCGCTGTTCTGGCGCTTCTACGGCATTGACGGCGTTACCGAAAAGCTGCCCGATGCGCCAACCCCCGGTGAAATCTTCATGACAATCGAATGCATCGCGCCGACGACCGCGCGCGCCTCCGAAGTGGTCCGGACGATGAAACAATACTTGCTTCATTACGGGTATGAGGGGCGACTTTCGACCGGCGGCAACCTGGCGTTTGCCTTCACGCCGCCAGAAATATCAGTCGGTACGGCCTACCGGTTCAACATTTATCACATCATGCGATCCGACAGACTCGACGAGCTTTTCCCGATCACGATTGAGCAGTTGTAACCCAGACAAGGAGCCGGCATGACGCACGATCGTGATGGTGAAACTAATCAGGATTCCCATGAGATGCCTCGTCAGATCATGACGCGTCGCACCGCACTGCGCACGATCGGCGGCGCACTCGCCACCGCCCTGGCACCGTGCAGCATCGCGCTCGCCCAAACGCAGCAGGCCTATCCCTGGCGAGCAATTCGTATCGTGGTGCCCCTGCCGCCCGGCGGCAACGTCGACATCATTGCGCGCGGCTTCGCACAACGTCTGACCGCAGCGCTGGGCCAGCAGGTTCTCGTCGACAACAAAGGCGGCGCGGGTACTGTGATCGGATCGGAAGCGGTCGCGCGCAGCGAGCCGGACGGCCACACGTTGCTCGTCGTGGGCGCAGGCAACCTGACGGTCAACCCTGCGTTGTTCAAGAAACTGCCGTATGACACGGAGCGGGATTTTGCCCCGGTCAGCGTGATGGCGCAGGTCCCGCTCATCCTGGTCGTCCATCCCTCGCTGCCCGTCTCCACCGTGCGCGAACTGATCGCGTACGCCCGCCAGCGTCCCGGGGAGATCAACCTCGCCAACGGCAGCACCGGATCGGCAGGACACCTGGCCGGCGAACTCTTCATGTCGATGTCCGGGACCCGATACCAGTCGATCCCCTACAAGGGCAATGCACCAGCGCTGGCCGACACCGTTGCGGGCCACATGATGATGATGTTCGATACGCTGTCGACGGCCCTGCCCTACGTGCGCTCCGGACGACTGCGCGCGATCGCTGTCACCGGCGGCGAGCGTTCGCCCCTGTTGCCGCAAACCCCAACGGTCGCCGAAAGCGGCTTGCCAGGCTATGAGGCCACCGTCACCATTTGCATGCTCGCACCAGGGGCGACGCCGGCGGCCGTCGTCCAGCGGCTTTCGACCGAGGTGGCGCGCATTGCGCGCGCGCCGGAAATCCGCGCACAGTTCGCCGAACAGGGCATCGAACTGGTCGGCAGCACGCCAGAGGCGTGCGCGGACTTCGTTCGCACGGACATCGCCAAGTGGCGCAAGGTCATCCAGGAAGCCGGCATCAAGCCGGAATAGGGATCGGGTTGGCAACTGGAATACGATTCAGCATCTGCCGGCAGGACTGGAATGCGTTGACAGGAGGTCGCTGCATGGGTAAATTTTTCTTGATCCGGCGCGCCTCCCGGCGCCTGTGCAATGTCTAGGAGCATGTCATGAAGCTTTGTTCACCTCAGGGGCACCCGTTGCCGCTCAGCCTGAGTTCAAGCGCCCGCCCCAAATCGCTGGAAGGCCTGCGCATCGGATTCCTGGACAACATGAAGGCGCCGGTCGACAAAATGATGGATCACCTCGAGCGACGCCTGCGCGAGATGTTTCCCGGCATCGAAACCTATCGTGCCTCCAAGTTCGCCGCAGCGATCCCCGCAGACGCGCAAATCCTCCAGGGCCTGCGCCTGAATTGCGACGTGGTGATCAACGCACTCGGGGACTGAGGGTCCTGCACGTCGTGGAGTGTCCACGACTCTGTAGAAGCTGAAAAGCTCGGATTGCCCACGGTGTTGCTGATCAGCAACTCGTTCATCCCGCTCGCGCGCAACCAGGCAAAGATCCTGGGCATGCCCAATGTGCCGACCGTGATCCTGACCCACCCGATTGGCGGCACGCCGATTGAGTCGGTCATTGCGAAAGTCGAGGCGGCGCTGCCGGAAATCATTGAAAAGCTGACAACGCAATTGCCAGCCGTGGCGACGGCTTCCAAGTCCGCTTCGGCCTGGGTCGACGTCAATGCGACGGACGACTGGTCCGACGTCCAAACCGAAATGACGGCACTCGGCTGGGGCGATGGCCTGCCGCTCGCGCCGCCCACCGAGTCGCGGGTCGCCGCCATGGTGGCCGGCTCGGCGCTGCCGGGTGATCGCATCGTCGGCACGGTCGCGCCCGGTATGGGTGTCGCCACCGTCGAACTCATCGCCGCAAACGCCGTGATGGCCGGCTGCAAGCCCGAGCACATGCCGGTGCTAGTCGCAGCGCTTGAAGCCCTGATCGAGCCGCAATTTAATTTGTATGGCTGCCAGGCCACCACGCATTGCGTGGCACCATTGCTGATCGTCAGCGGCCCGCTCGCGCATGCGCTGAACATCAACAGCGGCAGCGGCCTGTTTGGCCCAGGCCCCTGGGCGAACGGCGCGATCGGGCGTGCGATTCGCCTGATGCTGATGAACATTGGCGGGGCAGCGCCCGGGATCATCGACAAGGCCACCATGGGCCACCCGGGCAAGTTCAGCTTCTGCATCGCCGAGAACGAGGAAGCCAGCCCCTGGCCCACCCTGCGCGCCGAGCGCGGCTTTGATCCCGAGGTTTCGACGGTCACGGTCGTCGGCGGCGAGGCGCCGCACAACATCAACGACCATGAGAGCACGCTGGCGACCGGCATCATGACGATGATCTGCAATTCGATGAACAAGATGGGGGCCAATAATATTTATTACAAAAGCGAACCCCTGCTGATCCTGGGCCCGGAGCACGCGCAGATTCTTGCCGACCAGGGGTTCTCCAAGGACGACGTCAAGCGCTACATCTATGAAAACGCCGGGATTCCCCTCGGCAATTTCGCGACCGAGCAGATTGAGCGCCGCCTCTGGCGCATGATGCCCACGCGCTATCGGGGCGCCACGGCCAACGTGCGCGTGACCATCGCGCAGAAGCAGGAGGACATCATGGTCATGGTCGCAGGCGGTGCCGGCAAGCATTCCATGTACGTTCCGACCTTCGGAGCCACGCGCTCGGTGACGCGCGCCATCCTGAAACCGGACGGAACGCCCTGGCTGGCGGCGGACTTCGGGAAGTAGTGTGACTGGCGGCGCAAGCCGCCAGCCCTTGACCAGCGCCGCAACCAGACGGCGGGAGGAGAACGAACATGCTTTTGCGCAGCACATTGCTTGCGCGCCTTGCCAGCCTCGTCGTCGCGACGGTCTCGCTTGCCGCATTGCCCCTCGCACAGGCACAAAGCCCGGCCCCGGCCAAGTACCCGGATCGGCCCATCCGTCTGGTCGTCGGCGTTCCCGCCGGGGGCACCATCGACCTGATCGCCCGCATCATCGGACAGCAACTGTCGAAACAGATGGGCCAATCGGTCATCGTCGAAAACAAGGGGGGCGCCGGGGGCAACATCGGCGCGAACTTCGTGGCGAAAGCCGCGCCTGATGGCTATACGCTCTTTGTGTCGGTCATCGGCACCATGGCGATCAACCCGTCGCTCTACAAGTCGCTTCCCTTCGATCCGGTGAAGGATTTCGCCTCGATTTCGCAGCTGAGCTCTGTGCCCCAGCTGATGGTGATCAACAAGAACGTTCCGGCCAATACGCTGGCCGAATTCATCACCTACGCAAAAGCCAACCCCGGCAAGCTCAACTATGCGTCTGGCGGCTCCGGCACCGCGACGCACCTCGCAGGCGAACTGTTCAACGCGGTCGCCGGCACCGATCTCGTGCACGTTCCCTACAAGGGCAGCGCCCCGGCCATGACCGACCTGATCTCCGGACAGGCTGCTGCGATGTTTGACCAGATTTCCACCGCACTTCCGCAGGTGCGCAACGGCACCGTGCGCGCCATGGGCGTGACGACCAAGCAGCGATCTCCCGTCGCGCCGGATATTCCGTCGCTTGCCGAGGGCGGCCTCACCGGCTACGACATGAGCACCTGGCATGGTCTGGTCGCCCCGGCCGGCACGCCTGTTGCCATCATCAATTATCTTCATGACCAGACCGTCAAGGCGCTCGAAAGCCCTGAAGTGCGCAAGAGCTTTGCCGACGCCGGCATCGTGCCCGTCTCGAGCACGCCGGCCGAACTGGAAAAATTCACCGCCGACGAGATCGTTCGCTGGCGCGAGGTGATCCGCAAGGCTGGCATCGAGCCTGTTCAGTAGCACTGAATCAATCAACGCCGTCTGCGCCGCGTGCTGCGGCGATCCTGCGACCCGGAGCGACCAATGTCCCGACCAATCAGGTTCCTAGCCCAACTGACGCTCCTGGTGGCGTCGGCCCTGGCCGTAACGCACGCATCGGCCGCCTATCCCGACCATCCGGTCCGGATCATTGTGCCCTTCTCGGCCGGGGGCTTCACCGATTCCCTGGCCCGGATCATGGCGCAGGAGCTCTCCAGGAAGTGGAACCAGCCCGTCATCGTCGAGAACAAGGCCGGCGGGGGCAGCAACATCGGCGCCGACCTGGCCGCCAAGGCACCCGCCGATGGCTATACCCTGCTGCTCACCGGCATCAACCACACCATCAATGCGGGCCTGATCCCGAATCTGCCGTTCGATCCGGTCCATGATTTCGTGCCGGTTGTGCTCATGGTGTCGACGCCGAACCTGCTGCTCGTCAATCCATCCGTGCAGGCCTCCTCAGTCAGCGAATTCGTCGCACTCGTGCGGGCGAATCCGGGCAAGTTCAACTATGGGTCGAGCGGCATCGGATCCTCGCCGCACATGCAGGGTGAGTTGTTCAAGCAGACCTTTGGCCTGCAGATGACGCATGTTCCGTACAAGGGCAGCTCCCAGGCGCTGACCGATATGCTGGCGGGCTCCGTGCAGGTCATGTTCGACAACTACATGTTCGAATTGCCTCACGCAAAATCTGGCAAAGTTCGCCCGATCGCGATCACGGCGCGCAAGCGCTCGGACGCCCTGCCGGATGTCCCGACAATGGAAGAGTTGGGCATTGCAGGCTTCGAGCGCGGTCCGTGGTTCGGGTTTCTGGCGCCCGCGAAGACGCCGCCTTCGATCGTGCGGCAGGTCAATGCCGATGTCAACGCGATCCTGCTGCAGCGGGACGTTCAGGAAAAGCTCACCGGCACGGAAATCATCGGCGGCTCGCCACAAGAGTTTCAGGCAACGCTGGATCAGGAGTTCGCCAAATGGGGCCGACTGATCCGTGAGCTGAATATCAAGCCGGACTAGGCATCCGCCCGGTGCGCGTGCGCGTGCGAGCGCGTGCGCGAGTGCGAGCGCGTGCGAGCGCGTCGCCACCGC
>CAITPF010000173.1 GCA_903894155.1 uncultured beta proteobacterium | reverse complement strand
CCGCTGGCGTTGGATTGTGAATAGGCGTTCATGGGATGTCCTTTAAATTGATGGGGGTTGCTGTGCGGGCGTGTTCTGGCCCAGGCACTTGGCGATGAGTTTTCCGAGATCGGGTTCTTCGATGGCGTTCAGTCGTCCGCTGCGGTCCTTGGATGGATAGCCAAACGTGTTGTCGGCGCCGGTCACGAAACCGCGGTAGGTGCTGCCGTCATCGGCCTTGAGAACGGCGAGGGTCACAACCTCGTCGAGCACACCCGGCAACTCCAGAGCGGTCTTGCTGCCCTCGAGCTGCAACTGGAAGTAGCGCCGATTGAAGTCATCTGTCTTCTCTTCCAGGATGGCGACATAGATGACGTGCTTGTCACGGACATGCTGCAGGTGAGTCAGCGCCGTGATCATTTCCTGACCCAGGAGGCCATAGGCGCCACGGTTGTCGGGCTTGCCGGTCTTCTCGCTGAAGGCCTGCGGCTGCGTCTTGCACCAGGCAAAACACAGACGCGAGAGCACGGTCAGGCTGTCAACGAAGTAGGTGTCGTACTTGGCCAGTTGCGCCGGATCACCAAACTTGGCGCAGACATGCTCGAAGTGGGCTTGCGAGAAGGCTTGGTCGGCGCTGGCCGTTGGCATCGGACCGGCGAGGAACACAACCAAATCGCGAAACTCGGGCCAGGTCCGCGGGCGCACCGTGTCACCCGGCCAGTCACGCACTGAGAGGTCGCCTGCTTCCAGGTCCACGAACAAGGTGCTGTGTGCTGGCAGCGTCTTGATCTGAGTTGTCTTGCCAACTCCTGGCGCTCCGACCAATGCCACTTTGGCACTATGACGTTCTTTGAGGCGCTCTTCGGCAGAGATGATGGGCAGCATCACACACCCCCTTCGGAATCGACGAGGGCGAGCCGATAGCTTGCTTTGCCGGGTTTGACGGTGCGTGCCTGCGCGAACTGATCCTTGAGCGCCGGCGGCCAGTTGTTGAAGCGGCTCTCGGAAATCGAGTATTCGGTGTCGATGTAGTCAGAGACCTTGTCGCCGGCGGCAACAATGCGAGCGGCGGTGGCTGAGAGTTGCGCCTGGTCCCAAGTCACTTTCTTGGGCAGGTCAACCGTGACGCGCAGTTCACCGTCATTGATGTGACAGACACCGAAATCGCGGCCATTGGCCAGGCGCGCCGCTTTGGCCGATTCTGCGTAGCGTTGCTCGAGCGCGGTATGCATGCGCTCCAAGACCGCCTTGACCATCGATTGCAGGCTGAGCAGATTGGTGTGTGCTTCCTGCAATTGGGCTGGTGGTAGGGCGCAAATCTGCGCTACGCTCATTTCAGCAAGTGGCATGGCCTGCTCGATGTGAACGGGTGAGGTGTGAGAGGTGGTCATGTTCTGTGCCCTCACTTGATGACGCGCTCGGAGGTCGAGATATGCAAGGCGCAGTGCTCGTACTCGGTCACCACATCAAGCTGATAGGTCACCCGTTTGCAGAGCTTGAGGTAGCGGGGACCGCGACCTTCGGTGCGCCAGCGTTGCAGCGTCTTGGGACTCACGCCCCAGCGCTGTGCGAGCTCGTTTTCTGAAAGCACACGCCGCTCGTGCGGTGCCATCGGTACGGGCCTGGCCAGCGTGGCTGAAGGACCGCGATTTGCTGATG
>CAITPF010000172.1 GCA_903894155.1 uncultured beta proteobacterium | reverse complement strand
CTTGCATAGCGCCGTAGGAATCTCCCTCCTTCCCGCGCAAGCGGTGGCCGAAGGCCAAGGTGGGAGTGGATGTCAAATTAAGTCAAAAGATGTCGCGCTACGACGCGTATGACAGCCCCAGTGTCGCGTTGAACTCTCCGGCAAACGGACACGCTGTGGCTGTTGGGTTGCTCAAGAGAGTCGCCGCTCCGCGAGCGTAACGATGCGCTCAATCGACCAAAGTTTAGTGCCCAAAATTTCTAACCTAAATCGGCTTAGGCTACGACGGCCCGCAAACTGAAACACTTGGCGGTTGCCCGAACTTCTTTCATGCGCCCATGTCCAGGTAATACTTTATCCGCAACAGTAACGAGTCCTGCACGCACCAGTTCATCGATGTCGCGTTTTACCGCACTACGATCCCTATGCAGGCGTTCCGAGATATCGGTAATCGAGCCCGGGTGCTCTTTTACTGCCCGGAACAACGCCAGACGCGCGGTTGTGATGAGCTTCATCATATCGGCGGGATCTTCAAAGCTGACAATGCGCTCATCGGATAGTCGTTCGCCGCGATCAGCAGCTTTGGCCACCTGACGACCACGTTTGAAAAAATCGCCTTCTGTTCCAGTTTTGATGATGAATTTCGTCATTTTGTATCGCTCAAGGCAAGCCAGTCATGTTCAAAACGTGTTTCAGTATCTTCGAAATTTACAAACTCGACTGCCTCTATCTCGCCCAAAAAATGTCGGTGATGGCCATCGTGAGCGTTATCGTAGCGGATATGAAAATGGCTGCTTCAGCTGTGCGCGGATTCCCTAGCCACTTTGTAGCCAAAGCGAGGTATGCCAGCCCGACTTCGCCGTGGCGCGTCGGGCGAGACATTCACCGCGAGTAAGATGATCATCACCAGATGCGGGAGACGACAATGCGCGACGTGGGGCGAAAAAACTGGAAAGACAGGCTACGCCATGAATTCGTCGAATATTGGGGAAATGTCATTTATTTGACGCTCGTATTTGCGGCGTTCACACAGTATCGACGGATTGTTCTCGCCGTCCATGACATCACTTACACGAACTATGGGTTCGCGGTGATCGAAGCATTGCTCCTGGGCAAAGTCATCATGATTGGCGATGCGCTCGGCCTGGGCCACGGCCTCGAACAAAGGCCACTGATCTATCCTACGCTCTACAAAACGATTGTATTCAGCTGTTTCGTTGCTGCATTCAAGGTCATCGAGCATGTCATCAAGACTCTGTGGCAGGGCGGAGAGATCATCGGCGATCTCCTCGCGTTCTCACACGATGGAAGCCACGAAGTGCTCGCATATAGCTTGATCGTTTTCCTGGCGCTGATTCCCTTCTTCGCCGTCAGGGAGCTTGGGCGGGTGTTCGGGGGGGGCAATCTTCGGGCGCTCTTTTTCCGCAAACGATCGGAGCGTTGACCCCCCAGGATTGCCGCTCCGTTGCGACTCGGGGGCGCTATTCTCCGATCCTTGCCTGGGCCACCGGCGTCGTCGTTGCGGTCTGCGATCGGTGGGGCGTTTGAATGTGCACGCCCTTTGACGCCCGTCATGACGTGCGAAAAGCTCCCGTGGCATTATGATAAGTGTGTTCCAACGAATGAGTTCAGCATTTGAAAGGAGCCGAGATGGCCACGACCGCAAATCGCAAAGGGTCAACGCGTACCCGGAAAGCCAGCCCGCCCTACTTATCCGTCGATGAACGGACGGCAAATGGACGAGCGTTACGCGACAAGGCGCCGCGCGCGTCGCATGCGGGATGGAAGCCCGCCAAGGATCGCCGTGATCCGGTCGAGATCCTCCATCAATCGAATGTCGGCCGCCTTGAGGAATTGATCCCGATCCGCTTTGGCCGCATGTCCGAGTCGCCATTTGCCTTCTATCGTGGAACTGCCGCATTGATGGCAGCAGACCTCGCCACTACGCCCACGAGCGGGCTGCGCGTGCAGGCGTGCGGTGACGCGCACTTGATGAACTTCGGCGGCTTTGCGACCCCCGAACGCAATGTGATCTTCGATATCAACGATCTTGACGAGACGTTGCCGGCACCCTTTGAATGGGATCTTAAGCGGCTCGCCACCAGCGTGGTGATCGCAGCAAGGCATCTCGATTTCCCCATGAGCGATTCGGCGCGGCTCGTCACGGATCTCGTGCGGGAGTATCGCGAGCGAATGACCGATTATGCAGGGATGCGCGCCCTCGATGTCTGGTACGACAAGATTGACTTGCAGCGATACTCGGATCGGATGGGTGATCCTGAGATGGTCAAATTGGTTCAAAACAGGGTGCGGGACAGGATCGAAAAGGAGTCCCGCAAATCAGTGCCTGACTACTTGTATCCGAAGCTTGTCACGCATGAAGGCTCAAGGCCGATGATCAAGGACGAGCCGCCATTGATCTTCCACCCGACCGTTGAACAGGCTCCTGGCATCGCGACGGGGTATGCCAAAGCCATTGAGATGTATCGCGCGACGCTGCCGGATCACATGCGCACGCTGTTTGACCGGTTTCACTACTTCGATATGGCGGTGAAGGTCGTTGGTGTCGGAAGCGTCGGTACGGTGTGTGGCGTGATGCTGTTCATGGCGGCGGACAACGATCCGCTATTTCTGCAGGTCAAGGAGGCGCGCGCTTCGGTGCTGGAGCCTTATGCGGGGAAAAGCCTGTATCCCAACCACGGTCAGCGTGTCGTTGAAGGCCAGCGGCTCACGCAGACGGCAACGGACGTATTTCTGGGCTGGGCGCGCGGCGACAACGGGCGTGACTTCTATGTGCGCCAGCTTCGCGATGTCAAGATCTCGGCAATCATCGAAGACTGGGATACCGGGATGATGCGACAG
>CAITPF010000171.1 GCA_903894155.1 uncultured beta proteobacterium | reverse complement strand
CGGGCATCGGGACCACGAACCACATCGCGATCCTTCAGTTGCAGGCGGCGACGGGCGTCGAGTTCAATATCATTGCGTACAAGGGGTCGGGGCCCGCCATCCTCGATATGCTCGGCGGACAGGTCGATTTGCTCGTCGATCAGCTGTCGAGCTCGATCGCGAACATTAAGTCCGGTCGGGCGATCGCACTGACCGTCCTTTCGGACGACCGCGATCCGCTTCTGCCGGATGTCCCGGGGACGCGGGAGGTTGGCATTGTCGGGTTGAATATCAGCACCACGACAGGCCTGCTCGCGCCCGCAAAGACGCCAGGCCCGACGATCAATGCGCTGAACGCTGCACTGAACAAGGTGCTCGGGATCGCTAGCGTGAAGGATCAGCTGCTCAATATTGGCAGCTTTCCCATGCCGGGCAAGCCGGGCGTGTTTACCACGTTGCTTGAAACCGAGGACCGGCGAGCAAGGGCGCTGGCGCGCGAGGGCAAGCTCAAGGCGGATTGACGGGGTAATGTAACCGCGTGGAGCGGGGGCGCGCAGGGGCTAATGCCCCTGCTGCAATGCTTGCACCCGATCGATGATCGCCTTGATGGCGGCTGGATACAGCGTCAGCGAGATGTGGCCAATAGGAGGAATAAGGTGATTGAGGCCGCTGGCAGGGCCACTGGCGTGCTATAGGAAATTCCCACGGCTGATCAAAAGCTTTTGAACCTCGCTGGTGCCTTCGTAAATCTGCAGAATGCGCGCATCGCGATAATATTTCTCGACCGGGAAGTCCGCCAGATAGCCATAGCCGCCGTGGATCTGGAGCGCATCGGAGCAAACCCGCTCTGACATTTCAGAGGCAAAGAGCTTGGCCATGGAGGCTTCTTTCAACGCGTTCGCGCCAGTGTCCTTGACTTGCGCAGCATGAAGCACCAACTGTCGGGCCGCTGCGAGCTGCGTTCCCATATCGGCCAGCTTGAAGGCGATGGCCTGATGCTGAATGATCGTCTTGCCGAACGTCTCGCGTTCGTTGGCATACTTGACGGCAGCCTCCAGGGCGGCCCGTGCAACGCCGACGGCCTGGGCACCCACGTGGATTCGGCCTCCTTCAAGGTTCGCCAATGCAATTTTGTAGCCGTCACCGATGTTTCCGACCACGTCCTCGGCGGGAACCTCCATGTCATCAAAAACGATTTGGCATGTGTCGTTCGTGCGGTGTCCGAGCTTATGTTCCACGCGCGCGACTTTGTAGCCCGGGTTGTCGGTTCGGGTGATGAAGCACGTCATGCCCTTGCGGCCAAGCGAGGGATCAGTGACCGCGATGATCATCGCGATGTGTGCGGTGCTTCCCCCGGTGATGAATTGCTTGGTTCCATTCAGGATGAACTTGTCGCCCCGACGCACGGCAGTCGTGCGAAGCGCTCCGGCGTCCGAACCCGCGTGCGGCTCCGTCAACAGGAACGCGCCAAACAATTCACCTCGGGCGAGGGGGCGCAGCATGCGCTGCTTTTGCTCGGCTGTCCCGTAATCCCGCAGTACGACACATACCGGCGAGTTGTGCACATTCATCATGTTGCACACGCCACAGTCTCCGGCAGCGATCTCTTCGGTGGCCAGGATATAGGAGACGAAGTCCGTGCCGGACCCTCCCCACTCAGGGGGCACGCACATCCCCATCATTCCGAGTTTGCCCAACGCCGTTAATACTTTGATGGGCACGGTACACGTCTTGTCCCATTCCATCGCGTATGGGGCGATTTCCTTCGCAGTGAAATCACGCGCCGCGTCGCGGATCATTTCCTGTTCGGTCGTGGGAATCATGTTCGACTACTCGCCTGTGTCATTAAAGTTATTTGTCAGGTAGACAAGATCGAAAGGATCATTGCATCGACGATCAAAAAGATCAATCAATGATTCATGGTTCAACACGCAAGCCTGCCTTGACGGCGTGAATCGCCCGTCCTAATCTGGGCCAAAATCGCCCGTCCTCATCCTGGGCCAAAAGAGAGACATCACGTGAATCTGTCAAAGGCGGTACTCGAAGGGGCCAGCCGCTACAAAGGCCGCCCTGTGATCCGGTTTAACGATCAGAGTTATTCCATCGACTGGTTGGTTGAGGAGACTTCAAGGTGCGCACAGCTACTGGTTTCCCGCGGTGTGCGCCGGGGAGACAGGGTGTTGCTGCTCGCCAGGAACCAGCCACAGTGGCTGGTGACGTTTCTTGCGACGATAAAGATCGGCGCCATCGTCGTTCCGGTGAATCCTGCACTGACGGCGAATGAAGTCGGGTACATCGCTGAGCACTCTGAACCAGCATTGCTGATCTGCGACGCCGATCTGGTCGATACGGCATTGCCGGTGGCGGATCGATCCAAAATCATTGTTATCGGATCTGGCCCTAAGGACGAATGGGGCACTTTGGTCCGTCTGTGCCAACCGCATGACGACTATTGTGAGGTTGATGACACGGAACCCGCCGCGATCTTTTACACATCCGGGACAACAGGTCGGCCCAAGGGGGTACTGCAGGCGCACGCGTCATTGCTCGCCACGGCCGATGTCACCGCATCGACATTCCATCTGTGCGACACCGATATCACGCTGATACCGAATTCGCTTTCATTCATCTATCCACTTGCGATCAATGCCCTGGGATGCATCCGGTCTGGCGCTACCGTGGTATTGCAGGAGCGGTTTCATCCCGAGCTGGCAATGCATGCGGTTCAGTCTGAGCGAGTCACGGTGCTGATGGGTGTTCCAACCATGTTCACGATGATGCTCAACTGGCTCGAAGGCAAGACGGCCGATTGCGCATCGGTGCGTGTTGGCGTGTCCGCGGGATCAAGCCTTGCATGGAGTGTGGTGGAGCGCTTTTCCGTGCAGTTTGCGGCGCCGCTATTTGATTTGTGGGGGCAGACCGAAGGCACTCCCATTACAAGCTATGACTCCGGAACCCATGCGCATGGCAAGCCCGATTCGTGTGGAAAGGCGCTGGTTCGTTGTGCGGTTCGGGTCATCGACGATTGGGGAAATGATCTGCCGGCGGGTGAGGTCGGCGAGGTTCTTTTAACCGGACCCAATGTCATGCTGGGGTATTTCCGCAACCCTGAGGCCACTGCGGAAACCCTAAGAAACGGATGGATCCACACGGGCGACCTCGGAAAGCTCGATCGCGATGGCTACCTCTGCATCGTTGGCCGTAAGAGGGACATGATTATCCGTGGAGGGGCGAATATTTACCCCGTCGAGATCGAGGACGTCATCTACCGCGATGTGGCTGTGCTGGAGTGCGCAGTGATCGGTGTTCCAGACGACCTCTACGGGGAAAGCGTCAAGGCGATCGTCGTGGTCAAGGATGGATACGACCTGGAGGAATCTGCGGTGCTCAAGCTGTGCCGGATTAACCTTGCGGAGTACAAGATTCCCTCGATCGTCGAGTTCGTGGACGACCTTCCGAAGGGCCCCACGGGCAAGATTCTGAAGCGCCTGCTCAGGTGAGCTTCAATCGTCGAATGGATCGAACTGCATCAGCTGAATCGGTGGAAGATCCGAATGTACGGAACTGACCTTGTCGCATGGCCTCGGGACAAGAATAAGTAAAATAGTTCGCCTGACCAGCTTCACGACGCCTAACCACGGCGTCAGACTCCAGCCGTAGAGATAGTTATGAAGATCGCCGCCTTCGCGGCTGATTGCCATTCGTCATCCATGTGATCCTCGACCCATTGCGCGAGCGCCTGGATTTTGGGAACGCCGGCGGTATGTTCGGCGTAGCTCAGGTAGTAGGATCTTTCGGCGCCTTGGGTATACGCCCACGCGGTCACCAATCTGCCTTGCTCGAGCTCATCGAGGATCAAAAAACTTGGGACCAGCGCGACGCCACAACCGCAAAGTGCCGCACTGATCAGCATGTGGAATGTTTCAAAGCGTGGCCCGTGATAGCTCCCCTTGCTATTCCAGTCCTGCGCCTCGAACCAGTCATGCCAGGCTTGCGGACGAGAATTCAGCTGTAGCAGGCGCAAATCCACTAAATGCTGAAGAGAATTTGGCATGCCGGCAGTCAGCAATTCCGGCGAGCACACTGCAATGACTTCCTCGTCAAACAAGCGCAAGCATGCTGCGCCGGGACGCGTTCCGCTTTCGGAGAAAAACTCCACATCGACGCTATTGTTCGCAGGCGCGGATGAACCGAGCTCCCCCCGGATATCGAGGTGAATATTCGGGTGCTTGCGCCCAAAGCCAACGAGACGAGGAATGAGCCACTTGGCGGCGAAAGTGGGGGGCGCGGATACCGTGAGAACCTCGGTGTTTCCCCCATAGGACTGTATGTATCGGGACGACATCTCAACT
>CAITPF010000170.1 GCA_903894155.1 uncultured beta proteobacterium | reverse complement strand
CGCGTGCGGATACCCAGCTGGATTTCCTCTTCGGTCAGCGAACCGGTTTCGAGGTATTTATCCATCAGCTCTTCGTTGGCCTCGGCGGCCGATTCAACGAGCTTCTCGCGCCATTCGTTGGCCTGGTCAACGAGCTCCGCAGGGATCTCGCCGTAGGTGAACTTCACGCCCTGGCTTTCTTCATCCCAGATGATCGACTGCATCTTGACGAGATCGACCACACCGGTGAATTTCTCTTCGGCGCCGATCGGGATCACGATAGGAACGGGGTTCGCGCGCAGGCGCGTCTTGAGCTGCTCGTAGACCTTGAAGAAGTTCGCGCCCGTGCGGTCCATCTTGTTGATGAAGGACAAACGGGGCACATGATACTTGTTGGCCTGGCGCCAGACGGTTTCCGACTGGGGCTGAACGCCGCCCACGGCGCAGTAAACCATGCAGGCGCCATCAAGCACGCGCATGGAACGCTCGACTTCAATGGTGAAGTCGACGTGGCCCGGGGTATCGATCACGTTGATGCGATGCTCGGGCAAATTGCCGGCCATGCCACGCCAGAATGCGGTGGTCGCAGCCGAGGTGATCGTGATGCCGCGCTCCTGTTCCTGCTCCATCCAGTCCATGGTGGCAGCGCCATCATGCACTTCGCCAATCTTGTGATTGACGCCGGTGTAGAACAGAATTCGTTCGGTCGTAGTGGTCTTCCCTGCGTCAATGTGGGCAGAGATACCGATGTTGCGATAGCGCTCGATCGGAGTTTTGCGGGCCATGGCTAATCCTTAAATTACCAGCGGAAATGGCTGAATGCCTTGTTGGCTTCGGCCATCTTGTGCGTATCTTCACGTTTCTTCATGGCGGCGCCACGACCTTCGGATGCATCGAGCAACTCGCCGGCAAGACGCAGATCCATGGATTTTTCACCGCGCTTTTTGGCGGCTTCGCGCAGCCAGCGCATGGCTAGCGCCAGACGACGGACCGGGCGCACTTCGACCGGCACCTGGTAGTTGGCGCCACCAACACGGCGGCTCTTGACTTCAACGACAGGCTTGATGTTGCTGATGGCAAGGTTGAAGACTTCGATCGGCTCTTTGCCGGTCTTGGACTGCACCTGCTCTAGCGCACCGTAGACAATGCGCTCGGCGACGGCTTTCTTGCCGGCCAGCATGACAACGTTCATGAATTTTGCGAGATCGACGCTGCCGAATTTGGGATCGGGCAGAATGTCACGTTTGGGAACTTCGCGGCGACGGGGCATATCAATTCCTTGTGTCGGTTTCAGTTGAACCGCTTTTGATCACGGCCACGGCCTGTCATCTGACAAGCCACTTACGGTACCTTGGCACGATGACAGTGCCATGGCTGCACATACAACACAGCCTTACGGCTGCGAAACTACAGTGTTACGTATTACTTAGCTTGTTTCGGGCGCTTGGCGCCGTACTTCGAGCGGGACTGCTTGCGATCCTTGACGCCTTGCAGGTCAAGCGAACCGCGCACGATGTGGTAGCGCACGCCAGGCAGGTCTTTGACACGGCCGCCGCGCACCAGCACCACAGAGTGCTCTTGCAGGTTGTGGCCTTCGCCACCGATGTACGAGATGACCTCGAAACCATTGGTCAGACGCACTTTGGCGACCTTACGCAAGGCCGAGTTCGGCTTTTTGGGGGTGGTGGTGTACACGCGAGTGCACACACCGCGTCGCTGAGGGCAATTTTCGAGCGCGGGGCTCTTGCTCTTGACAACGCTGACTTCGCGCGGCTTGCGCACGAGTTGGCTAATGGTTGGCATAACCTCTTATTCCCTTTTATCTCTGCTACTTGCGTTGTCTACGACGCGTTTGCAGCACTCCCGTTTCTGGGCAGCTCGCGCAAACCCACCATCAAACGGAAATCCGTAAAAGAGCGGGTATTGCATATCAAACAAGGACACATCAACAAGCCCAGTGCTGTTGGGGCCCCAAAAAATTGCAGTAAGCCTTACATCGTAGCCTACGAAGTACTTACCTGTCAAGACAGGACGGGCCGCACACCGAAGCGTGCGGCCCGTCCTGATCCCGCTACAGCTACCGCGCCTATTCGTCCGAAGCCGGTTGCGACTCTTCCGCCGCCACGGGTGCTTCTTCGAACGGGTTCGCGAGTTGGCGAGCCGCCTCGCGCTCCGCCGCCTCGAACTCTTCCTTCTCCTTGCGCGCCTGGTGGTAAGCCATCCCGGTTCCCGCAGGAATCAGGCGACCAACGATGACGTTTTCCTTCAGGCCGCGCAAGTCATCGCGCTTGCCCATGATGGCAGCCTCGGTGAGCACGCGCGTGGTTTCCTGGAAGGACGCTGCGGAGATAAACGAGTCGGTCGACAGCGACGCCTTGGTGATCCCGAGGAGGATGTTGTCGTAGACCGCCGGACGCTTGTCCTGGGCCTCGATGCGATCATTCTCGTTGAGCAACTCGGCTCGTTCGACCTGTTCGCCCGTGATGAAGCCGGTGTCACCCGCATCGACGATGTTCACGCGACGCAGCATCTGGCGAACGATCACCTCGATGTGCTTGTCGTTGATCTTCACGCCCTGCAGACGGTAGACGTCCTGCACTTCGTCGACGACATAGGTCGCCAGCCGCTCGATACCCTGCAGGCGCAGGATGTCGTGCGGATCGGCCGGGCCGTCGACGATCATCTCGCCCTTGTTGACGACCTGACCGTCGTGGACCAGCACCTGCTTTTCCTTCGGGATCAGGAATTCGTGTCCGACGCCATCGAGATCCGTGATGACCAGTCGCTGCTTGCCCTTCGTGTCCTTGCCGAACGACACGGTGCCGGTGATTTCCGCCAGCATGCCTGCATCCTTGGGGGAACGGGCCTCGAAGAGTTCGGCCACGCGGGGCAGACCGCCGGTGATGTCGCGGGTCTTTTGCGATTCCTGCGGAATACGCGCGAGAACCTCGCCGACCTGCACCTGCTGTCCATCTCGCACCGTGATCAGCGCGCCGACCGGGAACGAAATGTTGACGGAGTGATCGGTACCGGCGATCTTGACCTCTTCGCCGTTTTCGCCGATCAGCTTGATCTGCGGACGCATCGCCACCTTGCCGCCACGGGTCTTGGGCGTGATGACCACCAGGGTCGAGAGGCCAGTGACCTCGTCGAGCTGCTTGGCCACCGTGCCACCCTCTTCGATGTTTTCGAAGCGGACCGCACCGGCATACTCGGAGATGATGGGGCGCGTCAGCGGATCCCAGTTCGCCAGGCGGATGCCGGCCTTGAGGTTATCGCCGTCGCTGACTTGCAGCGTGGCGCCATACGGCACCTTGTGACGTTCGCGCTCGCGCTCGTTATCGCCAAAGATGACGATTTCGCCCGAACGGGAGATCGCAACGCGTTCGCCCTTGGCGTTCGTGACGTAGCGCATGGTGCTGGCGAAGCGCACGACACCGTTGGACTTGGTCTCGACGCCACTGGCCATTGACGCACGCGAAGCGGCACCGCCAATGTGGAACGTCCGCATGGTGAGCTGCGTGCCGGGCTCGCCGATCGACTGCGCGGCGATGACGCCGACCGCCTCGCCGACGTTGACGAGATAGCCGCGGCCAAGATCGCGCCCGTAGCAGTGCGCGCAAAGGCCATGGCGCGTTTCGCACGTGAGCGGCGTGCGCACACGGACTTCATCGACGCCGAGCTTGTCGATGTAATCGACCAGGTCCTCGTCGAGCAACGTGCCGGCGGCGATGGCGGTTTCCTGCGTGTCGGGATTGACGATGTCAATCGCGGCGACGCGGCCCAGGATGCGCTCGCGCAACGGTTCGATGACTTCACCGCCCTCGACCAGCGCCTTCATGGCGTAGCCGCGGGAGGTTCCGCAATCAGACTCGGTGATGACGAGATCCTGCGTCACATCCACGAGACGACGTGTCAGGTAGCCCGAGTTGGCGGTCTTGAGCGCCGTGTCGGCCAGGCCCTTACGCGCCCCGTGCGTCGAAATGAAGTACTGAAGAACGTTCAGGCCTTCACGGAAGTTCGCGGTGATCGGCGTTTCGATGATCGAGCCATCCGGCTTGGCCATCAGGCCGCGCATGCCGGCGAGCTGGCGAATCTGCGCCGCTGAACCTCGGGCGCCGGAGTCGGCCATCATGTAGATCGAGTTGAACGACTCCTGGCGCACGTGCTGTCCGTGACGGTCGATGACCGGTTCGGTGGCAAGCTGCTCCATCATGGCCTTGCCGACCTTGTCGCCGGCCTTGCCCCAGATGTCGACCACGTTGTTGTAGCGCTCCTGCGAAGTCACCAGGCCCGACGAGTACTGCTTGTCGATTTCCTTGACCTCGCGGGTCGCCTCGGCAAGGATCTCGTGCTTGGCTTTCGGGATGAGCATGTCGCCCATCGCGATCGAAATACCGCCGCGCGTCGCAAGGCGGAAACCCGCCTGCATCAGCTTGTCGGCAAAGATCACGGTGTCGCGCAGTCCACAACGGCGGAACGACTGGTTGATCAGGCGCGAGATTTCCTTCTTCTTGAGGGCGCGGTTCAGCACCGTGAAGGGCAGCCCCTTGGGCAGGATCTCCGACAGGAGCGCACGCCCGACGGTGGTCTCGACGCGCTGGACGCCTTCGGTCCATTCGCCGTTGTCGTCGCGCTTGTACTCGGGCAAACGCACGGTAATGCGCGTCTGCAGCGTCGTTTCGCGGTTGTCGTACGCCCGCTGAACCTCGGCGACGTCAGCGAAGAACATGCCTTCGCCCTTGCCGTTGGTGCGTTCGCGCGTCGCGTAATACAGACCCAGCACAATATCCTGCGACGGCACAATCGACGGTTCGCCGTTGGCCGGGAACAGGATGTTGTTGGTCGCCAGCATCAGGGTGCGGGCTTCCATCTGGGCTTCCAGCGACAGCGGCACGTGGACGGCCATCTGGTCGCCGTCGAAGTCGGCGTTGAACGCGGCGCAGACCAGCGGGTGCAGCTGGATGGCCTTGCCTTCGATCAGCACAGGCTCGAACGCCTGGATGCCGAGGCGGTGCAGCGTCGGCGCACGGTTCAGCATGACCGGGTGTTCGCGGATGACGTCCTCGAGGATGTCCCAGACCACCGGCTCCTGGCTTTCGACCAGCTTCTTCGCTGCCTTGATGGTCGTGGCCAGACCCATCATTTCCAGACGGTTGAAGATGAAGGGCTTGAAAAGCTCAAGCGCCATCAGCTTGGGCAGACCGCACTGGTGCAGCTTGAGCTGCGGGCCGACCACGATGACCGAACGGCCCGAGTAGTCCACGCGCTTGCCCAGCAGGTTCTGGCGGAATCGACCGCTCTTGCCCTTGATCATGTCGGCGAGCGACTTGAGCTGGCGCTTGTTGGCGCCCGTCATGGCCTTGCCGCGACGGCCGTTATCCAGCAGCGAGTCGACCGACTCCTGCAGCATGCGCTTTTCGTTGCGCAGGATGATTTCCGGCGCCTTGAGCTCGAGCAGCCGCTTGAGGCGGTTGTTCCGGTTGATGACGCGACGATAAAGATCGTTCAGGTCGGAGGTCGCGAAGCGGCCGCCATCGAGCGGCACGAGCGGGCGCAGGTCAGGCGGAAGCACCGGCAGCACTTCCATGACCATCCACTCGGCCTTGATGCCGGAGCGCTGGAAGCCCTCAAGCACTTTCAGGCGCTTCGAGATCTTCTTGATCTTTGCCTCGGACGAGGTTGCGCTGAGCTCTGCACGCAAGGTCTCGACTTCGCGGTCGATGTCGATCGTACGCAGCAGTTCGCGCACGGCTTCGGCGCCCATCAGGGCACGGAAGTCGTCACCGTACTCTTCGGTCTTCGCGATGAAGTCGTCGTCAGACATGATCTGGCCGCGCTTGAGCGGGGTCATCCCCGGCTCGATCACGCACCATGCCTCAAAGTAAAGCACGCGCTCGATGTCGCGCAGCGTCATGTCGAGCACCATGCCCAGGCGCGACGGCAGGCTCTTGAGGAACCAGATGTGCGCAACGGGGCTGGCCAGCTCGATGTGGCCCATGCGCTCGCGGCGCACCTTGGCGACTGTGACTTCGACGCCGCACTTTTCGCAGATCACGCCACGGTGCTTCAGGCGCTTGTACTTGCCGCACAGACATTCGTAATCCTTGATAGGACCGAAGATCTTGGAGCAGAACAGGCCGTCGCGTTCGGGTTTGAACGTGCGGTAGTTGATGGTTTCGGGCTTGCGCACCTCACCGTAAGACCACGAGCGGATCTTTTCGGGCGAGGCGATGCCAATCTTGATGGCATCGAACTGTTCGTCTTGCGAAACCTGTTTGAAGAGGTCGAGTAGCGCTTTCATTATTTACGCTCCAGATCCATGTCGAGGGCCAAGGAACGGATTTCCTTGACGAGCACATTGAAAGATTCCGGCATGCCGGCATCGATCGTGTGATCTCCCTTGACGATGTTTTCGTACACCTTGGTACGGCCGGCGATGTCATCGGACTTGACCGTGAGCATCTCCTGCAACGTGTACGCCGCACCGTAAGCTTCCAGTGCCCAGACTTCCATTTCGCCGAAACGCTGGCCGCCGAACTGCGCCTTGCCGCCCAGCGGTTGTTGCGTCACCAGCGAGTACGGGCCAGTTGAACGCGCGTGCATCTTGTCGTCGACCAGGTGATGCAGCTTCAGGTAGTGCATGTAGCCGACCGTGACCGGGCGCTCGAACTGCTCGCCGGTACGACCGTCATACAGCCACGCCTGCGTGCGCGTCTCGGTCAGACCCATGCGCTCGGCGACGTCTGCCGGATACGCGAGCTCGAGCATCTTGCCGATTTCGGTTTCGGTAGCGCCGTCAAATACAGGGGTCGCGAAAGGTACGCCGTTTTTGAGGTTGGTTGCGAGCTCGATGATCTCGTCGTCGGTGAGCTCATCAAGACGGGCACCCGTGCCTGTCTGGTTGTAAACCTTGTCCAGATAGACGCGGATCTTCTTGACCTCGATCTTTTGCTGGTCACGCAGCATTTCGGCCACGCGTTGACCCAAGCCCTTGGCAGCCCACCCGAGGTGAACCTCAAGCACCTGCCCGACGTTCATCCGTGACGGCACGCCGAGCGGGTTCAGCACGATGTCGGCAGGGGTGCCGTCGGCCATGTGGGGCATGTCTTCAACCGGAGTAATGCGCGAGACAACGCCCTTGTTGCCGTGGCGGCCGGCCATCTTGTCGCCTGGCTGCAGGCGGCGCTTGACGGCAAGGTATACCTTGATCATCTTGAGCACGCCCGGGGGCAGTTCATCGCCCTGGGTCAGCTTCTTGCGCTTTTCCTCGAAGGCGAGATCGAACTGGTGGCGTTTCTGTTCGAGTGACTCCTTGGCTTGCTCGAGGATGACCGCGTTGGCTTCGTCCGCCAGGCGGATGTCAAACCACTGCCAGCGATCGAGCTCAGCGAGGTAATCCTTGGTAATCGCGGCGCCCTTGGCGAGCTTGCGCGGACCACCATTGACCACTTTCTTGACCAGCAGCTTTTCGATCCGGTCAAACGTATCGTTTTCAACGATGCGCAACTGGTCGTTAAGGTCCTGGCGATAGCGGCGAAGCTCGTCGTCGATGATCGACTGCGCGCGCTTGTCGCGGATGATCCCTTCGCGTGTGAAGACCTGCACGTCGATGACCGTGCCGATCATGCCTGAAGGCACGCGCAGCGAGGTGTCCTTGACGTCAGAAGCCTTCTCGCCAAAGATCGCGCGCAGAAGCTTTTCTTCCGGCGTCAGCTGGGTTTCGCCCTTCGGCGTCACCTTGCCGACCAGCACATCATCGGCACGCACTTCGGCGCCAATGTGCACAATGCCCGAGTCATCCAGGCGATTGAGCTGCGTTTCCGCAAGGTTGCTGATGTCGCGCGTGATTTCTTCCGGCCCGAGCTTCGTATCGCGTGCAACGACCGTGAGTTCCTCGATGTGGATCGAGGTGTAGCGATCGTCAGCGACAACCTTTTCCGAAATCAGGATCGAGTCTTCGAAGTTGTAGCCGTTCCACGGCATAAAGGCGATCAGCATGTTCTGGCCGAGCGCGAGCTCGCCCAGGTCAGTCGACGCACCGTCGGCAAGCACGTCGCCCGCAGCCACCAGATCGCCGCGGCGCACGATCGGGCGCTGGTTGATGTTGGTGTTCTGGTTCGAGCGGGTGTACTTGATCAGGTTGTAGATGTCGACACCGACTTCGCCGGCGACGTTTTCTTCGTCATTGACGCGAATCACGATGCGATCGGCGTCGACGTGGTCGACCACGCCGCCACGCAGGGCCTGAACGGTCGTCCCGGAGTCGACCGCGACAGTGCGCTCAACACCAGTACCGACGACGGGCTTTTCCGGACGCAGGCAAGGCACGGCCTGACGCTGCATGTTGGCGCCCATCAGCGCGCGGTTTGCGTCATCGTGCTCGAGGAACGGGATGAGCGAAGCGGCGACGGAAACGATCTGTGACGGCGCAACGTCCATGTAATGGATGTTCGCAGGTGCCGTGAGCAGGGTTTCGCCGGCCTGGCGGCAAGCAACCAACTCGTCGGTGAACGTACCGTTCTCGTCGAGATCGGCGTTCGCCTGTGCGATGACGTAGTTGCTTTCCTCAATGGCCGACAGATACTCGATCTGGTCGGTCACGCGGCTATCCAGCACCTTGCGGTACGGCGTTTCGAGAAAGCCGTATTCGTTCAGTCGCGCATAGAGCGCCATCGAGTTGATCAGGCCGATGTTCGGGCCTTCGGGTGTTTCGATCGGGCAGACGCGGCCGTAGTGCGTGGGATGCACGTCGCGCACTTCGAAGCCCGCACGCTCGCGCGTCAGGCCGCCCGGTCCGAGGGCCGAAACACGTCGCTTGTGCGTGATCTCGGACAGCGGATTGGTTTGGTCCATGAACTGCGAGAGCTGGCTCGAACCGAAGAACTCCTTGATGGCAGCCGAAATCGGCTTGGAGTTGATCAGGTCATGCGGCATCAGGTTTTCGGTTTCAGCCTGGCCAAGACGCTCCTTGACCGCGCGCTCGACGCGCACGAGGCCGGCGCGGAACTGGTTTTCCGCCAGTTCGCCGACGCAACGCACACGGCGGTTGCCGAGGTGGTCGATATCGTCGATCTGGCCGTGGCCGTTACGCAACTCGACCAGGACCTTGATGGTCTCGAGGATGTCATCGTTGGTCAGCGTCATCGGGCCGGTGATGTCATCACTGCCGCCAAGACGACTGTTGACCTTCATGCGGCCGACGCGCGAAAGGTCGTACGTCTCTTCGCTGTAGAAGAGGCGCTGGAACAACGCTTCGACGGCATCCTCGGTGGGCGGTTCGCCGGGGCGCATCATGCGATAGATGGCAACGCGAGCGGCCATCTGGTCAGCCGTTTCGTCGGCGCGCAACGTTTGCGAGATGTAGGGGCCGCGATCCAGATCGTTGGTATAAAGGGTCTGGATATTCCGAACGCCTGCTGCACGCAACGCGTTGAGCACGGACTCGGTGATCTCGTCGTTGGCCGTGGCGATGACCTCGCCGGTTTCGGCGTCGACAACGTTGGTGGCCAGCACGCGACCGATGAGGAAATCTTCGGGCACCGAGATACGCTCGATCTTCGCCGCGGCGATATCGCGCAGGTGGCGAACGGTAACGCGCTTGTCCTTTTCGACGAGCGACTTGCCATTGCGGTCGGCAATGTCAAAGCGCGCAACCTCGCCTTTCCAGCGATCGGGCATGAATTCCATGAGCCCGCCCTCGTTCTTCAGCTCGAACTGGTCGAACTCGAAGAAGTGCGCGAGGATGGCCTCCGGCGTCATGCCGATGGCCTTGAGCAGGATCGTGACCGGCATCTTGCGGCGACGGTCGACACGGAAGAACAGAACGTCCTTGGGGTCGAATTCGAAATCAAGCCAGGAGCCGCGATAAGGAATCACGCGCGCAGAGAACAACAGCTTGCCCGAACTATGGGTCTTGCCGCGATCGTGTTCGAAGAACACGCCGGGCGAACGGTGAAGCTGCGAGACAATGACGCGCTCCGTTCCGTTAATCACGAAGGAACCGGTGCTGGTCATGAGCGGAATTTCGCCCATGTACACTTCCTGCTCGCGGATTTCTTTGGTCGTAGGCTTGCTGATTTCGCGATCAAGAAGGACCAGCCGGACCTTGGCGCGCAGGGGCGACGCATAGGTCAGGCCGCGCAGTTGACATTCCTTGACGTCAAACACCGGTTCGCCAAGCGTATAGCTGACGAACTCGAGGCGGGCCATGTTGTTGTGGCTCGAGATCGGGAAAATCGACGAAAACGCGGCCTGCAACCCCTGTTCTTTACGGGTGGCAGCCAGTACGTCGGCCTGCAAGAAGGTTAAATAGGATTGAAGCTGTGTCGCAAGCAGGAAAGGAACGTCTTGCACGTCCTCGCGCTTGGCAAAGCTTTTGCGGATGCGCTTTTTTTCGGTAAACGAGTAAGGCATGAGCACTCCGACTCGAGGTTACATAGGCCGCTAAACCACGACCATGGGATAAGACTGCTGGAACGGGCGGTACTGCAATTTGCTGCGGTAATACAAACGACTTCAGAAAACCCGACGATCCAGGCGCATTGCGATTTGCCGTTGCTGCCGGCTGGTTGCATCACCCCAAAAGAGGGGTTTTCTGAAAGCGCAAAAGCCCGGGAAGGCAAAACATCTGCTTTCCCGGGCGGGTACTGAAGGGCTTACTTAAGTTCGGCCTTAGCGCCGGCTTCTTCGAGCTTCTTCTTCGCGGCTTCGGCGTCAACCTTGGTCATCGTTTCCTTGACGGGCTTCGGAGTGGCGTCAACCAGATCCTTGGCTTCCTTCAGGCCGAGGCCAGTGATTTCGCGAACGGCCTTGATGACGCTCACCTTGTTGGCGCCGATTTCGGTCAGCATCACGGTGAATTCGGTCTGCTCTTCAACCGCGGCGGCGGGGGCACCGGCAGCCGGAGCGGCAACCGCTACAGCAGCGGCAGCAGCCGACACGCCAAACTTCTCTTCCATTTCTTTGATCAGCTCGGACAGCTCAAGCACGGTCATACCGGCGATTGCGTCGAGGATTTCAGCTTTGTTAGCCATTTGTAGAACTCCAGATTAAATAAGTTGCCAGGGGTTGGTGTCGCTTGTCGTTCGATGAGGTTCCTGCAGGTGGCGCTTTAGGCGGCCTGCTTCTGGTCACGCACCGCAGCCAGGCCGCGGACGAACTTGGTCGGAACTTCATTGAGCGTACGTACAAATTGCGCGATCGGTGCTTGCATGGTGCCGAGCAGTATCGAAAGCAACTGTTCACGCGAGGGCATCGTTGCCAGTGCCTTGACGCCATTGGCATCGAAGACGCTGTTGGGCAGCGCACCGCCCTTGATGACCAGCTTGTCGTTGGTTTTCGAAAATGCAGAAAGCACTTTTGCAGCGGCGACCGGGTCAGTGCTGATGCCATAGATCAGCGGACCGGTAAGCGTTGCGGACAGTGCCTCGAAAGGCGTGCCCGCAATCGCCCGGCGTGCCAGCGAGTTCTTGAGAACGCGCAGGTAAACACCCGACTCACGCGCAGTCTTGCGCAGTACGGTGACAGAGGCGACGTCCAGACCACGGTACTCTGCGACCACAATCGATTGGGCTTTCGCGACTTTCGTCGTGACTTCCTCGATTACGATCGCCTTCTCTTGACGATTGAGACTCACGGTTTGAACACTCCATCAAAAGATGCGTCAGGGAAAATCCCCGTGCATCAACCGAATGCGGCGAACCTGGTCGAGTTCTGGTTAGGAAATCTTCCGTGGACGCCGTCTGCGCTGGATCCAGAAACATCCTGGGATTAAGCGTCTGCCTCTGCATGGAAGAACTCCATGTACAGCGGTAGTCGCTCCAGCGGTCTTTGACAGCAACACCCGAAAAATTCCGGGTGCAGCCCAAAGTCTGTAAAACTGACGATTACTGTTGGGTAGCCGTCAGGGAAGCCACTTCGACGCGCGCGCCGCCACCCATGGTGGACGACACTGCGAGCTTGCGCAGGTAGATGCCTTTGGCCGCGGAAGGGCGCGCCTTGTTCAGTGCGTCGATCAATGCGGACAGGTTGCTCTGCAGTTGCTCGATGCCGAACGAAGCACGACCGATCGTGGCGTGTATGATCCCGGCCTTGTCGGTGCGGTACTGAACCTGGCCCGCCTTGGCGTTCTTGACGGCCGTGGCGACATCTGGCGTCACTGTGCCGACTTTCGGGTTCGGCATCAGGCCGCGCGGGCCGAGGATCTGGCCAAGCGTACCGACGACGCGCATCGTGTCGGGCGACGCGATGACGATGTCAAAGTTGAAAATGCCTGCCTTGATCTGCTCGGCAAGGTCTTCCATGCCGACGATGTCTGCACCAGCGGCACGGGCCTGCTCGGCCTTGTCGCCCTGGGCGAACACAGCCACGCGAACCGCCTTGCCGGTTCCGGCGGGCAGCACGACCGAACCGCGAACGAGCTGGTCGGATTTCTTGGGATCGATGCCGAGCTGAACCGCGATATCGATCGATTCGTCGAATTTGGCGGTTGCGCACTCTTTGACGAGCGTGAGCGCCTCAGTGACGGGATATAGTTTGGCGCGGTCGATCTTCTGGGCGACGGCGGCCATGCGCTTGGAAACTTTAGCCATGATCAGACTCCCTCAACCGTAATGCCCATGCTGCGCGCGCTACCAGCGATGGTGCGAACTGCAGCGTCCAGATCCGCGGCCGTGAGGTCGGGGGCCTTGGACTTGGCGATTTCTTCAGCTTGGGCGCGCGTCAGGTTGCCTACCTTGTCGGTATGCGGCTTGGGCGAACCCTTTTGCACGCCGGCGGCCTTCTTGATGAGGACCGTCGCAGGCGGGGTCTTCATGATGAAGGTGAAGCTCTTGTCGGCAAACGCCGTGATCACCACCGGAATCGGCAGACCGGGCTCCAGGCCCTGCGTCTTGGCGTTGAACGCCTTGCAGAATTCCATGATGTTCAGGCCGCGCTGACCGAGCGCAGGCCCGATAGGGGGTGACGGGTTGGCCTTACCAGCTGGCACTTGCAGCTTGATGAAGCCGACGATTTTCTTCGCCATGCTTAGCTCCTGATGGGTTCAAACGCCGTCACCTTCCGGTGACCGGCTCCCCGGTTAAAAAACTAGGTCTTCTCGACCTGACTGAAATCGAGTTCCACAGGGGTCGAACGGCCGAAAATGGCGACCGATACGCGCACCTTGCTCTTCTCGTAATTGACTTCCTCGACGTTGCCGTTGAAGTCTGCAAACGGGCCTTCCTTGACGCGCACCATCTCGCCCACCTCGAAGAGGACTTTTGGACGGGGCTTCTCGACGCCTTCTTCCATCTGCGACAGGATCTTCGCGACTTCCTTGTCGGAAATCGGGGAGGGCCGATTGCCGGATCCGCCCAGAAATCCCGTCACGCGCGGCGTGTTCTTGATGACGTGCCAGGTCTCATCGGTCAGGTCCATCTCGACGAGAACGTAACCCGGGAAAATCCGGCGCTCGGAGATCGACTTCTGTCCGCCCTTGATTTCAATGACTTCCTCGGAAGGAACCAGAATGCGGCCAAAGGAATCCTGCAACCCCGCACGATCGATTCGCTCGAGCATTGCTTTGTGAACACTTTTTTCCATGCCGGAATAGACATGGACGACATACCAACGTTTACTCATCGATCGTCCCTGTTTATTTCCAGCCGAGCAGCACGCTAAACAGCGCCCACTCGACAAACTTGTCAAGAAGCCAGAGAAACAGGCCCATGATTGCGACAAACGCAAACACGATGCCGGTCATCTGCATGGTTTCCTTGCGCGTGGGCCAGACCACGCGACGCACTTCGTTGTAAGACTCATGCGCAAACGCAACCGTGCGCCGGCCCGGCTCCGTGAACCAGACGATCACCGCCGCCACGATAAGGCTGGCGATAAAGATCGCGACGCGTGCCACCGCCGGGATCCGCGATTCAAGCGCGGAATAGGCAATGATGCCGGCCAGGACGACCAGCACGGACAGGCCAAGCTTCAGCCGGTCTGCAGTGCTTGTTACATTTTCGATCGCTGTGTTCGACATTTTTCTAACGACAACGCTGGTAGGCGCGGCCGTTGTTGATTGTTGCAGTGGCAGGGGCAGAGGGCCTCGAACCCCCAACCTTCGGTTTTGGAGACCGACGCTCTGCCAATTGAGCTATGCCCCTAGGTCTGCACGACTGAAGGGGCAGGAGCCTTTCGGCTGACTGCCCCTCTACTTCGTGTTACTTCAGAATTTTGGCAACGACGCCGGCGCCCACGGTACGACCACCCTCGCGGATGGCGAAACGCAGACCCTCTTCCATGGCGATCGGGGCAATCAGCTTGACCGTCATCGCCACGT
>CAITPF010000169.1 GCA_903894155.1 uncultured beta proteobacterium | reverse complement strand
TTGTTCGGGAGCGGGATGCTCGCTTCGAGGAGATCATTCTCGATCAGGTATTGGCGGATGTTGCTGGCCCCGCCGCCGGCATTGCCGGTGAAGAGGGCCGAGCCGTTGTGGACGGTCGCGATGCGCGAGCCTTGCGGAGAATCCTTCAGCCGCTTCATTTTGCTCACCATTTCCATGAGAAAGAGGAGCTGGCCGTCGTCCACAGCCGGGGCGGCGGAGACGGTGTGGATTTCGCCGGAGGCATCGGGGAGCGAGACCTCGAAGCGCGGGTCGATGATGACGGCGGCAGCGCCATTTTTCTCGAGGATCTGGCCCTGGTCGGTCTGCCAGCTCTTCCCGTAGGGGGGATTCGAGAGCATGAAGTCGAACCGGAGGCTGGAAAATTCGTCCGTGGCGAGGGTCGAGCCGTATCGGATGTTCTCGGGATTGTTGCCCTTGATCATCATATCCGACTTGCAGATCGCGTAGGTCTCGGGGTTGACCTCCTTGCCGTAGAGGTAAATGGCGGCGGTCGAGCGGATGGAGCCCTCTGGATCGAGAATGAAGTCCTGCGCCTCGGTCAACATGCCGCCGGAGCCGCAGGCCGGATCGTAGATCGTGATCACGGGCGGGAGCTTTTTCTTCACCGGCTCGAAGAGGAGGTGGATCATCAACTGGATGACCTCGCGCGGGGTGAAGTGCTCGCCTGCCTCCTCGTTGTTCTCTTCGTTGAATTTGCGGATCAGTTCCTCGAAGACGTAGCCCATGCCGAGATTCGTGAGGCCGGGGAGCTTGCGCCCGTCCGGGCCGATGGCGTCGTGGTGGGAGAGATTGATGTCGGGAGCGACGAATTTTTCGATGACCCCGTGGAGGGCGTCCGCCTCGCCCATTTTGCGGATCTGGTTCCGGAGGTCGAACTTCGCGATGATCTCTGCGACGTTCGGGCTGAACCCGTCGAGGTAGTGGTTGAAGTTCGCTTCGAGCTGGGAGGGATTTCCGAGCAGGCTCTTGAGCGTGAACTTCGAGGTGTTGTAAAAGACCTGCCCGGATGCCTCGCGGAGGCCGTCGGGATCGAGCACCGCCATGCCGGCTTCGTCCTTCTGAAATTTCACCTCGGCCAGCACGGCTTCCTTCGTGTCTTCCAGCAGGCAGTCGATGCGCCGGAGGACAAACATCGGCAGGATGACGTCGCGGTATTTTCCGCGGACAAAGACGTCCCGCAGGCAATCGTCCGCGATCGACCAAATGAAAGAGACAATTTTATTGTGCGTCGCGTGGTCCATTTATTTTGCTGCTATGATATTGGCCCGGCCGGCGACCTCAATGCCGAGTCTGGCAGAGGAATCTTTGTTCCGGGGGCGCGTCGTTTTGGCCACGATGCGGCGGAGACTACCAGATATGATGGGGAAGAAAAGCTGAAAGCGGAAAGTTGAAACCGGAATACCAGCGCGAGAGCGCTTTGTGAATAGGGAAGAGTCGAATGCTTGGTCCAGGGAGGACAACCGGAGCAGAGTGAAGCAAACGGAGCGATGCAGAAATAGAAAATAAGGAATTTGAAAGGCGGAAGGCGGGTTCCGCGTATGGACGCATTTCTGATCGGCGGATTGTTGCAGTGAGGGGCCGATTGCCTTGCTCCGGGATCAGTGATGACGAGAGGCGAATGCTCTCCGAGTGCTTGCTATTCCATCGGAGGGCGTCCTGGCTGCGAGGAATCGCGTGCGGCGGGGACGCCTGCGGAATGCAGGGAAACCATGTAGGCAACCACGGCATCGACCTGGTCCGGAGAGAGGTTTTTTCCGTAGGCGGGCATGTTGCCTCCACCTTGGATCACTTGGCGGACGAGCTGGTCTTTGGTGAGCCTGGCTCCGACGTCGGCGAGGTCGGGGCCGCGCTGTCCGCCGATCCCGTCGATGGCGTGGCAGTTTCTGCACTGCATGGACTGGATGATGACCGAGCCCTGGAGCTCGAGCGGAGCGCGCCCAACGAGAAATTGTTTCGGCGTGTGGTCGGTTTTCCACGCATTCATGTCGGGCGACCAAGGGGAGGTGTGGCCGAGGTAGGTTAGCAG
>CAITPF010000168.1 GCA_903894155.1 uncultured beta proteobacterium | reverse complement strand
TCGGAGCGCCAAACGGGTTCTCCCCGATTGGACACGAGCAGGATGCCGTACGCACCCCATTGGCTGCGGGCTCTTTATCGATGACGCATTCAAAGCTAAAGCAATTGGACCCCGGCGAAGGGCTGCTGGGGCAACTTACAACGCTCGTGTGCCTGAGTTGAAATGGCGGATCAGAGCTCTCCTGAGGGAAAACCTCCAGCGGCGAAAACAGCGACCAAATCTTCCCCGGTCCAGGCGCGTTGCACGAGCCGTTCATATTCCCTTCATTGAGGGCCGCGAGCCCTTCCAGCGGCTTGCCGTTCATGACCGCGACTTCCGCGGTGATGATGGGGCACTTGCATACAGCCTCGGGGAATTCCTTGGTCGTTTTGCCGTCAGCCTCCTTGACTTTGATCATTCGCCCAGTTGGCTTGCATGTCGAGGCCGCGCACAACGCGAATTCGCCGGGGCAAGCAGTCAGCCCCGTGTTTTTCACCGGCCTTGGCACACCAGGCGAAGCGTTGCCGCTACTGGAATCCCGGTTGGTTTGCACACGATTTTCCACGTCCTTTTTCACGACCGGACGGGAATCATCGCGACGCAGGTCGATTTGCGCAAGCAAATAGCTTTGCCCATTGCCTGTCGGGACGGTGTCGGCGGCTGCCAATGACACGAGCGGGTTGACCAGGACTGCAAGCAACAACAGTGTTTGATTCAACCGCATGGTGAATCTCCTTTGAAAAAAAATCGTGCGTTTTACTTCTGGAAACCAACGGGGTACATCGAACATGCGGCGCTGGGATTGGACGAGTATCCGCCTGCAAAAGTGACCCAGGGCGCTTGCGGACCTTCCGGCGCACCAAACAGGCTTTCCCCAAAGGGGCAGGAGCAAGTGGCCGTGCGCGCGCCATTCGTTTCCTTCGGGTCGATCTCGCACAGGTAGCTCCAGCAGTTCGTGCCTTTGCTGCCAGCCGGGCACGTTTGCTGATTGGCCATCTGCATGGAAAAGGCCGGCGTGGCGCTTTCCTGCGGGTACACCTTGATCTCGTTCGAGAAGTAAGACCAGATCTTGCCTGGCCCGGGGGCTTTGCACGAGCCGTCCATATTGCCTTCGTTCAAGGCCGCGACACCCCCAAGCGGCACGCCATTTTGCTGCGCAATTTCAGCAGTGATGACCGGGCACGTACAAACGGACTCGGGGAATTGCTTGGTGGCCGTACCGCCCTTCTCCTTGACGGTAATCATCCTTCCGGTCGGGCGGCAGGTGGACGAGGCGCAAAGGGCAAACTCGCCCGGGCAAACGGCCAGGTCAGGGCCCGCACGCTTGCCTGAAGCGCCAGACGTTGAAGGGCCGCTATTGCCGGAGCTTCTGGAATTATCGTCGCGGTCGCGCGTCAGGTTCCGCTGATCACTGGCAGGGGCATTCCGGTCTCTGGGCAGCTCAGCCTGCGCAATCAGATAGGAAGCGCCAGCGCTTGTCGGCGCGGGGTCGGTGCCGACGGCCCAAGCGCCGGATACGAACAGAAGCCCGGCAACGAGCAATGCATGATTAAGTTTCATTATTTCGATCCTCGCGCGAGCGATAAGTTGTTCAAAAGGAAATTCGGCCAGCGGGTGAAATACAGCGTGGTGAATCTCCTTTGGAGAGATTCGGCGTCTTACTTCTGGAAACCAACGGGGTACATCGAACATGCCGCGCTGGGATTGGACATGTATCCGCCAGCATCAGTGACCCATGCCGCTTGCGGGCCTTCCTTGGCGCCAAACAGCCCTTCCCCAGAGGGGCAGGAGCACGTGGCCGTGCGTACGCCATTGGTGTCCTTCTTGTCGATCTCGCACAGGTAGTTCCAGCAGTTCGTCCCCTTGCTGCCGGTCGGGCAAACTTGAGGATTGGCCATCTGCACGGAAAAGGCCGGCGTGGTGCTTTCCTGCGGATACACCTTGATCTCGGCAGAAAAGTACGACCAGATCTTGCCCTCACCAGGCGGCTTGCACGAACCGTCCATGTTGCCTTCATTCAGCGCCGCAATCCCATGGAGCGCAACGCCGTTTTGCTGCGCCATCTCAGCGGTCACGATGGGGCAAGTGCAAACAGATTCCGGGAATTCCTTCGTGGTTGTACCGCCCTTCTCCTTCACGGCAATCATCCTTCCGGTCGGGCGGCACGTCGACGACGCGCAAAGGGCAAACTCGCCCGGGCAGATGGCCAGGTCAGGGCCCGCACGCTTGCCTGAAGCGCCAGAGCCCGAGGCCGAACCGCCGTTGCCGGAATCGCGGGGATTTTCAACCCGGTTGCGAACCCAGTCACGCCGGTCGTTGTCTGCGGCATTGCGATCCTTGGGCACATCGGCCTGAGCGATCAAATAGGAAGCGCCACCGCTCATCTGCTCGGCAGCCGTGCCTTCGGCCCACGCACTGGACACGAACAGTAGCCCGGCAACGAGCATCACATGATTGAATTTCATTATCTCAGGCCTTGTGCGTGCGGAAAATTGTTCAGGGGAAAATCGGCTATCGGGTGAAATACAGCATGTTCGCCGCATCGTTAAAAAACCGCGTCATGGAAGGCTGGGAAACCCATGCCTCTTCATCGTTGCTTAACAAAGCCGTCTTGAACTGTCTGAAGTAGGCGCTATCGCGTTCCAGCGCGCCGATCGCCCCATCCAGATTAGGATACATCCTGGTCAACGCATCCTTATAGATCTTCATGGATTGATAGACGCTGTATTCCTTGGTCGTCAGTTCGCCGCGTTCCCTTTTCAGTTCGGCCTCTTCCACTGACTGCAAATCCTTGACGTCGGCGACAAGCTTTCTCGGCGTGATCAGAACCAGGACATTCTCCGCGTACTGCATCCTGGTCACGTTGTTAAACAGGTATTGAATGATGGGGATATCCTGCAGGATCGGAACCCCGTCCTGGCCTCTGCTGGATTCGCGATCCGTCAACCCATCCAATACCAGCGTCTCGCCGTACTTGACCCTGACATTCGCGGTCACCGCATGTTGCGCAATGCCAATGCCGGCGTTGAAGCCCCCAATCGCGGCGGTATTGGCAATGAAGGAACGCGACGCCTTGACGGCCAGCATCATGGTTTCATCGTCGATAAACGTGGGGGTCACGGAAAGACTGACGCCGGTCGGGATATTGGTGACCTGTGCGCCTGAAACGCCGCCGCCGTTCAACCCGACTGTCTGAACCGAGCCAGAATAGAACGTCGAGGGGATCCGATCGAGCGCGGTCAGGGTGGGGCGCGCAACCACCTGGGAATTCGACGTGGTGGAGTTGGCGATGTTCAGCGTATAGCTCAGGATCCC
>CAITPF010000167.1 GCA_903894155.1 uncultured beta proteobacterium | reverse complement strand
CGCCTGCTGGCCGACCGAAAGGTCGATGTACAGGCTTTGATCACGCACCGGTTCAAAATCGGTAGCGCACAGGATGCCTACGCGCAATTCATCGCAGGGCAGCTCGCGGGCCCTATTGGCGTGCTGCTCGAGTACACCGCGGATGCACCGATCGATCGGGTGCTACCTGTGTCGTTTGCAAAGCCGCTCGAGGCCAATGGCGCACAGGGTGTGCGGATCGGAGTCATTGGGGCAGGCCTGTTCGGCAAGGCGTTGTTGCTTCCTGCTCTGCAGGGCATTCCGGGCGTCCGGCTTCATACGCTGGTCACCGGTTCAGGCGCCAGCGTCGAGCACAGCGCGCGCAAGTTTGGATTCCTTGAGCAGTCGACCGACGCAGCGGCAGTCTGGGCGAATTCCGACATCGACGCCGTGGTCGGGCTCACGCCCCACAGTCAGCATGCACGGCTCGTGCGCGACGCGATCGCAGGCAATAAGCCGTTGTTCCTCGAAAAACCCCTTTGCACGACCGAGGATGAGCTCGCCGAGCTTCGCGCACAAGCGATGCAAGCCGGCGGCAGTGTTCCAGTGATTTTCGTCGGCCATAACCGACGCTACTCCCCCCACGCCGCGCGCATGCGCGAATGGCTCAAGGGCAGGCAATCGCCCCTGGTCATGCAGATGCGCATCAACAGCGGGTTCGTGCCGTCCACGCACTGGGTTCACAGTGACGACGAAGGTCGCAGCCGGGTGGTTGGCGAAATGTCGCATTTCATCGATCTCATCCAGTCGCTTTCGGGCGCGCGCATTGCACAGGTTTCAGCCGAGCGGGTCGCCGGTGACAATCGCAGCGTCGTCAACAATGACAATATCGCGATCAGCTTCAAGCTGACGGATGGCTCGGTGGGCGCGCTGATTTACGCGGCATCGGGCGACAAAGCCTACTCGCGCGAAGCGCTCGAGATATTTTTCGACGGCAGCACCATCGCCTCGCAGGATTTCCGCGTCAGCACGCTGCATCGCGGCGGCAAGACCGAGACCTTCAAGACGCGCGGCCAGGAGATGGGCTACTCGGAAGAACTCCGCCACTTCGTCGACACCGTCGCCGGCAAGGCGCAGCCTGTTGTCGGTGCCGATGAAATGTTCGCCACCATGGATGCCATCTTCGCCATCGAGCGCTCGCTCGCCACGGGCAACAGCGTCATTACCTCGGAAGCGGCGTGAACATCCTGCTGGTCACCGACTCGTATCCGCCCGAGATCCGATCCGCATCACACCTGATGCTGGAGCTTGCCCAGGAGCTTCACCACCGCGGGCATCGGGTGACGGTGATCACGACCTGGCCCGAATACAACCTCGACCAGGCCGAAACCCCGCGCACGTTTAAAGAGATCGAGGTCGAGGACGGGATTACCGTCATCCGGGTCAGGACGCTGCCCCACCACAACGTCAACTACATCGTGCGCGGGATTTCGCAGCTGATGATGCCTGTGCAGTTCCTGATGAAACTGCGGCGGCACAAGATACGCCCCGACGCGGCCGTCGTCTACAGCCCGCCTTTGCCGCTGGCGCTGGTGGGCAGCTGGCTTGCCCGCAGCGGCGTGCGCAATGTACTCAACGTGCAGGATCTCTTCCCGCAGAACGCCATTGATCTCGGCATCCTGAAGAGCCCCGTCCAAATCCGCTTCTTCCGGGCCCTGGAGCGCTACGCCTATCGCACTGCCGACATCGTGACGGTGCATTCGGAAGGCAATCGCAGGATGGTGTTGCAGCAACATCCCGAGATCGGCGAGCGCCTGCGCATCCTGCACAACTGGGTCGATGTCGATCATCATGACGTCGGCCATGCCTCAGTCGATTTTCGCAAGAAATGGGGCATGACCCAAAAGCACGTCGGCGTGTTTGCGGGCGTCATGGGGCCTTCGCAGTATCTGGACCTCGTGCTTGAGGTCGCCGCCAGAATGCGTGATGAAACCGACTTACTGTTTCT
>CAITPF010000166.1 GCA_903894155.1 uncultured beta proteobacterium | reverse complement strand
TGTTCGAAAACTTCCACGCTGCCTTCTATATACCGTTCTACGTCCTGAAGGCGCTTCGGTTCGCCGACAAGGAAGGCCTTGAAATCGACTGGCTGCCGCCCGGCTCCCCCGGGGCCGGAATCGAGGCTGTCCAGAACGGCGCGGTCGATCTCACCTGGGGCGGGCCCATGCGGGTCATGAAAGACCGCGATACCCATCCGGAAACCGACCGCTCACTCGTTTGCTTTAGCCAGGTGGTCACGCGCGACCCGTTTTGCCTGGTCGGTCGCGCGCATGCCCCCTTCAAACTGGAAGATCTGGCCAATCTGCGGATGTCGCTGGTTTCCGAGGTGCCCACCCCCTGGCTGTGCCTGCAGGCCGACCTCGCCGACCACGGGCTGGATATTCGCCAGCTTCAGGCTCAGGGGCGGCTTGTCACCGACCTGACCATGCAGCAGCAGATTGAGGCGCTTGCCGGCGGGAAGATCGACGTGGTGCAGTTGTTCGAGCCTTTCGTAAGCCAGATCGAAGCGGCGGGACAAGGTAGCCTGCTCTATGCCGCCAGCAGTCGCGGTGTGACCCTCTATACGACCTTCATTGCCTCGAAGGCAGGGGCGGTTAAGAACGCCCCCGCCTTTGCCGCGCTCGACCGCGCTGTTGGCGCAATGCAAGAATGGCTGTTCGCGGCGACCACAGACGAGATCGCTGACGTCGTCGAGGGATCGTTTCCAGGGGTCGCGCGCTCCGTTCTTCGTTCCACCATCCAGAGATACCGGTCGACCGGGGTCTGGTCTTCCCAAAGGGAAGTCTCCGTCGAAGCCTTCGACCGGCTGGCGGACTGCCTGCTCAGGGGGGGCTTCATTCGAGCCCCGGGATCGTTCACCGATTGTGTCGTGACGCTGTGACCAGGATCCGCAGCGCCTTCGCCGCTCTGCTGGGCGCCCTGCTTTGTCCGCTGATTGTGCCCGGCCCCGCCCGGGCGGCAGATCCCTACCCCTCCCGTCCGATCCAGATGATTGTGCCCTTTCCGGCCGGGGGGCCTGCGGATATCGTCGGGCGGCTCTACGCGCTGGAGCTCTCGAAGCTTTCCGGGCAACCGGTCGTCGTTGAAAACGTTTCCGGCGCGGCGGGCATCATTGGCACGCAGAACGCGGCGCGCGCAGAACCCAACGGCTACACGATCCTGTTTGGCACCACGAGCACCATCGTGATCAATCAGGTGGTGATGCCCAAGGTGCCGTACGATTTCCAGCGTGACTTCACGCAGGTTGGCCTGATCGCCAATGCGCCGCACATCCTGGCGATCCGTTCGACCCTGCCGGCCAAAACCGCGCCCGAACTCATTGCCATGGCCAAGCAGGAGCCCGGCAAGCTGACCTTTGCCTCGGCCGGCACAGGATCCATCGTGCAGATGGGCGGCGAACTCTTCAAGTTCGGCGCGGGCATCGACATCGTGCACATCCCCTATAAAGGCGGCAGCCCGGCGACCATGGCCCTGCTCAAGGATGAGGTGGACATGACGGTCAACGACCTGAGCACGCTCAAGGGCAATATCGAGTCAGGCAAATTGCGGGCGCTCGCCGTGGCCCACACGAGTCGGCTCAAGCTTTTGCCGGATGTGCCGACGTTCATCGAGCTTGGCTTGCCGCAGATCGTCTCCAGCACCTGGTGGGGCATCGCGGTGCCCGTCAAGACCCCGCAGGCCATCGTCCTGAAGCTGCGCGAATACAACGACGCCATCATCCGCAACCCGGCCTATGTCGCCCGGCTGGCCGATATGGCGATCGACCCGATCGTGTTGACGCCCGAACAGACCAAGGCGTTCATCGCGGGCGAGATCGACAAATGGAAGGGCATCGCGGCAAAGGCGAATATCCAGGTTGATTGAGCGCCCTGAACACACTGCGACCCAAAATGGCGGTCGAGCCATGTGTTGCGGTGGCAATTCACGCAATCGAAGAATCGGCATGCAACGAAGAACCGTTATCTAACAAAAGTTAGCAGAAAATCCAGACATCCTAGGGGAAACACATGGCCATCCTGATCACCGGGGGCACCGGCTTCGTCGGGCTCAACCTGACAGAACTACTGCGCGCGCGCGGCGAAAGCGTGGTGCTCTTCGGGCCGATCGCGCCGCCGCCCGCTTTCCTTTCGGCCGTCGCCGGGAACGATCATCGCATCCATATTGCGCGCGGCAGCGTGCTTGTACCTGAGGATCTCGACCACGCGATCGGCGATTTTCAGGTGGATCGCATCATCCACACCGCTGCCATCACGGGGGACCTGAACCGCGAGAAGACCGGCACGCGCCAAATGGTGGAGGTCAACACGATCGGAACGATCGAGGTGCTGGAAGCTGCCTTGCGGCACAACGTGCGGCGCGTGGTGCAAGTCGGCACGGGGTCGATCTTCGGCGGCGCTGGCACCCTGACGCCCTGGCTGGACGAGGCCACGAGCCCCACACGCCCGGATTCCGTCTACGGCATCAGCAAGTTTGCGGCCGAGCGGCTCGGCGTGCGCTATCGCACCACACGCGGGCTGAATCTGACGGTCGTACGCCTGGGCATGGTGTTCGGGCGATGGGAATACCACTCCGAGACGCGCGATCTGCAAAGCATCCCGCTGCAGTTGCTGCGCGCGGCGCGCGCCGGTGGCAAGACCCTGGTCTACGACACGCTGGGAGACGATTGGGTGCATTGCACCGATGTCGCCCGCGGCCTGATCGCCACGCTCGACCGCGAGCAGACGCCGCGCCCGATCTATCACCTTTCGGCCGGGCGCCACTGGGATATCGGCGCGTGGTGCGAAGGGCTCAAGCGCCACTACCCCGCGTTTGATTACGAGATGTCATCGGACAAGAAGATCTGCTCGATCGGCCACAACAACGCGCCCAAGCGCTCCCCGATGAACATTACGGCGATGCGCACGGACATGGGCTACGAGCCTGCCTATGGCGCGGATAACGCACTGGAAGACCTCGTCTCCTGGGCCCGTGAGCACCTGCCGCCGGATTGAACCGGCGCGGATCAAACCAGTGCTGTTAAAGCAGCCTACTTCACCATGCCCGTGATCGACTTGGCCATGGCGCGCGGATCGCGCGTCGGCCAGCGTCCGCAATCTACCCAGGTCACGAAATCGAGCACCGCGCTGTTGAACGCATCCGGCGCTTCCAGGTTGATCGTGTGCCCGACATTAGGCAGCACGAGGAGCGCTGCCGATGGAATCGTCTCCTTGAGCATCAGCCCCGGCAAAAGACACGGCCAATCTTCATCGCCGTTCATGACGAGCGTCGGCACGTGCATCTTGGCGAGGCGGTCGCGCAGGTCGTAGAGCGAGGGCCGCTCGCGCTGCACGCCAAGCTGGGTATTGGAGGAACCCAGCGCCGAGTGCTCTTCGAACTGTTGGCGAAACTCCTCGAACCCGCGCGGATCCTTGTTTTCGAACTGCACGCGGGTGGGCCCCTTGGAGTAGGCGGCGACAAACGCCGCCATCCCCTGCTCGCGCATGATGCCGGCGGAGACAACGCTTTCCTCGCGAAATTGATCGCGCTTGGCAAGCTCGGCGCCGTAGCCGCATCCTGCGACGACCAGCGAGAGCGCGCGTTCGGGGAAATCCAGGCCAAGGTGCAGCGTTGCGAAGCCGCCCATCGAAAGGCCGACCACATGCGCCTTCTGACTTCCAACGGCGTCCATCACGGCGACGATATCCCTGACCGCCCGCGCCTGTGAATACGCCGCCGAATCCTCCGGGATATCCGAAGGCGGGAACCCGCGCGCGCTATAGGTGATGCACCGGTAGCGGCGCGCAAAGAACCGCAACTGCGGCTCCCAGCTGCGATAGTCGCCGCCGAACTCATGCACGAACACCATATCCGGGCCGCTGCCCGTGACTTCGTAATAGAGCTTCACGCCATCGTCGGTCACCGCATAAGCCATTGCTGCCTCACTCCTTGGAAAACTGGTGCTTCACATGGGGCGGCGCCTGCGGCTTGCGCCCAGGGGCGATTTCGAAGCCGAAGATTTTTTTCGGCAACCCGGTGGGGATCCGCGTGAGCAAGCCTTGCGGACGCTTGAGGATGACGATGACGATGATCAGGCCGTAGACGATCAGCCGGTACTCCTTGGCAAAACGCAGCGCCTCGGGCAGTGCGGTCAGCAGGATCGCGCCGAGCACCGGGCCCCACATCGTCTGCATGCCGCCGAACAGCAGGAAAATGATGAAATTCAGCGAGACGAAAAAGCCAAGGTCGTGGGGGCTCACCACCAGCACGTAGTGGGCCTGGATCGCGCCCGCTGCGCCCACAAGCAGGGAGCCCAGCGCAAACGTGATGCAGCGCAGCTGCGCGAGCGAAACACCCATGGCGGTCGCTGCCACGGGGTCATCGCGCACGGCGCGCGCGGCAAAGCCGAGGCGCGAGCCGTCAAAGCGCCACGTCACGTAGAGTGCGATGCCCGCGCCGACCAGACATGTCCAGATCGTCGTGTAGGGTGCGATGCCGGTAAAACTGTTGGGCCCGCCGATGTAGTCCCAGTTGAAGGCCAGCACCGCGATCGCCTCGCCAAACGCAATGGTCGTGAGTTTGAGGATGAAGTCGCGCATGCGCAACGTAATCAGCGCCAGAACAAGCCCGACGATCGCCCCCATGACCCCGCCCAACAGGATCGCAGGCGCGAACCACCATCCGAGCTTCACAGTCAGGATCGCAGCCAGATAAGCGCCCACGCCCGCGATTGCGGCGGTGGCCATCGACAGCTGCCCTGACATCGCCGTGATGTACAGCCCCAGCACCTGCATGACAGCCAGCAGCGTAAAGATGAAGATCGGCTCAAGAAACTGATACATGTGGGCCGGGCCTTAGGTGGAGTAGGAGCCGAATAAGCCGTTCGGACGGAAGTACAGCACCCCGATCAGCACGAAGAAGGCCACGGCGTCCTTCAGGCTGGACGATACGTAGCCCGTGACGAGCGCCTCGATCACGCCGATCGCCAGGCCCACCACCATCACGCCCTCAAAATAGCGGTTGCCCGCGACCAGCATGCAGGTAAAGGCCTTCAGGCCGTAGAGCAAGCCGACGAAAGCCCAGGCCGATCCGTACAGCGTGCCGACCGAAACCGCCGCGACGCCGCCCATCATCGAGGCGATGACGATCGTCACAGTACAGATCAGACCGACGTTGATCCCGAACGCGGCAGCGACGTCGGGGCGCTCGGCGATCGCGCGCGTCGCGCGTCCGATTCGCGTGCCGCGCACATAGAAGCTCACGAAGGCGAGCAGCAGCACGCAAATCCCGAAGTTGACGACCTGCTTGACCGTCAGCACGACGGGGCCGATCTCGAGCATCCTGCGCGGCAGCAGCGTCGGGTAGGCGACCGGATCGGGGCCTGCGATGATGGCCATCCCGTTTTGCAGCATGATCGCCACGCCCAGAGTACCGATCAGGGTGGAAAGCACGTCGCGCCCGCGCAGAGGCCGGATCACCGTGCGCTCGATGAGAAAACCGACCGCACCCGCGACCACCGCACCCACGACAATCGCCAGCAGAAGCCCGCCTTCCGGGAACTGGACGCCGGCCACCAGGCCTGCAAACATGCCGATCATGAAAACATCCGGGTGCGCAAAATTGATGACCCGCAACACCGTGAACGCCAGCGCAAAGCCCAGCGCCACGACGGCATAGGTGCTGCCGATGACCAGGCCGTTGGCGATTTGCTGCAGAAACAGTTCCACCCTAGCCCCTCAAGCAGTTGGACGGCATCATGCGCTGCCACCCAGGAAAACTTCGCGTACGGATTCCTTGCCGGCGATCTCTGCGGCCGGCCCGCTTTCGACGATGTGGCCAACCTCGAGCAGATACGCCCAATTGGCCACCTTGAGCGCCTGGCGCGCGTTCTGCTCGACCATCAGCACGGCGATGCCCATCGCGTTGATCTCGCGCGTGAGCATGAACACATCGCGCACCACCAGGGGCGCCAGACCAAGCGATGGCTCATCCATCAGGATCAGCCGTGGTGCCGAAATCAGCGCCCGCGCGATCGCCACCATCTGTTGCTCGCCACCCGAGAGCGACCCGGAGACCTGGTCGCGCCGCTCGCCGAGCCGGGGAAAGCGCTCGAACATCTCCTGGATGCGCCGCTCCACCACGGCCGCATCGCGCACGATCCAGCCGCCCAGGCGAAGGTTGTCGATCACCGTCAGGGTGTTCCAGAGCTGGCGCGCCTCGGGCACCCAGGCAATGCCCAGCTCATGGATCTTGTGGGGCTTCAAGCGCAGCAAATCCGTGTCGCCGTCAAAACGGATCGAACCCTCACGCGGCTTTTGCAGCCCCATGATGGCCTTGATGATGGTGCTCTTGCCGGCGCCGTTGGCGCCCAGCACGACGCGCAGGTCACCGGGAAATATCTCCAGCGATACGCCATTGACGGCGGGTACCTTGCCGTAGGACACCTTGAGGTCTTCGATCTTCAGCAAGGGCGTGGTCATGGCGTAGTTGCCCCCACGGCATCGTCCTCGTCCACGCCGAGATACGCCTCGATCACGCGCTCGTCTGCGCGAATCTCGGCCGGTGTGCCCTCGGCAATCTTCTGGCCGAAGCTGATGACGACGACATGATCGGAGGCTGCCATCACGACGTTCATGTTGTGCTCGATCAACATGAGCGTCACCCCGGCCTCACGCAGGCGACCGATCAGGTGGATCACTTCGTGCGCTTCGCGCGCCACCATGCCCGCCGTCGGCTCATCCAGAATCAGGAGCTTGGGCTCGAGCGCAAGCGCGCGGGCGATTTCCACGCGACGCTGGTCGCCATAAGGCAACTCGGCCGGCAGGCGAAAGCGATTCGCGCCTACGCCGACCCAGTCGAGCAGCGCCTCGGCGGACTCGACCATCTCGGTGCGTTCGCGCCGATCGAGCGCAGAGCAGCGCATGGCGTCCAGCACCCCGGAGCGCGTGCGCGCCACGCGACCGATCATGACGTTTTCAAGCGCATTGAGGTGCGAAAACAACCGGATGTTCTGGAACGTGCGTCCGATCCCCATCTGGGCCAGCCGGTGCGGCTCGAATCCCGTGATGTCCCCACCGTCGAAGGTGACTTTGCCGGCGTCGGGTTTGGCGATGCCGGTGATCAGGTTAAAGAGCGTGGTCTTGCCCGCGCCGTTCGGCCCCACGATGGAGACAACCTGGCCGCGGGCGACGTCAAACGTGACGTCGTTGACCGCAATCAGGCCACCGAAGCGTTTTGTGAGGTGCTCGACGCGCAGCATGCCGGGCGTTACCTCAAACCACCACGTACTGGCCGCGCCCTGTCACCTGGATGACGACCACCGAAGGGCTGAGGTTATTGCCGTCCGGGGGATTCTTGTACTTCACGTTGGTGCCAATCGGCGTGGAAACGTTCAGATCCGCGAGCGCCGCCGCGATCTTGTCACGATCGGTGCTGCCCGCCTTTTTGATCGCCTCGTAGATTGCATAGAGCGCGTCGTGCCCATAGGTCGAGAACGACGTGACTTCCTGCGCCGGGAACTGCTTCTTGTAGCGCTCGAGGAAGCTCTTGAGCTGCGGCGAGGGGGCGTTCAGATCCTGCGCGAGGAATGTATAGCCGCCCTTGATCTCGCCTTTGGTGCCATCCCAGTACACGGAATCCTGGAAGGAACCGAAGCCCGTCATCATGGGCAGATTGATGCCAGCCTCGAGTACCTGCGTGGTCACCTTGACCCCGTCGCCGGTGGTGGCGGCAATGTAGATCGCGTCAGGTTTGACGCTGCGGATCTTGGAAAGTTGCGCGGAGACGTCCTGGTCACCGCTGCGGAAAGCCTCGAACGCGACGACCTCGTAGCCGAGCTCCTTGGCCATGGTCTTGCAGACTTCAGCATCGCCCGCCTGAGCATCCTGAGTCTGGTCATAGATGACCGCAAGGCGCTTGATGCCATGCTTGGCGACAACCTTGCGCAGCACGAACGGCACGGCCGTCGAAGAAACGGGGTTTACGCGATAGCCGTAGGTCGTCCACTCCTTGACGGGGGCGCCGGAGCCGCCGCCGACCATCGGCAGCTTCACCTGGCCGGCCACCGGCACCATCGGCACGTACCCGACCGAGTTCGCCGGGCCGATCACGGCACAGATCGACGGATCGCTTGCCGCCTGGCGAAACAGCGTAATGGCCTGGCGCGGATCGTTGGCCATGTCGGAGTGAACCATCTCGAAGGTGTAGGACTTGCCCGAAGCATCCTTCCACCCGGCCTTGTTGATGTCTTCCAGCGCAATGATCGAACCATCGCGCGAGCGAATGCCGTAAGCCGCCGAGGGGCCGGTAACCCCCTGGATGTTGGCGATCTTGATCACGCCCGTACCCTGCGCGCGCAGCAATCCCGGCGCAAACACGGCGGCGCCCATGCCAATCGCAGCGACCTGGGTGAACCGGCGACGGCTCGGTGAAGGGGATGCCTGCTGAATGATTGAACGACGCATCGATAGCTCCAGTTGAATACGTGACGGGTGACGAGCAAAGCAAGCTGCCCTCGAGGGCAGGCCGCCGGGGAACCCGCGCATGATATGTTGAGATCCGGAAACTGAACTGGTACAACTGGCTTTAAGCCTGCCCCGATCATATCGGTGTGTCCTTTGTTAGTAAAGACAGTTACTTGTAACCATGGATTTCAATGACGCGCACGCCAGAACGATTCTCCGCAGTTGACGCGTTAACGCGCATCCGGGAGGGGGATCTCACCGTCGAGGCGCTGGCAGGTGCCTGCCTTGAACGCATTCGCGCGCGGGAGAGCGCCGTGCATGCCTGGGCGTATGTCAACGCCGAACAGGTTCTGGAGCAGGCGCGCGCGCTCGACCGGGCGGGGCCGCACGGCCCTCTGTTTGGCTTGCCGATCGGCATCAAGGATGTTTTTCTGACGCGCGACATGCCCACGCAGTACAACTCCCCCCTGTATGAAGGCTTTTCGGGCGGCGTCGATGCGGCGTGCGTCACGCTGCTGCGCGAAGCCGGTGCATTAATACTAGGCAAGACTGAAACGGCCGAGTTTGCGTCATCCGGGCGCCTTGCGCCCACGCTGAACCCGCACGATCTGTCACGCACGCCGGGCGGATCTTCCAGCGGATCGGCCGCTGCCGTCGCGGATTTCCATACTCCTTTGGCAATCGGGACGCAGACAGGCGGCTCAGTGATCCGCCCGGCTTCCTACTGCGGTGTTTTCGGCTTCAAGCCGACCTGGGGCATGGTGAGCGCCGAAGGCGCCAAGACCTTTTCGCCGTCAATGGACACCATCGGGTGGTTCGCGCGCACCGCCGACGACTTGATTCTGGTCAATGATGCGCTGGTGCCTGTCGAACCCGGGACGCCAGACTTTCGCCTCGAAGGCGCGCGCATTGCCGTCTGCCGCAGCCCGGTGTGGGGTCAGGCAGGAGCCGAGACTCGGGAAGCTTTGGCGCAAGAATCCTTGCGGCTGGCCGCGGCCGGCGCGATTGTCACCGAGATCGACCTGCCGGAGCCTTTCGATCAACTGGTCGATGTGCAGAAATGCATCATGCTCAGCGAGGGTCGTGCGACGTTTCTGGCGGAATATCGCAAGGATCCCGAGCGCCTGCACGCCGGATTGAAGTCCCAAGTGGAAAATGCAGCGGGCTACACGCTTGCGCAGTTGCGCGAGGCGCACGACATCGCGGCAAGCTGCCGCCGCGAATTTGATGCCATCGCGGGCGAATTCGACGCCGTGCTGACGCCCAGCACGGTCGGCTGCGCGCCGCCGGCGACCGAGGGCAGCGGCGCGATGCTCTTCAATGCCATCTGGTCGCTGCTGCAAACCCCGTGCGTGAACGTGCCGGTCTCACGAGGCGCGGGGGCGTTGCCCCTCGGGCTGACCGTCACCGGGCCGCGGTATTCGGATCGCCGCATCCTCGCCGTCGCCCGCGCGATGCGCTGACCCCCTTTTCCAGGCACCGATCGCATGCAACACGTCTCGTATTTCGACGCCATCGACATCAACGCGCTGCGCAAGGAGTTTCCTGTCGGGCAGGCGTTTGTCGAGCGGTTTGCCGGGATGGGCGCAGATACCCTAAGGCAGTGGCAGGAAACGCTTTTTGCCCGACAGTTGCAGCGCGCGTGGCAGATCCCCTTCTACCAGCGGCTCTGGGCGGAAGCGGGCGTGGCGCAAGGCGACATCCGATCGCTCGACGACCTCGGCAAGCTGCCAAGCTTCGGCAAGCACGAGATCATGCAGTCGGTCGAGCGCAATCCGCCCCTGGGCGACCATCATGGGCGCGATATTCCGGTCAACGGCAAGCTGCTGCCGATGGTGCTGCAATCGACGAGCGGCACCACGGGCCGCCCCCAACCATTGCTCTTCAGCCCGCGCACGCGCGAGGTACAGAACCTGATGCTGGCGCGTGCCTATCTGATGGCAGGCATGTGCTCAACCGATGTCGTGCATTCCGTGTACGGCCACGGGCTTGTCAACGGGGGCCATTACATCCGCGAGGCAGTGGTTCACTTTACCGATGCGCTGCTCATCCCGGCTGGCACCGGCGTCGAAACACCTTCGGTCAAGCAGGTCGAGTTCATGCGCGATTTCGGCGCCACGGTGATCGTCGGCTTTGCCGACTATGTGAAGCGCCTGGCCGACGTGGCGCGCGAGCAGGGCATCGTCCCGGGGCGCGATATTCCACTGCGGATGATCTGCGGGCACCTGGCCAAGGACGCGCGCGACGCGCTCTCCGAAGCCTGGGGCGGCGTCGAGCTCTTCGACTGGTATGGCGTGGGAGACACCGGGCTCATCGGCGCGGAAGGACCTGACCACGACGGACTGCACCTCATGGAAGACGCGCACTGGGTCGAGATCTGCGATGTTGACAGCGCAAAGCCTGTCGCGCACGGCTCGATTGGTGACATGATCGTCACGTGCCTCTACACCGACGACATCTTCCCCATCATCCGGTTCAACACCCACGACGTCACGCGCCTGTTGCCCGGCGCCTCGAAGATGGGGTTTCCGTTTCGCCGCATGGAGGGGTTTCTCGGGCGCAGCGACAGCATGGTGAAGCTTCGCGGGATCAACGTGTTCCCGCAGGCTCTTGCGTCCATCCTCGCCGATTCTCCGGGGTTCCGGGGCGAGTTCATTTGCGCGCTGACGCGCGATGCGTCGGGCCGGGAGGACTTGCTGGTCAGCATCGAATCGACCGAGCCCTCCAGCCCCGAAGCGCTGGCGCAATACCGCGAACTGCTCAAGCGCAAGCTCGGTGTCGAGGTCAATGTTGAAATCGTCGCGCCCACGTCGCTTGCGAAGCTCACAGGCGTCGAATCGCGGCAAAAAGCGATCCGGCTGATTGACCGGCGATGAGGTCGCCCGACGCGCGCCCCTGCGTTGACCCCGACGCAAGTGTCGCCATGATGGCGGAAAACAGGATCACGAAAAACAGGATCACGAAAAACAGGATCACGAAAAACAGGATGACAGAAAACAGGATGACGCACGACGGGACGGCAGGATGACAGGTGACCCTCTCAACCTGACCGCGCTTGAACAGGCGAGGCTGATCGCCACGGGTGCGGTGGGCGAGCACGAACTGCTCGACCTGCAGCGCGGGGCAATCGCGCACCGCAACCCGATTCTCAACGCGTTCGTGGCGGTGATCGACCACGACGAGGTGGCGACGGCTGTTGAGTCGGTTTCGGATTTGCGCGGCACAAGCTTCGCGGTCAAGGACAACATCGACGTGCGTGGCCTGCCCTCGCACGCGGGGCTGCGCGCGCTGCGCGCCCGCCCGGCCACAACCGACGCCCCCGTCGTTGCACGCCTGCGGGCCGCCGGCCTGCACTGCCTGGGCAAACTCAACATGCACCCGGTCGCGCTTGGCACGACGAATCACAACCCCGATTTTGGCAACGCGCTTAACCCCTGGCGCACCACCTGCACACCCGGGGGGTCGAGTGGTGGCTCCGGGGCAGCAGTCGCGGCGGGGCTCTGTGGCCTGGCGCTGGGAACCGACACGATGGGTTCGGTACGCATACCTGCGGCGCACTGCGGCGTGGTGGGGTTCAAGCCGAGCGCAGGCGTCATCGCGACGAACGGCGTTTTCCCGCTGTCCACCCTGCTCGACTGCGTGGGGTTGCTGGGGCGCAGCGTCGGGGATATTGCGGCTGCCTTTGCGGTGGTGTCCGCGGGCGTGGCCCCGACCTCGAAGGCCGATGCGCACGACGCCACCCGAACGCGCCGGGCGACGACCGACACGCGCGGCGCAACCAGATCGGATCGCGCGGAAACCACCGGGGCCCTCTTCGACGAAACGCTCAGACCATTCGCGATGCCCGGACCATTCGCGGTGCCGGAAAACCTCGATGCTCTGGCGCTTGAGGCCGAAGTGCGCACGGCCTTCGATCAAGGCCTTAAGCGACTGCAGCAACGTGGCGCACGCATTGTTCCCCTGGATCTGAGCGACTATCCGTTTACCCGACTGCGCCGGGCGGGTCTGGTCCTTTGTGAAACCGAACTCCTGACGACGCTTGCCGAGCCGCTGCGCGAGCGACGCGACGAAATCCCGGGCGACTTGCTGGCGATGCTGGATTTTGGCGCATCACGGTCTGGTGCCGACGTGGCTCGCCTGCTTGCCGAGGTGGTTCGCTGGGGGCAATGGCTGGATCGGGAACTGCTGCCTTTCGAGGGGCTGCTGATGCCAGCAACCGCACACGTCGCGTTTCCGCTGGACGCACCGGTTCCGCACGACCACGCGGACTTCACCGCGATGGCCAACATGTCAGGGGGCCCTTCGATCAGCCTGCCGCTACCGGTGCCGGCGGGCAGCCTGCCGGTCGGCTTGCAGTTGACCGGACGGCGCGGCGACGATTTGCGATTGCTCGACAATGCGCAATGGATCGAGCAAATCTTGAGGAGTGGTAACCATGGCAACTGACCCGAACTTTTCCAACCGCGTGTTCTCGATGATCGAAACGGCCGGGCAGGCCGCGCTTGACGCACCGGATCCCGAAGCCGCGATCCGCGCGCTCGTGCGCGGCTGCGTCGAGACGCTGGGCGACCAGGAGGCCTATTTGCGCCCAGGCGCCCTGCTCCCCGGCGAGCGTCATTACCAGGTGGGCGGAACTTTTTTCGTGACTCCGGATCAGCGGCACCACATGCTGGTGGGCAACGTCGGCTTCCCCGCTGAACAGGAGCGTCTGATCGTGCCCATTGATGGCGGGCATCCGGGCCAGGTCTACGCCACGCGCGCCAAGAAGATCCTCAAGAACACCGACGATCACCAGACGTTTCGCCAGTACCTGAAGTCCTCGCGGATGGGGTCGACAATCTTTGCGCCGTTCATCTGGAACGGGGAATTCATCGGGCAGATCCTGATCGCAGCGCAAGCGCGCCACACCATGCGCGACGAAGACCTGCAGGCGCTGGTGGCAGTCGCACGGATCGCCTGCGCCGTGTGGGTCGCCAAGGGCGGACCGCAATGGCTGCAGGCCGCCTATCCGCCGGCCAACGCGTTCTACGTCGGTACCGAAGGCCTTAACGCTGAGCGCAATCCGTCGGCTGGCTAAACGGTACGCACCGGGCGAAATGCTCGGCAATCTGGCGGCGCGTCGCGATCCAGGGGCCGTGGGGCTCGCGGCTGCGCGCCGTGGCGTACTCCAGGAATTTCTCCAGCGCCCAGATCCGCCCGGGGCGGCCGATGATCCGCATATGCACGCCGATCGACATCATGTTGACCTCATGCGCGCCCTCGCGCAGCGCCCAGTCCAGGTTGTCGATCGCGTACTTGAGCCACTGATCCGGCGTGTAGGAAGGCTCGGCCCACATCTTCATGTCGTTGTTGTCCATCTGGTAGGGCAGCACGATGATCGGGTGGCCTTCGTGATGATCCCAGAACGGCGCGTCATCGCTCAGATCATCCATGTGATAGAGGAATCCCTCCTCGATCAGCAGCCGGCGCGTATTCATTGAGGTCAGGTAGCGCGACAACCAGCCGGCGGGCGTCTGGCCCGTGCTCTGCGTGATCGATTCCCGCGCCTTGCGGATATAGGCGCGCTCCTCCTCCTCACTCATCCTGAACTGGTGTCCCCATCGGTAGCCGTGCGAGGTCACTTCGTGTCGCTGGGCCACGATCGCGCGCGTCAGATCAGGCGCGCGCTCAAGCGCCAGCGCGCAGGCCGTGAAGGTCGCGGTCACCCCGTATTGCTCGAGCAGGCGCAAGACGCGCGGGCCCCCGCGCTTGATCCCGTACTGGTAGTTGGACTCGTTGATCAGGCTGCGCACCGATTGCCTGAGCGCGATTCCCATTTCATCGACTGGCTCGGGATACTTGTCGCCATCCAGGATATTGGCCTCGGCGCCCTCTTCGAGATTGACGACGACCGAAAGCGCGAGGTGTGCATCGTTCGGCCATGCATAGGGCTTGGGGGGTCTGGTGTTCATTGCAGGCGTTCTCCACCGGGTGTCGGGATCTGGCGTGCGACGCCACACGGTCGTTGTGGCGCAGCACGGGCAGCAAGCCCATTTTGCCACTGAAGTTTCATTTATTTTTGCTACTGAAGTTTCATTTATTTTTGCTACTGAAGTTTCATTTATGATGGTCGCAGACTTGCCGACCAGCGTCGGCGGCAAAACGCTTCATCTGACTGGAGATCGACCATGCTGCCATCCCACGACCGATTCAAATATTCAGGCATCAAGAGTCGGCCCAAGTTCGCCTGGCCGGATAACAAGCGCCTTGCCGTCTATATCGCAGTCAACATCGAGCATTTTCCGTATGGCGTGCAATGCGGCGTCGATCTCGATCGCCAGACGCAGCCGTGGAGCCAGCGCAGCTGGCTCTGGCGCGAATATGGCAACCGCATCGGCGAGTGGCGCCTGATCGAGCTGTTCGACGAGCTTAAGCTCAACGTCGGCGTGATCGTCAACACCGAGAACTACGAGCACTGCCCGGACCTGATCCAGGCGCACCGCGATCGCGGCGACGAAATGATCGCGCACGGCCGCTCCAATGCCGAACGGCAAATCGAGATGGACGAGCGGACCGAAAAGAAAATGATCGACGAGGTCACCGCGAGCATGAAGAAGGCCGACGGCAAGCGCCCGCAGGGCTGGTTAAGCCCCTACCTCACGCCGAGCCTGGTGACCACGGATTTGCTCGTGCAGGCCGGGTACTCCTATGTGCTTGACTGGGGCATTTGCGACGAGCAGCCCTTCTGGGTCAGCTCGCGGACCAAGCCCATCCTGGCCGTGCCCTACCCCATCGAGCTCAACGACCAGCCCGCCATCGCGTACCGGCACAATTCTGCGAACGAGTATTGCGACATGCTGGTCGAGAACTTCGACGAGATGCTGCGCCGCTCGGCGGATACGCCGCTGGTGTGCGCGATCTCGCTGCACTCTTTCATCATGGGCCAACCCTTTCGGCTCGCGCGCCTGCGCAAAGCACTCGCGCACATCCTCTCGTATCGCGACCAGGTCTGGTTCACGCTGCCCGGCGAGGTCGCGCGGCACTACCGCCGCCTGCCGGAGAACCAGCAGTTACACCCCTAGATCCGGACGTGAGGCCGCAAAAGCCTGGTCGCCCTTTGTAGTATCATGTTGCACTCTCTAAAAGGCGCAATGGCAGAGTGGTTATGCAGCGGATTGCAAATCCGTCCAGGTCGGTTCGATTCCGGCTTGCGCCTCCAAAAGCCCTACTCTGGCCTGATGCCAGCAGACTTCATCAGCGGTATCCATCGTTCGATCTCCTGATTGAGGAGCTTCGCCGCCGCCTGGGGTCCCAAGTCCTGAATTCGCGGCAGTTCACTTCCGGCGGCAAGGATCTTGTCTCTAACCTCGGGATCCTTCGCAGCCTTGGCAAGAGCATCGCCAAGAATCGTGATGACGGAATTCGGCGTGTCTTTTGGCGCAAAGATGATGATCCAACCGTAAACGATGAATTCAGGATAGCCTGCCTCAATTGAGGTTGGCATATCAGGAAGCGCCGTAAGACGCTCCCGGGTCGTTACGACAAGTCCGTTAACCGCGCCTGCCTGTATTTGAGGGACGATTGCGCCGGCCGCGTCGCAGACATAATCGATATGCTGTCCAAGCAAGGCCGAGAGCGCCGGACCTGTGCCCGCATAGGGTACGTGTTGCGCCTGCGAACCAACTAATTTTTCCAGATACAGACACGTCAGGTGCGCAGTCGAACCAATTCCGGCGGTGCCATACGACAGTTGTCCCGGATGCTCCTTCAAATACGTGACGAACTCGCGAAAATTCTTGACTGGCAGGGACTTTTTCGCGACAACAAACATCGGGATTGAGGCGATCAGGCTGACGGCCTTGAAGTCAGTCACTGGGTCATAACCGGGATTTGCAAACAGGCCAAGACTCGCCACGTGAGTGCCAAGGTTACCAATCAATATCGTGGTTCCGTCCGGCTTGGCGCGCATGACATATCTGGAGCCAACGGTTCCTCCCGCTCCGGTCATGTTTTGCACGACAACTGGCTGACCAAGCGTCTTCGACATGTTGTCCGCGTAAATGCGGGCGACCGCGTCAGTCGCGCCACCCGGTGCAAACGGCACGACGATCGTGATCGGCTTTGACGGAAAGCTTTCTGCCGCGACAACCAATCCTGCCGACCAAAGCAGTACGGACCAAAAACCAATGAGTCGAATAAATAAAGTCTTCATGGTCTTCCTCATCACACAGGGATCGCTATGGGCTCTCAAGTACTTCCCGGATCTGTTCGGCTGAGTAGTTCAGATACCCACCAAGAATTTCCATATTGTGTTCGCCCAGGGTCGGTGGCGCGCTGAAGGTCTGCTGCCCAAGGCCCGACATCTTGATTGGATTGCCGACGATTTTTATTCGCTCTCCAAGATGATCCACCTCGGCTACCATGTCGCGGGCCAATATGGACGGGTTCGAAAGCGCCTCCTCCAGGTTATTGACTGGCCCAGCCGGTACGTCGCCCGCAACCAGCCTCTCGATCCAGTCATCCCGTGTTCTGGCCAGGAACCTCTCTTCGAGAATCGCAAACAGAGCCTCCTTGTTCTTTGCCCTCGCCGCCAGCGACGAAAATCGCTGATCCTGAGCAAGCTCTGGCATTTCGATCACGCCGCACAAGTTGCGAAAGAACTTCTCGTGGGATGCCTCAACCGTGACATAACCGCCGTCAGCTGTCTTGAATGCGCGGATTGGAATCGACGTAGCGTGTGCGGATCCAATCGGCTCAGGAATAACTCCCGCAAGAAAATAGTATTGGGCACGATATGTCATCAGTGATAGCTGTGCATCCAGCATCGCGATGTCGCACTGTTGCCCCTCACCCGTCACGGTTCGATGGTAAAGCGCACCCAGCACCGAAATGGTCGCGTACAGGGCGGCAGCGAGATCGCCCATCGGGTAGCCAACGCGCACGGGCGGCCGACCCTTCTCCTCACCGGTAAAGCTCATCACGCCACCCATGGCCTGAATCAGAAGATCCAGCGCCGGCCTGTCCTTGAACGGGCTGTTCGCGCCGAAACCTGATACCGAGCAGCAGATGATCCGCGGATTGATCTGTTTCAGAACGTCATAGCCGACACCAAGTTTCTCCATCGTTCCCGGGCGAAAATTGTCATACACCACGTCTGATATCTTCACCAGATCAAAGAAAGCCTGGCGCGCCTTTTGACTTCGCAGGTTAAGCGTGAGGCTCTTCTTGTTCCGGTTAAGGCTGATGAAGTAAGCGCTTTCACCCTTGTGCAAGTACTGCCGGTTGTTTCGGCAGAGATCCCCGCCATCGGCGTTCTCGACTTTGATGATCTCGGCACCCAAGTCGCCGAGGACCATCGTTCCGAACGGCCCGGCCATCACCTGAGATAAATCCAGGACGCGAACCCCTTTCAATATTTCCGCCATCAGCCATTCTCCCGAAGTTCGACCCTCAACGCTGAGCCTGGTGGGAAGCCTAGTGCAGTTTTTCGGGAATAACTGTCAACTTCTGGACAGTTAATGGGTCTCAGTCGGCGCGAGCGATTGCCCTGAGCGCCTCCATATCCAGAATCAGGATCCGACCGTAGTTCATGCGAATCACCCCTTCCGTTTCAAGGGGCTTGATTTCCTTGGTGACGCTCTGGCGCGAAACGCTGAGCATCTCGCCGAGTTTGTCTTTGGCAAGGCGCAAGTTGACAACGACTCCGTCATTGCATTCGGAGCCGTATGACTCCGCAAGGATCAGGATGACCCGGGCGAGCCGGACACGCAAAGGTTCGAAGGCCTGTTCCGCGAACTGGCGCAGGATGAACCGATTGCGCTCCGCGACCTCGCGCGCGACCGACTCCCACAGGGTAGGTTCGCGCTTTAGGATGCTAAATAGCACTTCCTTTGGCAACAACGCAACGGCAGTTCGCTCGTGGGCCCGGCAGGAATGATTCATGGGGTTTCCGTCAACCAAGCCCAAAAGGCCAAAGCTCCAACCGGGCCCGGCATATCGGATCGTCAGCCGGGAGCCGTCAGCGCTTGATGCGCTGATTTCTACGATGCCGGACACGACGATATAGAGGAAATTGACTGGTTCGCCGCGGCGCAATATCCAGGAGTCGGGTTCAAAGGTCTTGACCCGTGTGGCGGCGATTAACTCTTTGACGCAACTGACGGGCCAGGTGCCAACCGGGCGAGCCTCTTGGAGAGCCCGGTTCAGAAGGAGGGGGTGAACGGTGCCGGGAAAATCAGGCTGGTTTTCCATGGTCCAAACGTTGGCGGATACTTTCTGCACCACTCCGTCAACTAATTGACAGTCTAGACGTGGAATGATGGGTAATTTGCAGCATCAACACTAAAGAGGACAGGCATGACCGTCGCAAAAAGGATAGCACAGTTTGTCGTGTCGACTTCCCCTGCTGACCTCCCCCCTGCTGCAGTCACAGCCACCAGGCGCAACCTGTTGGATACGCTTGCGGTAACGCTTGCTGCGCGAAGTGAATCTGCAGGTCAGATCGCGATCGCGCACGTTGCGGCAAAAGGATCAAACCCGACATGCACGCTGGTGGGAAGCCTGGTGCGCGCCTGCGCTGAGGATGCTGCATGGGTAAACGGCATCCTGGCTCACGTCCTCGACTTCGACGATGTTGGGCATCACGCCCAAGGTCATCTGAGCGCGGTGTTGTTCCCGCCAATACTGGCCCTGGCCGAAGAACTGGGCAGCACGGGCGCGGAAGTGGTCACCGCCTATGCCTTGGGCGCCGAGGTTTGGGCCAAGATCGCACGGACAATGCCCATGCTGCACCTGAAGGGATGGCATCCCACTGCCGTGTTTGGAACCCTGGGGGTTAGCGCAGCTGCCGCGAAACTACTTCGGCTTGACGTCGCGCAAACCGCCCACGCGCTCGGCATTGCTGCGTCGACTGCGGCGGGTCTCGTCAAAAACTTCGGCACGGACACGAAATCGCTGCACGGCGGCAACGCGGCGCGCAACGGGATAATCGCCGCACAACTCGCGCGCGACGGATTTACCTCCGCACCAGATATTTTTGAAGCGGCCCTTGGATTTCCCTTCGCATTCTTTCATGGCCTGCCAGTCACTGCCGATGAAATGTGTAAAGAACTTGGCCAGCCCTGGGGAATCGTCAATCCAGGCGTCAATGTCAAGAAGTATCCCTGTTGCCTGATGCAGCACCGCGTCGTCGACGCGATCATTCACCTTGCAACGCAACATGATCTGCGTCCTGACGATATCGCTGAGATTCGATGCGAGATGCCCCCCCTTGCGCCCAAGATCCTGTTTTACGATGAGCCTGTAAACGGACTCGAGGCAAAATTCAGCCTTCACTATTGCGTGGCCAGCGCGCTGATGCACCGCAAACTCGGGCTACCCCAATTCAGCGAGAATCAGGTCCACGAGACGACGGTGAGAAATCTTGCTCGCAAGGTTCAAATGCACGTTCACGCCGGGATGGATTCCAATGACAATGGGGATTCATATCCGGACAATGTTTTTGTGCGCTGCAGCGACGGGAGAGAATTTGCACAAAGCGTGCTGCATGCGAAAGGGCATGCCATGGCTCCCCTTGACTGGGGTGAACTGGTCGACAAATTCCATGACGCCACGGCTGGAGTCTTAACCCCGGCGATTGCCTCTGAGGTTGTGGATCTCGTGGCTTCGATTGACGCGCTGTCCAATGTGCGGTCGCTGATGCGACTCACGGCCGCGCAACCGACTGTCGTCGAATCGCGAGAAATCGCTTCCTTCGATCCGCAGTTACTCGATCTTTCAGGGGCACCAGACGGATTGCCGCACCTGCTTGGCAGCGGATGCACAGAGTGTGGCACGGTCTACTTCCCAAGACAGGACTTGTGCAGCGCCTGCATGAAGCAGGGCACGATGGAGGAGCGCTTTCTCAGCCGTCGCGCGAAACTTTACGCTTTCACGGTTGTCGAGCGTGAAACGCTGGCGCCGAAGGGTTTCGAAGTGCCCTACGCCTACGGATACGTGGACTTGCCCGAGGGAGTTCGGGTCGTGGCGAAAATCGTCGACTGGAGCCCGGAGACTCTTCAGATGGATGCCTCACTGGAGATGGTGGTCAGGCCTATACGCCGGGAGCCCAGTGGTCGGGAAGTCGTCGGATTCTACTTTCGTCCTGTAGTGGATGATCCCGCATCACAACAGGGAGACACGGCATGAGGCAAGTCGCAGTCGTCGGGGTGGGCATGACGCGCTTTGGGAAGTTTCCCGAAACTCCGGTGGAAAGTTTCGGCCGACAGGCTGTGTGGGAGGCGCTGGCCGATGCAGGACTTTCGGCCAAGGACGTGGAGGTCGCCTACCTGGGGAACCTGACCGAGCGACGTGAAACGGGGCACATGACCTGCGTCGCGCAGCAAATTCTGCGCGGAGTCGGTATTACCGGCATACCCATCACGCGGGTCGAAAACGCCTGTGCCAGCGGGTCGACCGCCTTTCGCGAGGCATGGATGGCCGTTGCCTCCGGCTTTTACGATATTGCGTTGGCGGTGGGCGTCGAGAAGCTCAACGGACAGGGGGCGGCACCACTGGGAAGAATAGGCGATACGATCGAGGGCATCGCCGGGCTTGCGCCACCGGGCGTGTGGGCAATGCGCGCGCAACGGCACATGAGGGAGTACGGCACCACGCTTGAGCAACTTGCCATGGTCGCGGTCAAGAACCGTCGAAATGCAAAACTGAATCCGCGTGCAGCGCTGCAATCAAAGGAGATCACGATTGAGGATGTCCGCAACTCCCCTCTTATCTGCGCGCCTCTCACCCTTTATGACTCATGCCCGACGACCGACGGAGGAGCAGCGGCGATACTTTGCAGCGAAGAAATTGCGCGAAAACTCAACGTCACGCCAATTTTCGTCGCGGCCGCCGCACTGACGTCGGGCACGTATGAACGGCACCGGGATATCGCAGCAAACGAACTCGAATCAAGAGCCGCGAAGGCGGCATTCGAGCAGGCTGGCATTGGTCCTGCGGACCTTGATTTCGCTGAGGTGCACGACTGCTTTACGATCGCCGAAATTGTGCGGGTTGAGAATCTTGGGCTTTGCCCTCCTGGCGAAGGCGGCCGATGGGTCGAATCAGGTGAGACACAGCTTGGCGGACGGTTTCCAATCAACCCCAGTGGCGGTCTCCTCTCAAAGGGCCATCCTGTTGGAGCAACGGGCGTGGCTCAAGTCGCAGAACTTGTCTGGCAACTTCGCGGCCAAGCCGGCGCACGCCAGATCCATGGAGCCAAGGCAGCGCTTGCGCACTGCTCGGGCGGATTCATTGGCGACGACACCGGTGCGTCCGCAGTCATCATCCTGAAGAGGTAGGAAGCAAATGCTCAACACCGATCTCCTGGCCTCAAAATTGAATGGGAATCCGAACTTCGCGGCTAGCGCAAAGTACTTCGATGGAGCAATTCAACTCGAGCTCGGCAGTGACCGTATCTGGATGAAGGTGTTCATGGGGCGCGTGATTCTCGCAACGCGCCAGCCTCCCCCGTTTGGCTACACCTTTTGCCTCAAGGGGACGGTCGATGACTGGAAATTCGCCACAGCTGGGCCCAAAAACAGGCTACAGGAAGCAATCGTCACGGGGCGTCTGAAGGTGGAGGGCAATACCATCGAGTACTCACGAATCATCAAGGCGGTCTACGGGCTTAGCGAAGTGCTATGCGGCATCGTTCAGTCAGACCCCGCCTCGCTGGAGAGCAACGCATGACCATCGAAATTACAGCGAAGTATGTCGAGGTCGACGGCCACCGCCTCTTCATGGATGTCGCGGGAGACCCCGCCGGGCAGCCGATGGTCTGCATTCATACGGCGGGAAAGCATGCCTTGCAGTGGCGCTTCGTGATGCCCTACTTTGCCGAGCGCGGATACTACGTCATCGCACCGGATTTACCGGGTCACTGCAAGTCATTGCTGAAGGGATTCAAGCCCATCGACTCAATTCATGCGCACGCGGAAGTGGTCTGGAATCTTTGCAAAAAGCTCGGATTGCACCGCCCCGTCATCATGGGATGCTCAATCGGCGGAGATATCACGCTCGATATTGCTGCGCACCACAGCAGGGACTTACTCGCAGCAATTCCGTGCGAGGCGGCCGCAAGAACCCCGACATACCCACTGGCAGCGCTTGAACGCGGCCTGGAAGACTCTGCCATCCCGAGCTTCGCGGATAATGGATACGTTGGTGGATTTTCCGCCTCAGGAACAAGGGCACTGCCTGAGCGCGTTGAGGAAATTGTTTGGACACGGCGCCTGGGCGATCCCAAGGTTCACTACAACGATCTCAAGGGTTGGGTGTCGCACGATGTGCGCGCCTTGCTTCCCGGCATATCGTGTCCGGTCGCGGTGGTCTGGGGGCAGGAAGACTACTTCGTTCCTTTTAATCTGGTTGAGGAAACCATTGCGGGCATCCCGAATGCCAGACTGATTTCAATGGAAGGTATCGGGCACTATCCTCACATGGAAACCCCCGAGTTCAATATCCTTGTGGAGCAGTTTCTCAATTCGATCAAGTAAGCCTGTCGTCAAAGCGATCCAACTCAGAGGTCAGCGACAGCGATTGGCAAAGACGTTCGCATCAGGAGACAATTCATGCGAGTACACCAGTGCGTCACAACGCTTCTTCTCAGCCTGGGGATCGTCACGGCATCATTGCCTGCGCACGCGCAACCCTATCCGTCGAAGCCAATACAGGTGATTGTTCCGTTCGGTGTTGGCGGCCTCACAGACATCGTTGCCCGAGTCATGGCCCAGCGCCTTTCTGAGCGTGTCGGTCAGCCTGTCGTGATATTGAACCGACCAAGCGGCGGAGGCGGTATCGTCGGAACCGAATCGGCGGTCAAGGCCCCGCCAGACGGCTACACCCTTTACCTTGCGGCAAATTCCCTCGGCATCTATCGCCACGTGCGAGCGCCAGATAACCCGCTGTCCTTCAACCCGGAGGAAGACTTTGTGCCAATTGGTGGCGTAGCCGAATCTGCGCACGTCTTCGTCGTTCCCAAGTCCGTCGGCGTAAAAACACTTGCAGAATTTATTGCGCTCGCAAAGGCCCAGCCAGGCATTCTGACGTATGCCTCAGCAGGCGTTGGAAGTACAACGCACTTTCCGCCCGCACTGTTTGCTCACGAGTCAGGGATCAACATCGTCCATGTTCCCTATCGCGGGGCCGCCCCAGCGCTGGTCGACGCCATGGCCGGACGCGTATCGCTGTTTGCGGTCGGGTACTCCGGCGCGATCGAGCAACCAATCAAGGACGGCACGCTGATCCCGATCGCAGTCACCTCAGCAAAGCGCCTGCCTTACCTGCCAGGTGTGCCAACGCTCGTTGAACTGGGCTACCCAAATATCGTCTTTCCAATCTGGACGGCACTGTTCGGGCCCAAAGGACTTCCAAAAGACATTGTGATCAAGCTTAGCGGTGAACTCGAGGCGATGAGCAAAGAACCCGCATATGTTGCGCAGCTTTACGCTCAGGGCAACCCGGTTGCATACGTATCGCCCGATGATCTGGGAGCGAAATTGAAAAGGGAAAGTAAAACCCTGGGAGAACTGATCAAGTCATCTGGCGTCAGTTTTTACGAATAGTCATTGGTGTGCAGGCCGGGCACGACGAGCCAAGGGCCGCTTCTGAAAGATTCGTGGACTTCGTGTTTGATCGTGTCCTGACGCGGCCAGCAATGATTGAAAATCCGGCCAGGTCGGCTCGATTCCGGCTTGCGCCGCCAGATAAAGCCGTATAAATCAGCGATCTACCGCAGCGCGGCCTGGTCGCCTTTTTATGCCTTCTCTTAGGGGTGGCGTAAACGTAGCATCTGCCCCTGTTTAGCCGTTCGACACTGCCCTGATCGGGATTTCTTCAGCCAACTCACCAAATGTAGACCGCTCTGCCCATTGAGCCAGATGGTCAGCGTTCGTGTGGCCGTATCGCCTCAAGACGATAAGCTTTCACCGCGGTTCCCATGTAGAGGTTGGTTTTCTCGGAACTTGTGCAGTGTTCCGTGATGCGCTTCATCGCATTCCACAACACGCCGTAACTACACGTCTGCTTATCGACGGGAAAGTTGCTTTCCATCATGCAACGGTCTGGGCCGAAGGCCTCGATACAGGTCTCAATATAGGGCCGCCAGGCGTCGGCCAACTCCACGGATGTGGGAGGTTTGGCGCGTAGGTGAAAGTCCCAGTTGGAGTACAGCATGCCGAGCCCTCCCAACTTGACCGTGAGGTTTGAAAACCGGGCGAGCTCGCGGATATGCCTTCGCCAAATTTCGAACACCTGCTGCCGGTTGTCGTGGGGGGGAATACCCAACACACCGCCACAGTGATTGAGGATCACGCTGGTGTGCGGAAAAGCGGGCAGCAGGTCCGCCAGATCCGGCAACTGGTGATAAAACTGCCAGCTCTCGAAAGACAGACCCAGTGGCGCCAGGCGTGCAAAGGCTTGGCGAAACACAGGGTCAGCCAACCGGTGTGCCGGAACCTGGCGGCGAATGAATTTCACCGCATCGCCTGTGTCCCAGCAGACACCGTAGCGGATGCCCCGCAGCCGTCCATTGCCAGCTTGCTGCAGCGCTTCCAGCACCGGCTGCACCTCGTTGCCCAACATCATGTCGGCGTAGCCGACGATGCCAGCGCAAAGCCGCTTGTTGCCGTAGCGACCACTGGCGCTTGCCGCGGCGATGCCGTTGACGAATTCGACTTCGCCAGCGGGCTGCATTGCAGGGGGCGCGTCGGCCCGGTACATCGAACTGGCCTCGATGTAGACGGTTGCGACCACATTGTGACCGCAGTCCAGATCGACCAGTTGCTCATCGGCGAGATAACGGCCCCGCTGGTCATCCCAGAGATGGTGGTGTGCATCGACGATGGGCAGATCGGGCTCGATCGCTGGCTCGTGCGACCCGGCAAGCCAGCTCTTGAGTAAGGCAGGCTCTCGATGGGTCGTGCCGTGAAACCCGCTGGCGGGGCCCGATGCCGGGCTGTGGTGATCTGACGTTACGGACATATCAGGCCTTCATCCAACGCGGATTCGCATAAGCGAGCTCTTCAAGGCTTCAGCCCCAGCGACTGAGCCACTTTTCCCAAGCCGTCATATTCGCGCTTGAGCCGCGCCCGCAGTTCTTCTCCCTGAAAGACGATGAACTTTTCGCCATTGTCAGTATGGAACTGCCGCATGGCCGGCGAGTTCGCGGCCTTCAGGAAGGCAGCTTCCAGACGGGCAACGATGTCAGGCGGCGTGTTCTTGGGCGCGAGCACGATGCGCCAGAGCGGCGTCTCTTCGGATCCGATGCCGAAATCATTGAGCCCCGCGGCTTGGGGAAACGACGGTGACCGGTCAGCGGTGGTCAGCAAATAGCAATTCGCCTTGCCTGTTTGGGAACTCTGCAGAATCGACGCCGTGCCACCACTGTAGAGATCGATGTGGCCACCAAGGAAACCCACGACGATCTCTGCTGCACCCTTGTAGGAAATGTTGCGCACCGATGCGCCCAGGGCTCGCAGCGCGCGTTGGGTCGAAAGCCATCCCGCTCCGCCATCCGTTCCAATCGTGTACTTATCCGGATTCGCCTTCAGCACCTCGACGAACTCTTTGGCGTTGGTCGCCGGAAAGGCAGGGCTTGCGCAAACAACATAGGGCGCGCTCGAGACGCCCAACAGGGGAATGTAGTCATCCGCCGTAAACGGCACCTTGATCAAATGCGGAATAGCAGTCAGCGAGCCGTTGGCCATCGCAACCAAGGTCTTGCCGTTGGGTGGCGCCTGCATCATCTGGCTCATGGCGATAACGCCACCTGCCGCAGGGATGTTCTGGACCAGCATCGCCTCGTTCAACAAGGGAGCCGCCTCCTTGATCAGGATGCGGCTGACAACATCGGTACCGCCCCCCGCTGGTGCCGCCACGAGAAGGCGCACGGCGTCGCCCTGAGCCATCGCAGCCACGGGAAAAAGCAAGACGCAGAGGAGCAATTTAAAAGCTTTCATCTCCATACCTTCCTTTCATTTCCGACCGATTTTCAGTCGGCTGCCAAGCGTACGGACCCTTCGCCTTCGATATACCAGCAATATACCAACATCGTTGCCAACTCACCATGCTTGGCGTCGATAGCAGAAAACGCTCCCGGCGATAAGTCGGATTGAAAAACGAATGAAGCGAGACTATGTTTGAAAACGTGCGGTAGATCGACTGCAGGCATGAACTCACCAGAACTTGTGAATTCAGGCAACCCTCGGCCCCCTGCAGCGCCCTTACGGAATTCCGTGTCTAGTCGAGTCCTGTCGCGGCCAGCAAGGATTGCAAATCCGTCTAGGTCGGTTCGATTCCGGCTTGCGCCTCCAAATTCCGCCAGCGATGGCCTAGCCAGAGTGGCGCAAAACTCGGCCGGATTGCTCGTCATTGCGCAATCCATCCCGAACGGCGAATCGCCCGTTGACCATGACATGTAAAAACCCGGTCGGGTGGACCTGTGGCGTCAGAACGGTCGTCTGGTCGCGTACGTTCTCTGCATCAAAGACGACGATGTCTGCAAATGCGCCAGCGCGCACTCGACCCCGGTCAACAAGACCCAGTCGTTCGGCGGGGCGCAGGGTGATCCGGCATATCGCCTCGACAAGCGTAATAATTCCACGTTCGCGCACGAAATGCCCAAGCAATCGGGCGGTCCACCCGTAACCACTGAGTGAACCAATGGTCCCTTTCAGCGGGCCACGCTTGCTCACGGCCAACGTGTCAGACATCACGATGCACTTGGACTCGTGCATGCACATGCAGATGTCGGCATCGTTAAAGCTGTGCGAGGTCCAAAGAGCTTGCGGCAGATGCTCACCCTCTTCGATCAGGATATCAAAATAGGCGTCGTAAGGATCAACCCCGCGTTGTCGCCCGATTTCTGCAAAAGTCTGACCGATCAGCGAATGATTGACCACCGCCCTAAGCAAGATGATGTCGTCCCATTTGCCGGCCGGTACCAGACGCCAAATCGGCTGCGGGTTCTTCTTCATGAGATCGCGCAAGAAGGGGTCTTTAAGGCGCTCAATGGTCTTGGCAGTGCCCCCGGCACGCGCCCATGGTGGCAACGCCGCGGACATAGACGTGTGGGACCAGTCATGCGGGATGATGTCAAAGCCCACGTCCACCCCTTCACGCTCGGCCCGGTAAATTAACTCCAGCGAATGCTCCATGGCATGCACTGGCGCGCCAAATTTCGGCTGGATGTGCGAGATCTGCAACCTTGCGCCCGCATGCCGCGCCGTGGCCACGGCCTCCGTAAAGCCGAGATCGTAATAAACATCACGGTTGCGCACATGCGTGGCATAAAGCCCGCCGCGCTTGGCCGCTACCGCGGTCAAAGCCGCCATCTCTTCCAGCGGGGCGATGTTGCCTGGAAAGTATTCGAGGCCGGTTGAGAATCCCATCGCACCATCGTCAAAGGCCGCTTCAGCCAACTGCACCATGGCCTCGATTTCCTCATAGGTGCTGGTCGAAGTGTCGTCTCCCTTGATCGCGCGGTGAATTGCGCCGTGCCCCACAAATGCCGCTACATTGACGGCCGGGCGAGCCTCTTCCAGTTTTCGGAGATAGCCGCCGAAGGTTTGCCAGTTGATGTCAACGCCGGCGTCAATGTATCCGATTAGCTGGTTTCCACCGGCACCCAGATTGCGCGGAGCGCAACTGTACCCGCATTGTCCGATCACCTCGGTCGTCACGCCCTGGCAAATCTGACTGTCCGCGCGCCCATCGACGAGAAGGGTGAAATCAGAGTGCGTATGGATGTCAATGAAGCCGGGGGCGAGCGTCAAGCCGGTCACGTCAATTTTGTCGGCTGCGGTGGCGGCCGACAGGTCTCCGACCGCGATAATGCGGTCGCCCACAATACCGACGTCGGCCACGAAGCCTGGTGCACCAGTGCCATCAATAATCAGTCCACCGGAAATAATGGTGTCGAACATACAGTCTCCTGGCTAAACGGCGAACAGCGACAGCCGGCGCATTTGCTGACAAAAACCGCCTATTTCTGCACGTAAACGTTTGAAAACCGTGGAATCAGGAAGGGGCGGAAGTTCTTGACATCTGAGCGAACGCCAAACAGCAGAGTCGAAGTGCCAAAAGGCAGGGCCATTCCTTGCTCCATCACACGGTGTTGCCCACGCGCAAACGCGGCGTTTCTCTCTTCGGCTGTGGGTAAGGTCTGCATGCCAGCCCATTCGGTCTCAAGAACCTTGTCCACCGAATCCGGTCCTTTTGGCTTGTACGTGTTCTGTGGTGGCGCGAGGAAACTCAGTGCCCCGAGGGGGCCTTGGGCCACGGCAATGAACCACGTAGTAAAGAAGTAATTCCAGCCCGTGCTTTCCTTTTCGAAGGTCTGAATCGAGGTAGGCCAGTCCAGTACTCTCAGTTTGGCATTGATCCCGACTGCAGTTAATTGCGCGGCCATCACCACCGCGGCGTTGTAGTGCGCCGGGTAGTCCTTATTTGTCAGCAGCACGACGGGTTCGCCCTTATAGCCAGCTTCTTTAAGGTAACGTTTGGCCAATGCCGGGTCCTTCAAGTTGTAGAACTCCTTGCCGCTTTCACTGTAGGCAGCATTACCCGGGTACTGTAAGCCGACGTTGAGTCGATATGCGCCATCCGTCGCCGCATCCATGATTTCGTCCATGTCAAGCGCAGCCTGGACCGCTTTTCGCACCAGCAGGTTGTCGGTGGGCGGAGCAGAGTAGTTGGCTGTGGTGATGACGACCCCGGCGTTTTCCAGCTTCTCTATGGTAATGGCCTTGTCCTTTTCGAGTGCGCCTTTTGACCTGACCGGGAGATTTTCGATGATGTTCAGCTCGCCAGTCTGCAAACCCGCAACGCGCGCGCCCGCTTCGGAAACGAACCGGATCGTGACGGAGTCGAGGCAGGCCTGCTTGTAGCCGCCGAAGCCCGTGATATCAGAATATGCAGTGTTCGGGGTGTATTTTTCGAAGCGTTTGAGTTTGACGTAGCTGTCGGGTACGAACTTCTCCAACTCGAATGGGCCGGTGCCAACAATGGGCAAACGCATGGGCTCCGCGTCAGCGAGTTCGGACGGGATAATGATGAGCGGAACCAGGAACGAGCTTATTGCATCCAAAAACGTCGGCTGCACCTTTTTCATATGAATAACGAAGGTGTAGGGGTCCGGCGCAGACCACCGGTCGACGTTCACCAGCATCGCCTTATCCCAGCCGACTCGCTTGTATCGGTCATGAGAGGCCGATACGTCGGCCGAGGTCATTTCCTTTCCGTTATGGAATTTCACGCCGTGTCGCAATTTGAACGAGTAAGTCATGCCGTCCGGCGAAACCGCTACCGATTCCGCAAGCTGCGGAATTGGATTGTTGGCCTGATCGCGCGTCATCAGTGACTCGAAGATGTTCTGGGCGATGTTCCGTGTCGAGACGGTGTTCGATACCGCCTGGTCGAGACTGTTCGCCTTGGCCGCCTGTCCATAAGTGAGGTCTCCCCCTTTGGTTGGGCACTGAAACGGCGCTGCAGTCTGCGCCTGCGCAGCCGTCATTCCAAGAGCACCCAGGATGAGTGCGGCACAAGAGGCATAAACTGATTTCATGATCAGCTCCTTAGGGTGGGTTCGAATTTATTGACTGGACGGGGATACTCGGTACAGCCTTAGCGGTCTGGGCGTTGCTACTGACGGGAAATTCTGTAAAGCCATCCATTGCCTTCTCGCCTGCGTCAATGCGGTGGCAAGCAACCCAGTGGCCCGAGCGCTTTTCCTCCAGAGCCGGAGCAGTGCTGCGGCAAATTTCAACGACCTGCGGGCACCGGTTTTGGAACAGACATCCGCGCAACGGCCGATCCGAAGTTGCCGGATCACCCGCAAGAATGGGCCGACGCGACTCGCGCGAGGGACGCGGTGAAGGCACTGAATCAAGCAATGCGGAGGTATAGGGATGAAGCGGGTCACCGTAAAGCTGCTGCTTGCTGGACAACTCCACGATCCTGCCAAGATACATCACCGCAACACGGTGGGATATATGGCGCACGACGGCAAGATCATGTCCGATAAATAAATAGCTCAGACTGAACCGCTCCTGCAAATCCTGCAGGAGATTGACAACTTGTGCCTGCACTGACACATCCAGCGCAGAGACCGGTTCATCGCAAACAATGAGTTGTGGCTGAAGCGCCAGCGCGCGCGCAATGCCGATGCGCTGTCGCTGACCACCAGAAAATTCATGGGGATAACGTGTCGCATGTGCAGAAGACAAGCCAACCAGGTCCAGCAATTCCCTTGTGCGCTCCCGCGTTGCCTGGTCAAACCGGGCACCCTGGATAATCAAAGGTTCAGCGATGATTTGCTCGACTGTCATGCGCGGATTGAGTGCGCCGTAGGGATCCTGGAAAATCATCTGCATGCCACGCCGTAGCGGGCGAATCGCACCGGCATCAAGCTTCGTCAGATCCACGCCACCAAAAAGTATCGAGCCTCCCGTTGGTCGCTCGAGTGCCAGCAGAAGACGGCCAACGGTCGTTTTGCCGCAGCCTGACTCGCCCACCAGTCCCAGCGTTTCACCGCGGGCGATGGCAAAGCTCACGTCGTCCACGGCACGAACGGGGGGCGGCACGGCGTCGAACACCGAGCGCCGCTTAAGCTTGAACTGCTTGCTCAGGTGAATCGCTTCGATCACATTCGGACTGGAGCCGGCGTTCATTTTTTGCACTCCGTCACCGATCGCGCGATATCGTGAGGATATAGGATGCACGCAACACGGGCTGAGACGCCCACGTTTCTAAAATCAGGAACCGCTTCCTGACACTGAGTCGAAGCCTGCTGGCAGCGAGGGGCAAATCGACAACCGGGCGGCCACTCTGACGGAATTGGCAACTGGCCGGGGATGGCGGAAAGCCGCCGGCGGTCGTCGTCGAGCAACGGCACGCTGGCCAAAAGCGCCGCAGCGTAGGGGTGGTGTGGTTTCTCAAATATTTCGTGCACGCCGGCTTCCTCCACGACGCGACCGGCGTACATCACCAGAACCCGGTCAGCAAAATCCGCAATCGCGCCCATGTTGTGCGTGATCATCACAACCGACATATCAAACTCTCGCTGCAGATTGCGAAGCAAGTCCAGAATCTGGGCCTGAATCGTGACGTCCAACGCAGTCGTCGGCTCGTCCGCCAATAGAATACGAGGTTGGCAAGCCAGTGCAATGGCAATCATCACGCGCTGGCGCTGACCACCCGACATCTGGTGTGGGAAATCGTCAATTCGCCTGGAGGGTGAAGGTATGCCAACCCGGCCGAGCAGATCAATGGCACGTTTTCTTGCACTGGCCACACTCACAGACTCGTGAGCAAGTATGGTTTCGACAATCTGATCGCCGATCGTAAAGACCGGATTGAGAGACGTCATAGGCTCTTGAAAGATCATCGAGATCGCGCGACCTCTGATACGCCGCATTTGTGCCTCTTTGAGTGCCAGAAGATTCTGGCCTTCAAAGTGGATGCTGCCGCTGCGTATTCGTGCCGGCGGAATTTGCAAAAGGCGCATCACCGTCAGTGCAGTCACACTCTTTCCGCTGCCCGACTCACCGACGATGCCCAATACTTCGCCGCGAGCAACGTCGAACGAGATATCCTCGATCGCGGGGACCTCGCCGGAATCTGTGCTGAAAGAAACGCTCAGATCGCGCACCGACAACACCGGCGCAATGACAGGTGGGGTGGAAGTCATCCTCGTTGAACTTTTAGTTTGGGGTCGAGCACGTCCCGCAGGCCATCGCCTAGCAGGTTGAGGCTCAGCACGGTCATCGCGAGCATGCCACCCGGAATCAGGATGATCCACGGAGCGTCGCTTAAGTAGTAACGCCCCTCGGCGATGATCCCGCCCCAACTCGGGGCCGGGGGAGGCGTACCAACGCCTAGAAAGCTGAGCACCGCTTCGGCCAGCACGGCATAGGCGAACGTAAAACTCAAGGCGACCACGAGAGGTGCCATGCAGTTGGGAAGAATGTGTTTCATGATGATCCGCATCGGACGTGCGCCAGCGACAATTGCGGCCTCAACGTAGGTCATCTCCCGAATGACGAGAAAGGTGGATCGCACTAGCCGGGCATTGCCGGGAATGGCGACTACCGCCAGGGCAATCATCGCGTTTGCCATTGACGGGCCAAGTGCCGCAGCAATCCCCAGTGCCAGCAGGATGGCAGGAAATGCCATCAGCGCGTCCATGACCCGCATCACTGGATTGTCAAGCCTGCGGAAATAGCCGGCGATGGCGCCGATGCCAACCGCGAATACAGCGTTGACGATCACCACGACAAACCCAATGAGTAACGAAGCGCGACCGCCGTAAAGCACGCGACTCAGCAAATTGCGGCCAAGGTTATCGGTGCCAAACCAGAAATCGGCGCTGGGAGGCTTGAAGCTGTTTCGCATCGACACTTTCAGCGGGTCTACCGGTGCAATCCATGGCGCGAGCAGCGTCACCACAAGGACCGCAAAAAACAGCACGGCGCCAATCATAAACGTCCGATGGCCCAGCATTCTGCGAACGACATCGCGACGCCACCAGTGCCTCGATGACGAAAGGGGCGCGCCAGCGACATCCTTCGCCGTGTCAGTTACTAGCGTCATAACCGATCCTGGGGTCGAGTTTGGCGTAAATCAGATCCAAAACAATGTTCAGCAAGACCAGCATGACGGCGTAGATCAGCAACCCACTCTGAATCACGGGGTAGTCTCGGCCCAATATGGCTGACCCGAGCAGCAAACCAAACCCGGGAATTGAAAAGACGGTTTCAATCACGATGGAGCCACCCAGCAGCAAGCTAAACAGGTGACCGGTGATCGTCACGACCGGAATCAGGGTGTTGGTGAGGGCATGCTTGAACACCACTTTAAATGCACTCAACCCTTTCGCTCTCGCAGTCCTGACATAGTCCTGACGCAGAACGTCCAGCATCGATGACCGCGTGACGCGTGCGAGCAGACCGACCTGCACCAAGGCAAGCGACAACGCCGGGAGAGTTGCCGCGCGCAACCACTGCAGCGGATCAGTCATGAACGGCACATAGCCGCCAGTCGGCAACCATCCCAGATCAACTGAAAACAGGACGATCAGCACCAGTGCAAGCCAGAAGTTTGGCAGGGACACGCCCAACACCGCTAACGTCATCAGCAGTTGATCAACCCAGGTGTTTTGGCGCAATGCAGCCACCACACCCGCAAACACCCCAAACGTAACAGTGATCGCAAACGAAAACAGCGCAATGGAAAACGTGACGGGAAGTCGTTCTGCGGCGGTACTGGCCACATCCTGGCCGAGAAGGATTGAACGCCCCAGATCGCCATGCGCCAAGCCGATCATCCAGCGACCCAGTTGTACCGGCAGCGGTTGATCCAGGCCGAGCGTGCGCCGCATTTCATCGCGCTCCTGCTGCGTTGCGTCCAGGCCGCCAAGCACCATGGTTGGATCGCCAGGCACCATCCGCATCAAAAAGAACGCGATCAGCATGACCGTCAGCAGCACGGGAATGGCACTGAGAAGGCGCGAGGCGACGAGTCGAAGCATTGCGGAGGTGATCCCGTTGATGGAGGGAAAATTCAGGCTAGTTCGATCAATATCATTCAGGTAGCGCCAAAAAATGATGTGATTTCAACAAAACACTAAACGTCATGGATGAAGGCATGAGCAGGCTAGTCATGCTCAATGCCTGGTGTCGGCACGATCAGAGCGATGGTTCTTGCCCGAGACTAGCAAGTGGACGTGTCCGGGCATAGAGCCAGATTCATATTTTTGATAAGTCCAGAACTCAGGCATCTGGCGCTGCAGTCCAATCGACTGTCGGCTTAGCGTGAGCTCGCCCGCACAATTTCACGTGCGATGATTCGCACGCCCGCATCGATGCGGTCCAGTCCGATCGACGAGTAGCCAATGCGCATGTGATTGCGCGGGCGCTTGGTTCCCGCAAAGAATACCTCGCCAGGTTCGATGACAACGCCTTGCTCGTAGAGCCGTTGTGCGAGGTCACTGGTGTTCAACTCCGACGGCGCTGCCACCCAGAGCGCCGATCCGCCCTTCGCGGCCATCGGTGCGAGCATTGGTGCATGCGCATGCAACGCCGCGTCCAGGGCGCGCGACCGATCGCGGTAGGCGACGTTAAGACGGCGCACGAATGCCTCGTGGTGGCCGTGCGCGATAAAGCTTGCCGCAGCCTGCTGGTTGTTGGTAGGAACGTGCCGCATCATCAGCCTGCGCAGCGCGCGCAATTCGCGTATCAGGTCCGACGGCGCCACGATGAAGCCCAAGCGCAGTCCATGCGCCAGCGTCTTCGACAAGCTACCCACGTAGATGACGCGCTGCGCCGTATCGAGGCTCTTCAGCGCAGGCATGGGATGGCCGGAAAAGTTGAGCTCGCTCTCGTGGTCGTCTTCGATCACAACAAAGTCGTCGCGTTCGGCACGAGCGAGCAAAGCGTGCCGGCGCGCCAGAGGCATTGTGACCGTCGTCGGGCACTGGTGGCTCGGTGTCACGTAGACGTAATCGCAACTGGACAACGCGGCACTAGGGGCCAGACCCTCGCCGTCTACCCGCAGCGCCCGCACGTGCGCAGTCCGCAGGGCGAAGTTGTTGCGCGCATCCGGGTAACCAGGATTCTCGACACCAACCGTCGTCGTCGGGCCGACAAGTAGCGCTGCCAGCATAAACGTCGCCTGTTGCGCACCGGCGGTAACCAGGATCTCATTGCGTTCGACCCAGATGCCACGCGCCGGAAGCAGACGGCGATGAATCTGCTCGACCAGCATGTCGTCGTCACGATCAAGGTGGTCTGGCGCCCACTGGCGCACAGAGCGCGATTGCAGCGATTCCAGAACGCACTCGCGCCACTCCCGCCCCGGGAACAGGGTCGCATCGAACTGGCCGTAGATGAATGGATATGGACGTTGTTGCCAGTCACTCGGCTTGACGATGTTTCGCTGTATCGACGGGGTCAGCACCATGCGATCGTGCCAGTTCACGCTGCCCCGCAGCGCGCGCTGGTCCGCGCGACGACGCGCGACGACAAATGTGGCCAGCATCTGGTCTGCGACGAAGTATCCACTACGCGGGCGCCCCACGATCAGGCCCTGATCCATCAGTGCCTGAAACGCCAGCGTCACCGTGGTGCGGGAAAGTTTCAACTCGCTGGCCAGTAACCGACTCGAGGGTAGGGATTGACCCGGGGACAGGAATCCTTCCACCACCGCATGGACCAGCATATCGCGCAACTGCCCCTGCCGGGTACTGGCGCGTCCTTCGAAACGCCGGAACAGGCGGGGCCACATCAGGTCGCTGGTTCGGGCAACACGGCTCATAGGCTACGGATTCCCTACGGATTGTTCGCTCAGTTCTGGACTGATCGATATAGTTTATCTGGCATGAGACAAGAATTGAAATTCTAATATCATGAGCCAAGATCAAAATCCCGCATGTTAGATTCGATGACGCAGCCCCCCTTCCCTGGTCAATGCTGGTCGCGCAGCTCCTTGCGACGTGTTGATAGACCCGCAGGTGTTTCCCACAC